>NZ_JBEZYF010000021.1:0-122132 GCF_040638415.1 Kribbella sp. NPDC026596 | reverse complement strand
CGCATCGAGGGACGGGCCCCGAGGGTCTTTGACAGTGGTGGGAGGATGCCTTCTATGGCGATGACAGCACAGGTGAAGTCCGAGCTGACCAGTATTCAGGTCACAAAACCCTGTTGCCGCAAGGCCGAGGTGTCGTCCGTGTTGCGGTTCGCGGGCGGGTTGCACCTGGTGTCCGGCCGGATCGTCGTCGAGGCGGAACTGGACAGCGGTGCCGCGGCCCGGCGGCTGCGCAAGGACATCGCCGAGATCTTCGGGCACCCGTCGGACGTCGTGGTGATCTCCCCGTCCGGAATCCGGAAGCAGACCAAGTACGTCGTCCGCGTCGTCCGCGACGGCGACGCGCTGGCGCGGCAGACCGGCCTGGTCGACAACCGCGGCCGGCCCGTCCGTGGCCTTCCGCCGGCGGTCGTGTCCGGTGCGTCGTGTGACGCGGTGGCGGCCTGGCGCGGGGCGTTCCTGGCCCACGGTTCGCTGACCGAGCCCGGCCGATCGTCTTCGCTCGAGGTCACCTGCCCGGGGCCGGAGGCGGCACTCGCCCTGGTCGGCGCGGCCCGTCGGCTCGGGATCGGCTCAAAGGCCCGCGAGGTGCGCAACGTCGACCGCGTGGTGATTCGCGACGGCGACGCCATCGGCGCGCTGCTCACGCGGCTCGGCGCGCACGAGTCCGTGCTGGCGTGGGAGGAGCGGCGGATGCGCCGCGAGGTCCGCGCGACCGCGAACCGGCTGGCCAACTTCGACGACGCGAACCTGCGCCGCTCCGCCCGCGCGGCGGTCGCGGCGGGCGCGCGGGTCGAGCGGGCGCTGGAGATTCTCGGCGACGACGTACCGGATCACCTGCAGGTGGCAGGCAAGCTACGGCTGGAGCACAAGCAGGCCAGCCTGGAAGAGCTCGGCCAACTGCACGAGCCGGCCCTCACCAAGGACGCCGTCGCCGGCCGCATCCGCCGCCTGCTCGCGATGGCCGACAAGCGCGCCTCCGACCTCAACATCCCCAACACCGAAGCCAACCTCACCCCCGAGATGCTCGACCCGGCCTGACCGGATCGTTATCTCGCAGAGCCCACGACGCCCCGGCGACGTTGGTTGGATCGTCGTACCCCAAGCAACGACGATCGGAGACCAATGGGCACGGCAGAAGACGAAGCCAGAGCACGCGACGAGTTCGAGCGGGTGAAGACCGAGAACCTGCTGAAGGCCGCTGAGCAGGCAAGGGCCCTCGAGGAGTACCGCAAGCAGCAGGAAGCCGCGAAGCAGCAGGGCCAGAGCAAGATGGTCGCCGACACCGGACCTGCCGCCAGCTGGCCGGACGACGCCGTACCGGCACCGCCGAGCACCATGGACAAGATGGCCGGCGCACTGCGTGTGGGCCAGGCCGGCGACGCAGCCTTCGCCAAGAAACTGCTGGATGCCGAACGCCGCCCGGTCGACGGCGCCACCGCACCCGGGCGTCCGGACGGGGCCAAGGGCCGCATCGCCGGTGCGCTGAGCGCGCGCGGGGCCACCCCGGCTGTGGAGCGCTGACGTCACCAGCTGGTCAACTGGTATACAAACCACTGCCCCGGGAGGTTTCCGGGGCAGTGTCGCGTCGGGGTGGTCTGCTCATGGAGCTACCGGCCGGTCATGGTGGTCTGATGTGGACGGTACCAGTTGGCCCAGTGGGCTGTTGGGCTAGTCTTCGGGCTGTAGCGGCAGTGCTCGACAGCTAGTTTTGAGGAGACGCAGTCCCGTGACCGTACGCGTAGGTATCAACGGCTTCGGCCGGATCGGCCGTAACTTCTTCCGCGCCGCGCAGGCGTCCGGTGCCGACATCGAGGTCGTCGCCGTCAATGACTTGACCGACAACCAGACCCTCGCTCACCTGCTGAAGTACGACTCGATCCTGGGCCGCTTCCCGGGCGAGGTCTCCGCCACCGACGACGACATCACCGTCGCCGGCAAGAGCTTCAAGGCGTTCGCCGAGCGCGACCCCGCGAACCTGAAGTGGTCCGACGTCGGCGCCGACGTGGTGATCGAGTCGACCGGCTTCTTCACCGACGCCACCAAGGCCAAGACGCACGCCGACAACGGCGCCAAGAAGGTCATCATCTCCGCCCCGGCGAAGAACGAGGACCTGACCATCGTCATGGGCGTGAACCACGACCTGTACGACGCCGAGAAGCACACCGTGATCTCGAACGCGTCCTGCACCACCAACTGCATCGCCCCGCTGGCCAAGGTTCTGAACGACGCGTTCACGATCGAGAAGGGTCTGATGACCACGATCCACGCGTACACCCAGGACCAGAACCTGCAGGACGGCCCGCACAAGGACCTGCGCCGCGCCCGCGCCGCCGCGCTGAACATCGTGCCGACCTCGACCGGTGCCGCGAAGGCGATCGGCCTCGTGCTGCCGGAGCTCAAGGGCAAGCTGGACGGCTACGCGCTGCGCGTTCCGGTCCCGACCGGCTCGGCCACCGACCTCACCGTCACCGTCGGCCGCGAGGTCACCGTCGACGAGGTGAAGGACGCCTACCGGGCGGCCGCCGCCGAGGGGTCGCTGAAGGGCTACCTGACCTACACCGAGGACGAGATCGTCTCCACCGACATCGTCACCGACCCGGCCTCCTGCATCTTCGACGCGGGCCTGACCAAGGTGATCGGCAACCAGGTCAAGGTCGTCGGCTGGTACGACAACGAGTGGGGCTACTCCAACCGCCTCGTCGACCTGGTCAACCACGTCGGCGCTTCGCTCTGACCCTTCACACATCGCAGCCTGCGTCCGGTAGACCTGGTGTCTTCCCGGGCGCAGGCTCATCGCTGATCTCGAGGAAAGCTGAACCGTGAAGACCATCGAAGACCTCGGCGACCTGGCCGGCCTGCGGGTGCTGGTCCGCTCCGACCTGAACGTGCCGATCAAGGACGAGACGATCGGCGACGACGGCCGCATCCGGGCGTCCCTGCCGACGTTGATCAAGCTGGCCAAGGCCGGCGCGAAGGTGATCGTCACCGCGCACCTCGGCCGCCCGAAGGGCACGCCGAACCCGGAGTTCACGCTGGCCCCGGTGGCCAAGCGGCTCGGCGAGCTGCTGCAGCCAGAGGGCATCACGGTGCACTTCGCCGGCGATGTCACGGGCGACTCCGCGCAGTCCGCCGTACAGCATCTGGACGAGGGTGAGGTCCTGCTGCTCGAGAACGTGCGGTACGACCCGCGCGAGGAGAGCAAGGACGAGGCGCAGCGCGAGCAGCTGGCCGACGAGCTCGCGGCGCTGGCCGACGTGTTCGTCAGCGACGGCTTCGGTGTCGTGCACCGCAAGCAGGCCAGTGTGTACGACGTCGCGCGCAAGCTGCCGCACGCCGCCGGTGGCCTGGTGCTCGCCGAGGTCGACGTACTGAAGAAGCTGACCGAGGAGCCGGCCCGCCCGTACGTCGTCGTGCTCGGCGGCGCGAAGGTGTCGGACAAGCTCGCGGTGATCGACAACCTGCTGGCCAAGGCCGACAAGCTGCTGATCGGCGGCGGCATGGTCTTCACGTTCCTGAAGGCGCAGGGCCACGAGGTCGGCAAGAGCCTGCTCGAGGACGACCAACTGGACACGGTCAAGGGCTACCTGGAGACCGCGAAGTCCAAGGGCGTCGAGATCGTGCTGCCGACCGACATCGTGGTCGCGCCCGAGTTCAAGGCGGACTCGCCGGCGACGGTGGTCGCCGCGGACGCGATTCCGGCCGACGAGCTCGGCCTCGACATCGGCCCGGAGTCCGGCAAGGCGTTCGCGGCCGAGATCGCCGGCGCGAAGACCGTGTTCTGGAACGGCCCGATGGGTGTCTTCGAGATGGCGGCGTTCGCCGGCGGAACCAAGGCCGTCGCGCAGGCGTTGACCGAGGTGGACGGCCTCAGCGTGGTCGGTGGCGGTGACTCGGCCGCGGCGGTGCGCCAGCTAGGCTTCGCCGACGACCAGTTCGGGCACATCTCCACCGGCGGTGGGGCGTCGCTCGAATACCTGGAGGGCAAGGAGCTCCCGGGGCTCGCCGTACTGGAAGAGGACTGACCCACATGGCTGACACCACAGCTGCCCGTACGCCGTTGATGGCGGGCAACTGGAAGATGAACCTCAACCACGTCGAGGCCGTGCACCTGCTGCAGAAGCTGTCGTGGACGCTGCAGGACAAGAAGCACGACTTCGAGCGGGTCGAGGTGGCGGTGCTGCCGCCGTTCACCGACATCCGCAGCGTGCAGACGCTGGTCGACGGTGACCGGATGAAGATCAAGTACGGCGCGCAGGACGTGTCGACGCACGACGCGGGGGCCTACACCGGCGAGATCTCGGCGGCGATGCTGAGCAAGCTCGGCTGCACCTACGTACTGACCGGCCACTCCGAGCGCCGGCAGTACCACAACGAGGACGACGCGCTGGTCAACGCCAAGACGGCCAAGGCGCTCGAGGCCGGCCTGGTCCCGATCGTCTGCGTCGGCGAGGGCCTGGAGATCCGCAAGGCCGACGGTCACGTCGACCACTGCCTGGGGCAGATCGACGGCGCGCTGGCCGGGATCAAGGCCGACGACGTCCGCAAGCTCGTCATCGCCTACGAACCGGTCTGGGCGATCGGCACCGGCGAGGTGGCCACTCCGGAGGACGCACAGGAGGTCATCGCGGCGATCCGGGGCCGGATCGAGGAGACGATCTCACCCTCGGTGGCCGACTCGGTACGGATTCTTTACGGTGGATCGGTGAAGATGGCCAGCGCAAGTGGCATTATGGCCCAACCGGACGTCGACGGCTGTCTGGTCGGAGGTGCGAGCCTCCAGGCGGACGAATTCGCCGGAATCTGCCGTTACCTGGACCTTCAGTTAGGCTACTCCTCGTGATTCTCGCTTTCTCGATCGTCGTGATCATCTGCAGCCTCATGCTCACGCTGCTCGTGCTGCTGCACAAAGGCCGCGGTGGCGGTCTGTCGGACCTCTTCGGCGGCGGTGTGTCGTCCAGCCTGGGCGGCTCCTCGGTCGCCGAGCGGAACCTGGACCGGATCACCGTCGGCATCGGCCTGGTCTGGTTCGCCGCCATCGTCGCGCTCGGCCTGCTCTACAAGCTCGGCTGAAGGGGAGTAGGTTCCCGTGGCTGGTGGTGGCAGCGCTATTCGTGGCAGCCGGGTCGGTGCGGGCCCGATGGGCGAGGCGGAGCGCGGCGACAGCGCGCCCCGGCAGCGCATCGTGTTCTTCTGTGCCAACGGGCACGAGACCGCGACGGTGTTCGCGGTCGAGGCGTCGATTCCGGAGGCGTGGGACTGTCCGCGGTGCGGTCTGCCGACCAGCACCGATGTGAACAACCCGCCCCCGCCGCCGAAGATCGAGCCCTACAAGACCCACCTGGCCTACGTGAAGGAACGGCGCTCCGAGCAGGAGGCGGCCGATATCCTCGAGGAGGCCTTGGAGAAGCTGCGCGCCCGGCGCGCCCGCGGCGAGGTCATCTTCTAGACACGTTCGACGTTGGCAGCCCGGACCGATCCTGGATCGGTCCGGGCTGTGGCGTCTTGTGGTCATCCGGATGCAGCGCGCTAAGGTCTGCGGCATGAAGTCGTCGATCGCGCCCGTTCGCTGGACTCCTCCGCCCGCGCCGCCGGCGCGGCACCCCAAGAACGTCGACGTGGAAACGGTCGCGTTGCCCGGGGGCGGCCCCGAGGACACGCTGATCGACGACGACGGCAGCGTCCTGACTGGCCTGTACGACGGACGGATCCTGCGGGTCAGCGCCGACGGCAAGACGATCTCCACGCTGGCCGACACGGGCGGCCGTCCCCTCGGGCTGGAGTGGCTGCCCGACGGCAAGGTGCTGATCTGCGACGCCAATCGCGGCCTGCTGACCATGGACAAGGACGGCCGGATCGCGACCCTGCTGGCCGAGATCGACGGCCGGCCGATGCGCTTCTGCAACAACGCGGACGTGACCGAGGACGGCACGATCTACTTCACCGACTCCTCGACCCGGTTCGGCATCGACGAGTGGATGGCGGATCTGCTCGAGCACTCCGCGACCGGCAGCGTGTACCGGCTGACCCCGGACGGCGTGGTGACCCGGCTGACGACCGGCCGTGCCTTCCCGAACGGCGTCGCGCTCAGTGCAGATCGCCGTACCCTCTTCTGGGCTGAGACGGCCACCTACAGCCTCTTCAAGCTCGATCTCACCGTCGACGACGCCGAGCCTGAGCAGCTCGCCTCGATCCCAGGACTGCCGGACAACATCGCCCGCGGCTCGGACGGACTGATCTGGGTCGCCGTCGGCTCGCCACGCAACGCGCTGCTGGATCTGCTGCTGCCGAAGCATCCTGTCCTGCGGAAGGGCGTCTGGGCCCTGCCGGATGCGCTGAAGCCCAAGGCCGCCGACATCATCGAGATCCAGGCGTACGACGAGACGGGCGCAGTGGTCCACGACCTCCGCGCCAAGCACCCCAGCTTCCACATGCCCACCGGCGTCCGCGAACGCGACGGAAAGGTGTGGCTAGGGAGCATCGGTACGAGCTCCCTAGCCACCTTCAAGACCCCTAGTCGTCCGGGGGTTTGACCACCAGCGAGAAGTCCTCGCCGTGGTTGCTGACACCCTCGATCACTGCCGCCTCGACCGCCTCCGAGCCGATCGCGTGCCGCAACATCAAGGGATCCGTCCGCAGGTCCTTGGCCAGCGCTACTGCCAGCCCAACCATCACCAGCGCGAACGGCAACGCGGCCACGATGGTGAGGTTCTGCAGGCCTTGGAGCGCGTCGGCCCCACCATCACCGGCCAGCAGCATCACGGCCGCCACAGCACCGGTCAGGACGCCCCAGAACACCACCAGCGGCTTCTTCGGCTCCGGGCTGCTCGTCGTCCGCGCTGAGCGGGATCCGCCCGTACCGGCCGGCCGCCAGTCAGATCACGTAGACGACGAAGCCGGAGGCCAGCAGGACGAACAGCCAGCCGGTGTTCTGCTCGACCCAGCCGAGGGCCGAGGTGGACGCCGTACCGAGAGTGGAGGCGTCGGCGATGCCCCAGGCAACGAAGGCCAGGGCGATGACCGCGGTGACACCGAAGGTGACGCGGTCGAGTCCGGAACCGCGACTTCGGCTGCCGGGTGGCGGGGGCAATCGTGGTCTCGGCCACATTCGCTCGGCGTGCCGGTCGGCGGCTAGGGTGCGGACATGCGCTTCGGGATCACGATCCTGCCGGAGTACCGGTGGAAGGACGCCGCGCCGTTGTGGCGGCGGGCGGAGGAGTACGGCTTCGACCACGCGTGGACGTACGACCACCTGACCTGGAGCGGCCTGCAGGACTCGCCGTGGTACGGGACGACGCCGACGCTGACGGCGGCGGCGCTGGCGACGAACACAATCAAGCTCGGCACCTTCGTGACCTCGCCGAACTTCCGGCACCCGCTCGCGCTGACCCGGGACATCCTCGCCATCGACGATGTTTCCGACGGGCGGTTCCTCTGCGGCATCGGTTCGGGCGGCAGCCTCGACGCGACCATCCAGGGCGGCCCGGACCTGAGCCCGCGGCAGAAGGTGGACCGGTTCGCGGAGTTCGTCGAGCTGCTGGACAAGTTGCTGACGACTGACGGCGTCGACTTCAAGGGCGAGTACTTCGAGACCCGCAACGGCCGCACGCTGCCCGGATGCATCCAGCAGCCCCGCGTCCCGTTCATCATGGCCGCCAACGGCCCGCGGTCACTCCGCCTGGCCGTGCAGTACGGCGCCGGCTGGGTCACCACCGGCCCGAAGTCGCCGGACTTCGACACCTGGTTCGCCGCCGTCACCGACCTCAGCCACCGGCTGGACGACGTCCTCGAGGGCCGCCCGTTCGACCGCTACCTCGCGCTGGACTCGGCCCGCTACGCCCTGTCCAGCCCCGACGCCTTCGAAGATGTCGTCAGCCGCGCCGCCGTCCTTGGATTCACCGACGTCATCACCCACTGGCCCCGCCCCGAAGGCGTCTACGCCGGCTCCGAGGACACCCTGGAGACGATCGTCACCGACATCATTCCGCGTCTGCGCTAGCACGCCGGACCCAGGCGGGACGGCGAAGGGGCCGTGCACCGGTGTGGTGCACGGCCCCTTCGATCACTTGCTAGAAGGGTGATCCAAAGATCAGATCGGACGGATGTTCTCCGCCTGCAGGCCCTTCTGGCCCTGGGTGATCTCGAACTCGACGCGCTGGTTCTCGTCCAGCGAGCGGAAGCCCGAGGTCTGGATGGCCGAGTAGTGCGCGAACACGTCCGCGCCACCGTCATCCGGGGTGATGAAGCCGAAGCCCTTGTCAGCGTTGAACCACTTGACAGTACCGACAGCCATTTGTGTCTATCTCCTTGATGGCTTGTAACAAACCGCGACCCACACCTCATGAGCCACGTGTCGCCGAAAGGCCCCAGAAGACAGAACCGGCCATGCAGCACAGCGAAAGTCAGTGGGAGTCCAAAAGTGCAACGCGATAACTGTAGCCGATCTGTGGCCTTGTGGAAGGGGTGACCACGAACACGTGTCGCTGCGAGTCGCCGCCCGCCACGCTCCGTGGCCGCGCGAATTCAGGCCCCGCTCGGCCGGCCCGCGGCGGAAACCCCGCGCCGACCTGCTGATTCGCGGCCGCGCACGCCTGCGCCGGGATGGCAACGAAGGTCATTCACCGGTACGCCGGGTGATGGCCGCGTGATTCTGATCGAGTTTTCCGGCGTGTCGCGCGACTCTGGACATTCGTTGCGCAGCACGCAAGGGTGAACCGCAAGGAGGCTGGGTTGATCGTCAAAGTCACACGTAGCGGGGGTTTCGCCGGTCTGATGGCGCACGGCGAGCTCGACACCAGTGCCGAGCCGGACGCGGATCGGCTCGAGGCCGCCGTACAGGCCCTCGGCGCCGCCGACCTGGGTTCCGGGCGGCCCCAGCCGGATCGGTACGTCTACCGGCTGGAGGTGCGCGACGCCCCGGACGCGGACGCCACGCACCACACCGTCGCCGAACAGGACCTGGACCAGACCACTGCGTGGCTACTGGACCGGGTCCTGCAGCGCTAACGCCAGTCGATCTCCGGCGCGCGGTAGAAGTTCACGCCGAGGACCTCCCACCGCGACCCCTGCTCGGCGAGGCGGTCCTTGTAGGTGGACCATTCCAGCGCGGACGCCGGTGACCAGCCGAGCTCGGCGACCCCTGGTAGCCGGGGGAACACCATGAACTCGACCGTGGCCATGTTGTCGAGCGTCTCCGTCCAGAGCGGCGCCTCCACGCCGATCACGGCGCTCTCAGGCAACTCCGGGATCAGGGTGGCCGGATCCCAGCTGTAGGACTTCTCCACGCTGATCAGCCCGGCCCAGTCGAGGCCATAGGGCGTGTCCTGGTCGTACTTCATGTCCAGGTACGCGCGGTTGGCCGGTGACATCACCACCTCGGCCCCCTGCGTCACACCCTTGCGGGCCAGCGCCTGTGCCCGGTCGTCGTCGGTTCCCCAGTACTGCACGATGCTGCCGGCCGGAAGGTCGGCATCCGCGATCTCGTGCCAGCCCATCACCCGCTTGCCGTGCTTGACGACCAGTTCGGCCGCTTTCGGCACGAAGGTGAGGTAGTCCGAGTGCGGGGTCGAGTGCGCCTCGTCCCCGCCGAGGTGAATGACGTCGCCGGGGGTCTGCTCGGCCACCTCCCGGAACACGTCGTCCAGGAACTCGTAGGTGAGGTCCTTGTCCACGGTGAGCGAGCTGAACCCCACCTCGGTGCCGGTGTAGAGCGGCGTCGCCTCGCCGTCGGCGTTGAGCTCCGCGTACGACGCCAGCGCCGCGTTGGTGTGTCCCGGGGTGTCGATCTCCGGGACCACGGTCATGAAGCGCTCAGCGGCGTACATCACGATCTCGGCGAAGTCCGCCTTCGTGAAGTGGCCACCCGGTCCACCGCCCACCTCGGAGCCGGCGGCGTACTTCGTCAGCTCCGGCCAGGAGTCCACCTGGATCCGCCAGCCCTGGTCGTCGGACAGGTGCAGGTGGAGCTGGTTGAGCTTGTAGAGCGATGCGAGGTCGATGTACCGCTTGACGTCGGCGACCGAGAAAAAGTGCCGGGAGACGTCGAGCATGACGCCGCGGTAGGGGTAGCGCGGTGCGTCGGAGATCGTCGTACCGGCGATCTCCCAGGGGCCAGCTTGCTCCGTGGCGGCTTCGGCCTTGGCAGGCAGGAGCTGCCTGAGCGTGGTGACACCGCGGAACAGCCCCTCTGGCGTGGCTGCCGTGATGGTCACGGTCGAGTCGTCCACGCGGAGCTCGTAGCCCTCTGCGCCGAGAGAGCTCGGTCCGTCGGTGGAGAGCGTGATGGTGCCGGCGCCTGGCTGGACAGGCAGTGGGAAGCCGGTGGAGAGGCGCAGCCGGGCGGCGAACTGGTCGGCGACACTGCTGGCGGCCTCGGACGGGGTGACCACTCCTACGGTCGCAGAGGACTGCAACGTGAAGGTCTGGCCTTGCAGAGCGGTCTGTGTGACGGGCTGGGGGATCAGGGTGGCCTCCGGAGGTCGTGACTCAGCCGTACTTGTGAGCCATCGCAATGGCTTGTGGAACGTAGCTTCCACCGAACATGACTACGTGAGTCAAGAGGGGGTGCAGACGGTGCAGTCCGACCCGGTCGCGCCAGCCGTCCGCGAGCGGGTGCGCTTCGTCGTACGCGCGCAGCACCCGCTCGAGCTGCGGTAGGCCGAAGAGGCCGAGCATGGCGAGATCTGTCTCTCGGTGACCGCCGTGCGCGGCCGGATCGACCAGATGTACGCCGCCCTTCGCCCACACCACGTTCCCCGACCACAGGTCGCCGTGGATCCGGCTCGGCTCGTCGGACGGGTCGTCGTACTCTCCGGCCTCCAACCGGATGCACACCCGCTCGAACACTTGCAGTTGGTGCCCATCGATCGAGCCCTGCTGGTACGCCGTCCGCACGTACGGCCGCAGCCGCAGATTCGCGTAGAACTCACCCCATGACTTCAGCGGCTCCACCGCATGCGGCAGTCTGATCGTCCCGATGTACCCGTCACCGTCCCAGCCGTCCGGCGGTACGCCGAAGTGCCGAGCGCCGGCGTTGTGCGTGACGGCGAGCCGCCGGCCGAACTCGTCAGCCGCGGCACCGGTCGGCGGAACGATGTCGAGTCGGGCCGTGCTCAGCTGGCCGGGGGAGACGTCGAGCGGCTCCGCGACCAGTGCACCACCGGGTACGGCGAGCCACCGCAGGCCGGCCGCCTCGACCTCGAAGAACCCCGTCGGCGGGTCATGCCGCCTCTTCACAAACCTGTCGCCCAGGTCGCTCATGTTCGCACTCTGCCACCGCCACCCGGCGCCGAGCCAGCACCGGCGGGTCGGCAGTCATGATTACCAGAGCTACGACCGCGAGCAGGCCGCCGACAAGTGCGACACTCCGCACGCCGGTGCTGTCGAGCAGCCCACCACCGATGAGGGCGCCTCCCGCGATCCCAATGTTGAACGCCGTGCTGGTACCCGCCGACGCCATGTCGGTGTTGCCGGGAGCCACCTGCATAGTCCTGCTCAGTACGGCGACCGCCAGCGCGCTGAAGGCCATCCCGGCAGTGGCGACGAGTAGGACCGAAGGCACCTGCCGGTCTCCGAGGGTGTAGAGGCCGAGCAGCGCCGCACTGATCAGGACGAGCGGTAGGACGATCGCAGCCCACGGATGCTGGTCGAGGATCCGGCCGACGAGCAGAGTTCCGGTCAGGCCGCCCAGTCCGCTGGCCAGGAGGACCGGACCGAGTGCACCGGAGGTGAAGCCGCTGACATCCAGCAGGAACGGCGCGACGTAGGTGTTGAAGGTCAGGAAGCCGGCCACGCCGAGAGCCGTGGTGGCGACGAGCACGACGTACCGGCGAACGTCGGGATCGCTGCCGCGGCCCGACGCGGACTCCTGGGCGTCGACCCGGGGCAGCAGGCACGCGATGCTCAGACAGGTCGCGGTCCCGAGCACCGCCATGAGCGCGAAGGGGATCCGCCACCCGAACTGCTCACCGAGCCAGGTACCGAGCGGTATGCCGATCACGGGAGCGAGCGCTGAGCCTATCGAGATCTTCGCGACCACCCGGCCGCGGACGGTCGGCGGGAACAATCCGGTCGCTATCGGGAAGATGATCGACCAGAAGAGAGCGTGCGAGAGCGCCGTGAGCAGCCGTGCGACGAGGAGAACCTCGTACGTCGGTGCCAGCGCGGTGACGGCGGCTCCGACGGCCATCAGGCCGAGTGTGGTGCCGAGGACGAGTCGGCGGGGGAGCCGCAGGGTGAGCCTGGCCAGCGGGATCGAAGCCAGGACGACGACGGCGGCGTATCCGGTGACGAGGAGTCCGACGTCGGAGCGTGAGCGACCCAGATCGGCGGCGATCACCGTCAGCAGTCCGATCGGCAGCACTTCGATGGTCACATAGGAGAACGTGCCGACACCGAGCATGACCAGTGAGGCATGGGCTCTGCGGGACGTGATGAACATGACGTCACCTGTGATTCCAGTAAAAGTGATTATGGTGGTAGCATCTCATGCATGGCAGACAACCGCAATGACGTACTCCGGATTGTCGGTGGCCATCCGGCCCTCGACTTGGTGAACACGGTCGCGCCGCGCGTGCCCGGTGGTGCGGCCGATGAGCTCGACTACCTTCCGGCGCCTGCCGATCTGCTGGCCTGGAGCCGACGGATCGAGTTGACCGACGACACCGAGGCGACTGCGGTCGCGACAGCGTGGGACAGCGCGGCTGGAATGGCTGAGCAGGCACTCCATGCGACGCTCGAGATCCGCGAGGCTGTCTATACCGTGCTGGCCCGGCGTGACGAGTCTGCTGAAATGGCTGCTGCGCTTGAGCTTTTGACGTTGCGATGGTCGGCAGCCGCAGCTCGTTCGGTGCTGGTGCCCGGCGGCGCTGTCGCCGAACTTCAAGTCGGTACGTCGCCGGCGCTGATGATTCCGGACCGATTGGTGGCGGCGGCGGTCGAGTTGCTGCGGACCGTCGAGCTGCACCAGTTGCGGGCCTGTCCGATCGAGGAGGGTGGCTGCGGCTTCCTGTTCCTCGACCGCAGCCGGAACCGTTCGCGCCGCTGGTGCGCCATGGAGGACTGCGGCACCCGGGCGAAGATCCGCAAGCTCTCCGAGCGCCGCCGTGCTACCACCGTGAAGGATGTACACCGGTAATCCTGGCGCCCGTTCACTGTCCGCGACCGGCTGACCGGTCAAGAAGGCGTGTCGAAAGATGCGAACTGTCCGTCCGACCTGTCATCGTAGGCGGCCGGGCCTTCCGACCAGATGGGCCCTGGCCGGTCCTGCCCCGACACGGGCAGGCAGTCGTGAACAGAAGTTGGAGGACAGATGACGCAGGTGGCAGAGCAGCCGGGCAGTACTGCCGGGCGGCTCGGCTCGGTGGTGCTGGATTGCCTGGACCCACTCGAGCTAGCCCAGTTCTACTCGGCGCTGCTGGGCCTGGACATCGACGAGAGCGGTGACGACGACTGGCGGAGCCTGACCGGCCCCGGCTCGTCGCTCGGGTTCTCGACGCTGGCCTTCCGGCGCTCGGAGGAGTACGTGCCGGCCACGTGGCCCGGCACCGACGCGCAGGATCTCCACCTCGACCTGATCGTCGAGGATCTTTCCAGCGGCCACGCCACCGTGGTCGCGCTCGGGGCCGAACCGCTCGACCCCCTGGACCCACCACCCGCCGACAACGCCCGCGGCTGGCGTATCTACGCCGATCCCGCGGGACACCCGTTCAGAATCTGCCTCGAGTAGGCCTTCGCACAGCCCGCCCCGGCCACCTGGCCGGGGCGGGCTTTTGTCTGCCTCAGCCCCACTCGCTGCTGCCGGTGAACGAGAAGTGCCGGCCCTCGACGTACGTCGGGCGTGGCTGGTAGCTGTTCACGCCCGGCTCGCCGCGCAGGTGGAAGGCGCTCGGGTACGGCACCTCGGGATCGGTGATCCGCGTCGACGTCGGGATGTACCGGATCGTCAGCCCGCAGCGCCGGTTCGGCGAGGTGTTCGCGTTGCTCCCGTGCACGATGTTCGGGTGGTGCACCTCGACGTCACCAGGCGCCAGCACCATGTCGACCGCCGCCGACTCGTCGACCTCGACCGCGATCTCCTTGCCGAGCACACTCTCGACCTCGGTGTTGTCCCGCATCCCGGAGACGCCGGATCGATGGCTCCCGGGGATCACCCGCACGCAGCCGTTCTCCGGCGTCGAGTGGTCGACGGCCAGCCACAGCGTCACCACGTTCATCGGGTCGAGCGGCCAGAACGCGGCGTCCTGGTGCCACAGCACCGGCTGGCCCGAGTACGGCGGCTTGGAGATGTAGTGCGATGCGAACAGCGCCAGGTCCGGCCCGACGAACTGTTCCGCGATGTCGAGCAGTCGCTCGTCACTGATCAGCCGGACCCAGAACGGATCGTCGCGCAGGTAGATGTGCCCGAGCTGCTCGGGCCGTACGTCGGGATGCCGGGCCTGCAACCATTCGACATGGTCGTTCACTTCCTTGATCAGCTGTTCGTCGATGACATTGCGGAAGATGACGTAACCGTCGGTCTCGTACATGGCTTCATGCTGCTGGGTTGCCTCAGTTGCCTGCTAGCAGCGAGCTGACGAGAACTTGTAGCGTGTTGATGTGGGTCAGGCGCTGCGGTTCGAGGCGCACGCATTCGGCCGGCCGTATCACGCCGCCCGGGTGCGGATCCCGGCCCGCGCCCGCGACACCGAGTTGCATACGCATGCGGACTTCCACGAGTTCATGGGCGTCGTATCGGGGAGCGGCGAACACTTGCTGCCTACCGGCGTCGAGCAGCTCCGGGCCGGGGACGTGGTCCTGGTCCGGCCGAGCGACCGGCACGCCGTTCGGGGCTCGGCGCCCGACGGGCTGGAGTTCGTCAACGTGGCCTTTCCGAGCTCTGCCTGGCTGGGGTTTCTCGACCTGACCCGGACCAACCCGACCGCGAGCTGGGCGTCGGCGCGGCGGCCCGTCACCTTCCGCGCTACTGAGGCGATCGCCGTCTTCGACCGCGCACTGGAACGCTTTCAAGACCAGCCAGGCCCGTACGACCTGGTCCGCTTCTGGATTGATCTCCTCGAGCTGCTCGCACCGGCGGACGACACAGCCGGTCCGGGCACACCCAGCTGGCTCGCCAAGGCCTGTACGGCGATGCGTGCCGAGGACAACCTCCGCGGCGGGGTTCCACGTCTCCTCGAACTGGCCGGTGTCAGTCCGGCACACCTGTCTCGCTCGATGCGTTCGACGTACGGCGTGACACCGACAGCCTTCGTCGCCGACCTCCGCCTCGAGCACGCCGCTTCTTTGCTAGCGGCAACCAATGCCCCGGTGGCAACCATCGCCACCCGCTGCGGCTTCAGCAGCCAGTCTTACTTCACCCGCTGCTTCACCACAGCCCACCAACTCTCGCCCCGCGACTTCCGCCACCGCTCCCAACGGGCCTTCGTGCCCTGATCAGAGCGTTTCCAAGTACTCGACGATCTCCGGCTGCTTGAACCATTTCGCCCAACCGAGCACGTCGGCGCCGAACCGGGGATCGGTCGCCGACAGGTCCGCGCCGTGCTCCACCAGGAATCGCAACGTGTCCAGCGAGCCGGTCCCCGCGGCCAGGTGCGCCGCGGAGACTCCATCCGCGGTCCGCTCGTTGATGCCGAAGCCCAGGCCGGCGAGCTTCGGAACGACGTCCCATCGCTGGGCGGCGGCAGCTTCGGCGAGCAGGGCCGGGCGCTCAGCCGGTGTCACTTCACCGGCCAGGGCGGCCGCGAAGGGGTCCTCGGCTCGCACCCCGCGGTAGAAATCGCGGACGGTGCCCACCTCCGCGCCGTGGTGGATGAGTTCGTCCAGGATGTGCAGGGCGAACGCGGTGCCGTCGTGCTCGGCCCACGGACCGGCGATCTCACCCATCGGCCGGTCGAGATCGTCCTGGCTGAGTGCGGCAACGCGCCGGCGCCAGACGTCGTACGCCTGATCGAGCGCTGCCAGGGCGGCCTCGGCCGATTCCGGCACCGGCAGTTCGCCGTCGCCGGCCGCCGGTTCGTGTCCGAGCCAGGTGGCGGTGCGCTCCTCCTGCAGGATGTCCACGATATGGGTGATCCGCCACGCGAGGGTGGTGAACGGCGCCGGCTCCGGGGGGATCCAGGCCCAGTCCGCGGAGAAGCCCTCCGCGGTCTTCCGGACCGTCCAGCAGCCGTCGAACGGCTCCCAGAAGTACTCCTCGTCGGTCAGGCCCTCCACCCGGCCGCGCAGTCGCTGCCAGGCGAAGTCGGACAGGTCCAGGAGGTTCTGCTTCAGCGTCGTGGTCATGACGTCACCGTAGAACGACCTGCGGACAGAATCGGTCCGCAGGTCGAGGCAGAATGGCCGGACCATGGATACCGCGGCCCGGTTGCTCCGCCTGCTGTCCTTGCTGCAGTCGCGCCCCCAGTGGGACGGTGCCGAACTGGCGACAAGGCTCGATGTCACGCCCCGCACCGTACGGCGTGACGTCACCCGGCTCCGATCACTCGGCTACCCGGTCGACGCCGAAGCCGGGATCGGTGGTGGCTACCGCCTCGGACCGGGCGGCCGGCTGCCACCGCTGCTGCTCGAGGACGAGGAGGCGGTGGCGATCGCGGTCGGCCTGCGCGTAGCGACGACCACGACGGTGTCGGGGGTTGAGGAGGCGGCGATCTCCGCGCTGGCCAAACTCCACCAGGTGCTGCCCGCCCGGTTACGCGCGCAAGTCGCGGCGATCGGTGCGCACACCACCCAGTTGCCCCAGGGTGAACTGCCGACCGTTGATGGCGAGGTTCTGGTCACGCTCGCGGCCGGGTGCCGTGATATCGAAGGGATCCGGTTCCGCTACCGCACCCACGACGGCGCCGAGTCCGAGCGCAGCGTGGAGCCGCTGCAGATCGTGCACACCGGCCGGCGCTGGTACCTCGTCGCGCGTGACCGCGACCGGCAGGCCTGGCGAACGTTCCGCGTCGACCGCATCGCCCACCCCGTGCTCACCGGCGCGCGTTACCGGTTCGACGACCCACCCGACCCGGTCAAGCTCGTTGCCGAAGGCACCGGAGTGGCGCCCTGGGACATCGTCGCCCGGATCCGCGTGCACGCCGACGCCGCGACGGTCAGCAGAGCGATACCGCCACACCAAGGAGTGGTCGAGCCGATCGATGCCACCACCTGCGAGGTCCGCTTCGCCGCCAACGAGCTGGGCCCCCTCGTCGCCCAGGTCACCCGCATCTATTGGCCTTTCGAGATCCTCGATCCCCCCGAACTACGCACCGCCGTCCACGCCCACGCCCGCGGCCTCCTCGACTCCTAGCTCTGCGCCAGCGCCTTGCGGATGCGCTTCTCGGAGACGGGGTACGGCGTACCGATGGTTTGGGCGAAGAGGCTGATGCGGAGTTCCTCGAGCATCCAGCGGACTTCGAGGAGTTCGGGGCTGGGGTACTTGCCGGTGGGGACGGCCTGGAGGCGTTTGCGGTACTCGTCGGTGAGGGTCTGGACGATCGCCATGCCGGAGCGGTCGCGCATCGCGTTGGCGCCGATCTTGTCCAGGCGTTGCTCCATCCCGCGCAGGTAGCGGACCAGATCCGGAAGCCGCCGGGCGCTGGTCTCGGTGATGAAGCCCGGGTGGACCAGACTCTCCAGTTGGCCGCGCACGTCGGACCACGCTGCGATCAGTGCTGGGCTCGAGGCTCGCGAGATCTGTTTGTCCACGGTGCGCGCGTGGGCTAGCACCTGCTCGACCTGGCGCAGGATTGTGAGAACGGTGTCCGCGAGCTCCGAGCGTACGGCGTCGCGCAGTACGGAGAATGCGGTCAGGTTCCACGCCGGGCCGTGGGCAGCGGCCATCAACTGGTCGACGGCCGCGGAGATCGCATCGTCGAGCAGCTCACCGACGTTGCGGTGCGGGCCTGCCATCAGCGTCATCTTCTGCTGGTTGGTCAGGTTCCTTTGTACGACGTCGATCACCGACGGCATCGTCAGCAGCAGGAGCCGGCGGGTTCCGTTCCACATCGCGGCGGCCTGGTCCCGTTCGGTCTCCTGCAGCCGGATCGCAACAGTTTTGCCCTCGTCGACCAGCGCCGGATAGCCGGCCACCGTCAGGCCGTTGCGATGCTCGGAGAAGCTGCGCGGAAGGTCACCGAACGTCCAGTCGGTCAGGCCTGACCGCTCCAGCCCGCTGACCGCCTTCGACGCGACCTTGGAGATGGCCGCCGTAGTCTTCGGCTTCAGGCGTTCCTTGAGCTTGGCGAGATCCTTGCTCTCGGCCACGGTCTTGCCCTTGTCGTCGATCACCCGGAACGTCATCCGCAGGTGCTCCGGAACCCGGGTCCAGTCCCAGTCGCCGGGCTCGATCACCACGTCGCGCAGGTTCCGCAGTTCGCGGGCCAATGCATCGGTGAGCGGGCCGGAGGCCGGGTCGAGCTGGGGGAGGACCTGGCGAGCGTGGTCCGGCGCGGGCACGATGTTCCGCCTGATTGCCTTCGGCAAGGATTTGATCAACGTGGTGACCAGCTCCTCGCGGAACCCGGGCACGCTCCACTCGAACCCGTCCGCGGTGACCTGGTTCAGCACCAGCAGCGGGATGTGCACGGTCACGCCGTCCGCGTCGGTCCCGGGCTCGAAGGCGTACGTGAGATCGAAGGTCATCCCGTTCTGGGTCCAGTGCAGCGGGAACTCCTCGGCCCTGACCTCGGCGCCCTCGCGGACCACCAGCGACCGCTCGAAGTCGAGCAGGTCGGCATCCCGCTGCCGGGCCTTCTTCCACCAGGTGTCGAAGTGCGTCCCGGTGACGACCTCGGAGCCGATACGTTCGTCGTAGAAGGCGAACAGCGTCTCGTCGTCGACCAGGAGGTCGCGGCGGCGGGTGCGTTCCTCGAGCTCCTCGACCTCCTCGATCAGCTTGCGGTTCTCGTGGAAGAACTTGTGGTGGGTGTCCCAGTCGCCCTCGACCAGCGCGTGCCGGATGAACAGCTCGCGCGACACCTCCGGGTCCACCTTGCCGTAGTTGACCTTGCGCCGGGCAACGATCGGTACGCCGTACAGCGTGACCTTCTCGTAGGCCATCACGGCACCGGCCTTGCGTTCCCAGTGCGGCTCGGAGTACGAGCGCTTGATCAGATGCCCGGCGAGATCCTCGGCCCACTCCGGCTCGATCTTCGCGTTCACCCGCGCCCACAGACGGGACGTCTCGACCAGCTCGGCCGCCATCACGAACTGCGGCGGCTTCTTGAACAGGCCGGAGCCGGGGAAGATGGCGAACTTGGTGCCGCGGGCACCGAGGTACTGGTGCTGGTTGGCCGGGTCCTTCATGCCGAGGTGGGAGAGCAGACCGGACATCAGCGCGACGTGGACGCTCTGCGGATCGGCCGGCTCGCCGGTGTTCAGGGTGACGCCGATCTGGGACGCGACCTGGCGGAGCTGGGCGAAGATGTCCTGCCACTCGCGGACGCGCAGGTAGTTCAGGTACTCGCTGCGGCACATCCGGCGGAACTGGTTGCCGGAGAGCTCTTTCTGCTGCTTCTTCAGGTAGTTCCAGAGGTTCAGGAACCCGAGGAAGTCACTGTTCGGATCGCGGAAGCGGGCATGCGCCTGCTGGGCCTGGGCCTCGGCGTCGGTCGGGCGTTCGCGCGGGTCCTGGATGGACAGCGCGGCCGCGATCACCATCACCTCGCGGACGCACGCATTCTTGTCGGCCTCGACGATCATCCGGGCCAGGCGCGGGTCCAGCGGGATCTGGGCCAGCTGACGACCGATCGGGGTGAGCCGGCGGTGGCGATCGGAGGCCTTGGCGGCTTCGATGGCACCGAGCTCGGTGAGCAACTGCAGGCCGTCGGTGATGCTGCGCTTGTCCGGCTCGTCGATGAACGGGAACGCGGCGATGTCGCCGAGCCCGATCGAGGTCATCTGCAGGATGACGGACGCCAGGTTGGTGCGCAGGATCTCGGGATCGGTGAACTCCGGACGGTTCTCGAAGTCCTCCTCGGAGTACAGCCGGATACAGATGCCGTCGCTGGTCCGGCCGGAGCGGCCCTTGCGCTGGTTGGCGCTGGCCTGCGAGACCGGCTCGATCGGCAGGTGCTGGACCTTGGTGCGATGGCTGTATCTCGAGATGCGCGCCGTACCGGGGTCGACCACGTACTTGATGCCGGGGACGGTCAGCGAGGTCTCGGCGACGTTGGTCGCGAGGACGATGCGGCGATTGGTGTGCGCCTGGAAGACGCGGTGCTGCTCGGCGTTCGACAGCCGTGCGTACAGCGGCAGGATCTCGGTGGTGTTTCGCCGATCGCTCTTGAACTTGTCGTTCAACGCGTCGGCCGTGTCGCGGATCTCGCGTTCACCGCTGAGGAAGACCAGTACGTCGCCGTCGGCCTCGTACTCGAGTTCGTCGACGGCATCCAGAATCGCCTGGGTCTGGTCGCGGTCGATCGTGCTCGGGTCGTCCGGGTCGTTGATCGGGCGGTAGCGGACCTCGACCGGGTACGTCCGGCCGGAGACCTCGACGATCGGGGCCGGCGTACCGCTGCTGTCGGCGAAGTGCGCGGCGAACCGCTCGGGGTCGATGGTCGCCGAGGTGATGATCACCTTGAGGTCTGGGCGGCGGGGGAGCAGCCGCTTGAGGTACCCGAGGATGAAGTCGATGTTCAGGCTGCGCTCGTGCGCCTCGTCGATGATGAGGGTGTCGTAGCGGGTCAGGTCGCGATCCCGCTGCAACTCGTTGAGCAGGATGCCATCGGTCATCACCTTGACCAACGACCGGTCGCTGACCTTGTCGGTGAACCGGATCGCGAACCCGATCGTCTCGCCGAGCTCGGTGCCGAGCTCCTCCGCGATCCGCTCCGCCACCGTCCGCGCCGCCAGCCGCCGCGGCTGGGTGTGCCCGATCATGCCCTGCAGACCACGACCCAGCTCGAGACAGATCTTCGGAATCTGCGTCGTCTTCCCGGAGCCGGTCTCACCCGCGACCACCACCACCTGGTGATCCCGGATCGCCGCCGCGATCTCGTCCTTCAGCTGACTGACCGGCAACTCTTCCGGATAAGAGATCTCCGGCACGGCAGCCCGCCGTACCTCGACCCGCCGCTCAGCCTGCTCCACGGCCCCGACCAGAGTCTGGAGCGCCTGCGCCCGCTTCCGCGCATCCTGCGTTCCCCGAACCCGCTCCAACCGCCGCCCAAGCTGCTCCCGATCAGACGTCAGCAACCCATCCAACCGAGCCGCCACCTCACCGACCGACAACCCACCCTCGCCGGGGAGGTTGTCGCTGGTGTCGGTCTGAGTCGAGCCCTGCTTGGATCCCGGCGTACCGCCCGGCTTCGGTCCACGCCGGCGACGAGGCCGACGGCGTACGGCGGGGTCCTGGACGGGACCGGTGGCTGGGGAAGGACTCGACGACTCGGTCCGGGCATCAGGCATAACCACACCAGTTTAAGCGCCCACCCCCAGCCCCTCACCCGGTTTACCAAAGCCGACCAGCCGTACCGGACCCCCAAGCCATCACAATCGGCCGGCCAACCGACTCCAAGGCGGAGCGATCCGACATCAACTGCAGATGTGATGGCCTGGGCGTCCGCAGGAAGCCACCTCGCCGGACCCCTCGCCAGCAGCCACCGCGTAGCTGGCGAGCGGGGCGGCTACTCGTGTGCGGACGGAGCCTTGACGGCGAGGACTGGGACGGGGGACTCCAGGAGGACGCGTTGGGCGGTGCTGCCGAGGATCAGTTTGCCGACAGGGCTCCGGCGACGCAGACCGAGGACGATCAGGCCGACATCTTCGGCGGCAGCTGCTTTGAGAAGTTCACCAGCTACGTCGCCGCCGGAGACCGCCTGCTGCACCGACACCTCGACACCGTGCTCGCGCAGCCTGGCCTCAGCGGCGGCCAACTCATCGGCGTCGGCGTACCGAGCGTCGATGTAGGCATCACCACGACTGGTGTTCAGCAGCAGAACAGACGCCCCACGCAGCCCGGCCTCCGCAGCCGCCGCAGTAAGCGCGGCCTCACCCTCGGGAGTTGGCACATAACCGACCAAGATCTTCACGCTTTCACTCTCCCATCACTCGCCAACCCCACACGCCGCACCCGGACCGGCGTCCCACCCACCGGTACACGCCCGCATAGCCGCCTCCACCAAGACCGCTGACCACTCCACCCCGGACCTGCACCACTCACTCACCAGTACCCGCTGACCACTCCACCCCGGACCTGCACCACTCACTCACCAGTACCCGCCGACCACTCGATGCCGGGCTTGCACCACTCACCAACCAACCTACGGACGGGTAGCTCACGCTCGACCACCTCGCGGCCGCGGTCAGGCACCCGGCTTGGTGAGTGGCACAGGTCCGGCCTGGCGCTCGCCTGACCTACGCCTGCGACCCGCTGGCCCCCTCAGAGCGGTTAGGGTCGGGCGCATGGTCGAACTGCAGGTGGTTCTGCCGGACGAGTCGGCAGCCATGGCTCCCGAACGGTTGGTCGAGCTCGCCGTCGCGGCCGAGGAACTCGGGTATGGCACGGCGTGGTTGCCGGATCATCTGTTGCCGCCGGGTGAGTTCGGCTCGACGTACGGCGGTGTTTACGAGCCGCTGGTGACCATCGGGTTTCTGGCAGCGCGAACGACGCGGATCCGGTTTGGCACCTCCGTGTTGGTGCTGCCGATGCGCAACCCGTACGTCGTCGCCAAGCAGGCCGCGACGTTGCACCGGTTGTCCGGTGAGCGCGTCGTCCTCGGAGTCGGCGCCGGGTGGGAGGCGACCGAGTTCGCCGCGGTGGGTGCGTCCTTCGAGGATCGCGGCCGGCGGACGGACGAGTGCCTCGGGATCATTCGAGGCTTGTTCTCCGGCGAGGATCTGGGCGGTGTGTTCGAGCCGAAGTTGCGCGCGCCGCTTCCGATCATGATCGGCGGTACGACGGTCCCCGCGTTGCGCCGTGCCGCGCGCTTCGGTGACGAGTGGCAAGGCCTCGGCCTGGACGCGGCCGGGTTCGCCGCAGCCGTCACCCGCCTCCGCGCGGAGGCAGCCGAGCCTGGCGGCCCAGGCCAGCCGGACCACACGGGCCGATCGGACCACACGGGACGATCGGGGCGCGCGGTGCGGGTTGGGACGCGGCTGGACTGGTCCGGCGGGGATCCTGGGCCGGTCGTGCGGTCGGCCTACGAGCTTGCTGAAGCCGGCGCCGACACCCTGGCGATCTACTTCGGCGACGAGCACGATTACCTGGCCCGAATGACCCGCTTCCACACCCTCTTCAAGCCCAACTGAACCCGCCGCACATCCCATTCCCGGGCGGCCGAGCCCCGCTCCGCAGCCGTTTACGGTGGGATCTGGCACAGTCGGGGGTTGGCGAGGTCTTGAGGCTGGGGCGAAACGGTTCTGTTCTGGAGGGAGCGGTGGCGTCTTCAAAGAGGAGAAGCATGAAGCACCTTGCCATCCTGGGGAGTGCGGTAGCGACTGTCGCGTTGTTCGTCGGCATGGCTGTTCCACTGCGCGGCGGTCAGGACCGGGGTGTTGTTCCGGCACGGGCCGACTTCGGCTCCGGGACGTTGGGTAATTGGCCGACGATGTCGCACGGCATCGTGGGCAACTGGTCGACGGCGGAGGTCGGGCTGATCGGCGATTCCGTCACCACGCGGTGCTACCGATCGCTGGCAACGCTGGTGGCGCGAGCGGGCAGCACGCTCGCGGTCAACTACTGGTCGGGACGTCCTGCGACTCCGGCCGTCGACTGGCTGTTGGCCCAGCCGAGGACTCCGAGAGTTCTGCTGGTGCAGTCAGGTCCGAGCGACATCTTTGATCCACCTGCGGTCACCGCGCAGGTCGTCCGCCTGAAGGCCGGCCTCCCGATCGGCACCAGACTGCTCTGGTCGGACGTGCAGGTCGCCCGTACCCGCTACGCCCCAGCCGTCCAGCTGGCGGACCAGCGGAACTCTCTGTGGGTCAACAACCAGCTGCGGGAGAACCTCCCGAAGTCCCAGATCATCCCGTGGTCGTCGTGGTTCTCCTCGAGTCCCGGACGCGTCCCGTACTACCTCCAGGACGGAGTGCACCCGTGGGCCACGGCAGGCACGGGTCACGGCGACGGGTGCGCGTTCTGGGCCGCGGCGATGATGTCTGCCGCGGCGAGTGCGATCAGGTGACACGTCACTGGGGACTGAGCCTGCTCCGGAGGACCTTGCCGGTGGCGTTGCGGGGGAAGTCGTCGAGGATGACGATCTGGCGAGGTGTCTTGTAGCGGGCGAGGTTGGCGCGGACGTGGGCGATCAGTTCGTCCTCGGTGACCGGCTCGTGGAGTACGACGTACGCGACGAGGCGCTGGCCGAATTCGTCGTCGGGGACCCCGGTGACGACTGCCTCGGCGACTGCGGGGTGGGTGGCGAGGCATTCCTCGACCTCGACCGGGTACACGTTCTCGCCGCCGGAGACGATCATGTCGTCCTCGCGGCCGTCGACGAAGAGGTGGCCGGCTTGGTCCAGGTGGCCGAGGTCGCCGGTGCTCATCCGGCCGTCGACGACGGTCTTGCTGGAGCCGTCGGAGTAGCCGCCGAAGACCAGGCCGCCACCGGCGAAGATGCGGCCGGTCTCGCCGACGGGCATCGGTCGGTCGGCGTCGTCGAGGATCCGGATCGAGCTGCCGAGGCAGGGCCGGCCGACCGTGCCGGGCGCCGCGATCAGGTCGGCCGAGGTGGCGATCGTGGCGATGCCGACCTCGCTGGATCCGTACGCGTCACACAACACAGGCCCGAACCGTTCGATGAACCGCTCGGCGAGCGGCGCGCCCAGTGCGGATGCGCCGGAGATGACCGCGCGCAGCGAACGTAGGTCGTGCTCCGCGATCGCCGTCGGCCCGAGGTCGAGCATCCGGCGCAGCATCACCGGTACGGCGACGATCGCGCCGGCGCGGGTTGCTTCGGCGTCGGCGAGCACTGTGGCTGGGTCGAACTTCGGCCGCAGTACGAGCGGTGAACCGAGGAACAGCGCGAGCATCGAGGTCAGCAGACCGAGGCCGTGGAACAGCGGCGGGCAGATGATCATCGGCTCACCTGACCGCAGACCGAACCGGCTGAGCGCGCTCGCCGTCAGACCGGCCAGACCGAGCGCGGTCGGCACGCGCGGCGCGGCCTTCGGGGTACCGGTCGTACCGGAGGTGAGGATCGTGATGTGGCCGGGGGATTCCGGCGGTGGTGCCGGAGACGCTGTTGATCCGGCCAGTTCGTTGCGGTCCGAGAGGACGGCCAGGATGCCGGGTGGGGGAGTGAACTCGGCGTCGTGGATGAGGAGGTCGGGGCGGTGTCGGTCGAGGACGGCCTGCAGTTGCGGGGGAGCGAACTCGGTGTTCACGAAGAGGACGTCGGCACCGATCCGGGAGGCGGAGAGTGTTGCCTCCAGGAAGCCGCGGTGGTTTCGGCACAGAACTGCGACCTTGCTGCCGGCAACGATCTGGTAGCGGTCGTGGAGGCCGGCAGCGATGCGCTCGCAGCGGCGGTCGAGCTCGGCGTACGTGATCTCGTCCGGCCCCGAGATGACCGCGGCGCGATCGGGATAGCGGATCGCCGCGATCGCCCCGAGGGCGGCCATCGACTGGCCCCAGGTGCGCAGTGCCCGCTCGATGCCGATCAGATGTCCCGGCCGCGCCGGCCGCCAAACACCGGACTTGATCAGCGCGAGCGATACCCCGCCGACCTCGGCCGCGCCCTGCACCAACCACTCCGGCGGCCGCATCGGCCTGATCGGACGCACGGTCCTCATGGCTTGCCTCGCTTGGTGCGACCCCCAGTACGGCGGAAGTACTGCTCGAGCAACCTGTCCGTCGGGACGCGCAACAGGTTGCCCAGGGCATCGGCCGGGCGAACCATCGGTGGGGTGATGTTGTGCGGCCGCTCGGCGACCGCCGTACAGACCTGGTCGGCGGCCTGCTCCGGTGTGAGCCCGGGCATCTTGTTCAGCAACGGGGTCGGCTCGCTCATCCGCGTGTGCACCAGCCCCATATAGACGGTCGACGTGGTCACACCGTCGCCCCGGATCTCCTGCGCGATGCAACGCAGCCAAACGTCGAACGCGCCCTTCGACGCTAGGTACGCCGACCAGCGCGCCATCGGCGGGGTCCGGACACCGGCCGTGGAGACATTCACGATGTGGCCGGAGCCGCGGTCGCGCATCGACGGAAGCAGCTCGAGTACGAGCTTGGCCGGGCCGAGGTAGTTGACCGCATTCGTTCGCTCGATGTCGTGGAAGCGCTGGTACGAGTCCGCGATCGACCGCCGGATGGACTTGCCGGCGTTGCTCACCAGTACGTCGACCCGCCCGTGCTCGGCCAGCACCGTGCGAACCAGCTCCTCGACCGCCGCCGGCTCAGCCAGGTTCGCCGGATAGACGTACGCCGTACCGCCCGCCTCCCGGATCTCGCCGGCCACGACCTCCAACTGATCCGCGGTCCGAGCCACGAGCAAGACCGTCGCCCCGGCCCGAGCGAGCCGCCGCGCGGTCGCCTCGCCGATCCCGTACGACGAACCGGTCACCAGGATCACCTGGTCCCGGACGGCCGCGGCCAGCCGTTCGTCGGAGATCCGGGCGCGCCCGTTGGTCAGCGCGACAAGCAAAGGCCACCCGATCGGACGCTTCCCAGTCACCATGCGCCAGATATTACCCGCTGGTAGCCGCGGATGGCAGGCGTTGCAGCCATTCGCGGACCAGGGCGCCGAACAACTCGGGCTGCTCGAGCTGCAGGGTGTGCCCGGCAACGTCGAGAGCGGCGAAGGTGGCGCGAGGGTAGTGCGGCAGCAGCGCGTACTGGTCCGCGTAACCGGTCACCGAGTCTTGTCGGCCACACACGATCAGCGTTGGTCCGGTGTAGACAGGTCCGCTCTCCGGCCCGATCGACAACGTCCAGTTCTGCTGGATGCGGTCGAGCGCCTTCGTATCGGCGGCGGCGAGGCCAGGCGCCACGTCGGACCGATACGCCGCCAGGGCGGCCGCTGTCTGGACCACGGCGAGATCGGTGAAGTCCTCGCCCTCGGTGAGTGACTCGAGCACGCCCGGCTCGGTGCGCAGGACAACGTGTTCGGGCAGGGTCCGCTCACTGTGGATCAGTTCGCCGACAGGGCAGATCAGGCCGAGGCCGAGGATCTGCTCCGGTCGCTCCGCGATCAGCCCACGCGCGAGGTAGCCGCCGTACGACTCGCCGATCACGATGAACGGCTCGGCGCCGATCTCCTCGTCGATGAACTCGCGGACGGCTGCCTGGATGCCGTCGGAGCTGTCGATATCGCCCGCCGGGCTCTGGCCCATGCCGGGGAGGTCGGGGTAGAGCCGCCGGTATCCGGGCAGCTTGGCGAAGATCGGCTCCAGGCAGCCGGTCATCAAGCGGTGGTCGGGGGTCCAGCCGTGCAGCGCGAGTACCGGAACGCCGTCGCCGTAGGACACGTGGTGCAGTGTCATCGTGATCGCCTTTCGCCGAGCCTGATCCAAGCTGGATCCAAGCCGGACCAGTTGTAGCAAGCCCCACCGACAGTCTTAGAGTCGCCTCATGTCGAGTCGCACACCGCAAGGTCCCGCCCCCGAAGCCTCCGTCCTCAAGGCCCGCCTGGAGCGCGCCCGTGAGGCCGCTGCCGGCACCGGTTTGCTGATCGCGCCGGGTTCTGACCTGCGCTACCTGATCGGCCAGGCGGGTGGCTCGTTCGAGCGGCTCACCGCGTTGGTCATCCCGGCCGACGGTCCGGTGGCCCTCGTCGTACCGAAGCTCGAGGCGCCTGGATTCACCGGCTCGCCACTCGAAGAGCTGGGTGTCGACGTCGTCACCTGGGTCGACGGCGACGACGCGTACGGCGTGGCCGCGGATCGGCTGCGTGGCGCGGAACGGGTCGCGGTCAGCGACTTCACCCCGGCACTGCACGTGCTCGCGTTGCGGGACGCGTTGCCGAAGGTCGAGCAGGTGCTGGCAGGCCCGATCGTCCGCGAATTGCGGATGCGGAAGGACGCGGCTGAGCTCGATGCGCTGCGGAAGGCCGGTGCCGCGATCGACCGCGTGCACGCGCGCGTTGGCGAGTGGCTGCGGCCCGGCCGGACCGAGGCCGAGGTCGGCGCCGACATCGCCGCTGCGATCGTCGAGGAAGGCCACGTGCTGGCCGACTTCGTCATCGTCGGCAGCGGCCCGAACGGCGCGAGCCCGCACCACGCGGTGTCCGACCGGGTGATCGAGGCGGGCGACGTGGTGGTCGTCGACATCGGCGGACCCGTTGCCGAGGGCTACAACTCGGACTCGACCCGGACGTACGCCGTCGGCGCACCACGGGACGCGGATGTCGCCGCGACGTACGCCGTACTGCAGCAGGCGCAGCAAGCGGCGGTGGACGCGGTCCGGCCGGGAGTGTCGGCGGAGTCGATCGACGCGGCGGCGCGGGAGGTGATCACGGCGGCCGGGTTCGGCGACCTGTTTATCCACAGGACCGGACATGGGATCGGGCTCGACGTGCACGAAGAGCCGTACATTGTCAGCGGGAACGGGTTGCCGCTCGAGCCGGGGATGGCGTTCAGCATCGAGCCGGGGATCTACCAGCCGGGGCGCTGGGGTGCGCGGATCGAGGACATCGTGGTCGTCACGGCGGACGGCGTCGAGTCGATGAACAACCGGCCGCACCACCTGGTCGTGCTCTGACCTCAGCCCGCCACACGGCAGTGGTCAGCCCGCGCGAAAGGTCTTGCGGTAGGCGAGGGGAGAGACCCCGAGCTCGGAACGGAGGTGATGACGCAGGGAAGCAGCAGTGCCAAGGCCCGCCAACTCGGCGACGCGATCGACGGACAGGTCGGTCGTCTCCAGCAGATGGCACGCGTGCCGTACGCGTTGCTGCAGCAGCCACGTGCCCGGCGATTGTCCGGTCTCGGCTTTGAAACGCCGGCTGAACGTACGCACGCTCATCTGCGCCTGCGCGGCCAGCGTCGGCAGGCTGAGCTCGTCACCGAGCCGCTCGAGCGCCCACGCTCGCGTCGGCGCCGTACCTTCGCTGCCTTCCTCCGGTACGACGCGCTCGATGAATTGTGACTGCCCGCCGTCGCGCCACGGCGCCACGACGCAGTGCCGTGCGGCCCGGTTCGCGACCTCGCTGCCGAAGTCGCGGCGGATCAGGTGCAGGCAGAGGTCCACGCCCGCCGCGAGCCCGGCGGAGGTGAGGATGTCGCCGTCGTCGATGAACAGGCGGTTCTCGTCGAGGTTCACCTGTGGATAGACGCTGCGGAACAGTTCGGCGCGCTCCCAGTGGGTGGTCGCCGGCCGATCGTCGAGCAGTCCGGCCGCGCCGAGGACGAACGCGCCCGTGCAGATCGACGCGATCCGGGTGCCGGGCCGGATGGTCGCGAACGCCTCGGCCAGGTCGTCCGGCAGCGTGCCTTCGTAGCGGGGCTTGGCGATGTAGGTGCCCGGGATGATCACGGTGTCCGCCTCGGCGAGGACCTCGGGGCCGTAATCCGGGATGAGGTTGAACCCGGCGCCGGCCCGGACCGGCTGCCCGGTCTCGAGCCCGCAGATCCGGACGTCGTACAGCTGGGTGCCGTCCGCCTTCGTGGCCGCACCGAGCACGGTCGGCGGAATGGTCAGGTCGAACCCGACCACCGGTTCGAGGGCCAGCACCGCGACGACGTGCGGACCGACCGAGCTCAGGTGACGTTTGGCAGCCATGGCCATATCTTGACACATGATGGCGTTCCGGCCACTGTTTCGACGGTGATCGAACTGGCAATCTTGCCGGGTGACGCAGATTCTGGAGACGAAGAAGACTGCCCGGGTCCATCTGGCCTGGGCAGTCGCCGCAGTAGGGTTCGTGACGCTGATCGGGGCGGCCGGCTTCCGGTCGGTGCCGGGTGTGCTGCTGGATCCGCTGCACGACGAGTTCGGGTGGTCGCATGCGACGATCTCGTCGGCGGTGTCGATCAACCTGCTGCTCTACGGCTTGATCTCGCCGTTCGCCGCCGCTCTGATGGACCGGCTGGGTCTGCGCCGGGTGGTGAGCGGAGCGCTGGTTCTCATCGCGCTCGGCAGTGGGCTGACCGTCTTCATGACCTCGTCCTGGCAACTGCTGCTGTGCTGGGGTCTGCTGGTCGGCATCGGTACCGGATCGATGTCCATGACGTTCGTCGCGACGATCACCGGCCGTTGGTTCGTCCACCGCCGCGGTCTGGTCACGGGGATCCTGACGGCGGCCGGTGCGACCGGTCAGCTCATCTTCCTGCCCCTCATCGCGAGTCTGGCCGGTCACTACGGCTGGCGTGTCCCGGCGCTCGTCGCGGCCGGCTCGGCGTTGGCCGTCGTACCGCTGGTGCTGTTCTTCCTGCGGGACTACCCGAGTGATGTCGGACTGCGCGCGTACGGCGCTCCCGAGGGCAGCACAGCCGGGCAGCGGGTCGAGTCGACCGGCAGTAGCGCGCTGCGGGCGCTGAACGCGCTGCGGACCGCAATGCGGCGTCCGGCGTTCTGGCTGTTGGCGGGTGGGTTCGCTATCTGCGGTGCGTCGACGAACGGGCTGATCGGTACGCACTTCGTCACCGCTGCGCACGACCATGGCATGCCCGCCACGACTGCGGCGTCGTTGCTCGCGTTGGTCGGTGTGTTCGATGTCGGCGGAACGATCGTGTCCGGATGGCTGACGGACCGGTGGGATCCGCGCTACCTGTTGATCGCCTACTACACGCTGCGTGGGCTCTCGCTGCTGGTGCTGCCTTCGCTGCTCGGTCCGACGGCTCAGCCGAGCGTCTGGGTGTTCATCATCTTCTACGGGCTGGACTGGGTTGCGACCGTGCCGCCGACCGTGGCGCTGTGCCGGGAGTGGTTCGGAGTGGACGGGCCGATCGTGTTCGGGTGGGTGTTCGCCTCCCACCAGATCGGTGCGGCTCTGGCTGCGACGGGTGCCGGCTGGATCCGGGACGCGCAAGGCAGCTACAACCTCGCCTGGTACCTGGCCGGCGGACTGTGCGCGGCGGCCGCGCTGATGTCCGCGAGCATCGGGCGCCGACTCGTGACCGCCTGAGCCCGTCCGCTAGCCTCGATCTAGGTTGAGGTTGGAGGGATGAGCGATGGACATCGAGCCGGGTGAGTTGACAGTCGGACAGCTGTCGCAGCGCAGTGGCGTGGCGATCTCGGCTCTGCACTTCTACGAGCGGCAGAACCTGATTCTCAGCCGCCGTACGTCGGGCAACCAGCGCCGGTACAAGCGGGACACGCTCCGTCGGGTCGCGTTGATCCGGATCGCGCAACGGGTCGGGATCCCGCTCGCCGAGGTGGCCGCGATCCTGGCGTTGCTCCCCGAGAACCGGACGCCGACGCGCGCGGACTGGGAACGCATCTCCGAGTGCTGGCAGGCCGAGCTCGACCGGCGGATCCTGCATCTGGAACAGCTGCGCGACGACTTCAAGGACTGCGTCGGCTGCGGCTGCCTGTCCCTCGACCGCTGCGCTCTCGCCAACCCGTACGACGCTCTCGCGGCGAAGGGCCCCGGTCCGCAGCGACTGGTGACCCCCGACGGCGAACCGTGTCACCCCGGGAAGTGCGCCTGACCACCAGCGGCGTGAATTGCTCCTCGAGCAGCCGGCGTCGAGGGTCGGGGCGGGGTGGTTTTCCACAGGGTGGGGGTTGGCGTCAGCGGACTGGGGGTGCGGGCGTCTAGGGTTTCGGCATGGCTGACACCAGCGGAACGCTCACTCTGACCGAAGCTCGCGCCGGGATCGCGGGCGGCGTGATCCAGGCGATCGCGGGGGAGAGCGCGCGGCTGCGAGCCGATCAGGAGACTGCCGTCGCGGCCCTGTGTGAGGCGGCCGCGCGGGTTCTGGTCGTGCAGGCCACCGGGTGGGGGAAGTCGGCGGTCTATTGGGCGGCGACTGCGATCAGACGAGCCGAGGGAGCCGGTCCGACACTGGTGGTGTCGCCGTTGCTGTCGTTGATGCGTGATCAGGTCGCGGCCGCGAGCCGCGCCGGCCTGCGCGCTGCCACGCTGAACTCGAACAACATCGACGAGTGGTCGGGTATCGAACACGACCTGCGTTCCGGTGCGATCGACGTACTGCTGGTGTCACCGGAGCGGCTCGCGAACCCCGGCTTCGGGCGGCGGGTGCTTGATGGGCTGGCTGGGCAGGTCGGGCTGCTGGTGATCGACGAGGCGCACGCGGTGTCGGACTGGGGACATGACTTCCGGCCGGACTACCGGCGGGTGTCCGACGTTCTTCAGCAGCTCAACCCGAAGACTCCGGTCCTCGCGACCACCGCGACGGCGAACTCGCGGGTGACTGAAGACGTCGCGCATCAACTGGGGGAGTCGACTCTGGTACTGCGCGGGCCGTTGGCGCGATCGAGTCTGCAGTTGGCGGTGGTCGATGCATTGTCGCCACTGGATCGGTTCGCCTGGGTGGTCGATCACCTGCCGAAGTTGCCGGGCTCGGGGATCGTCTACACGCTGACCGTGGCCGATGCGCAGCGGCTCGCGGCGGTGATTCAGGAGGTGCACGGTCGCGACGTACCGGTCGCTGCGTACACGGGTGGTTTGGACGCTGGGGAGCGGGAGAGCCTCGAGGACGCACTGCGAGCCAATCAGTTGAAGGCACTCATCGCTACGTCGGCGCTGGGGATGGGCTACGACAAGCCGGATCTCGGGTTCGTGGTGCATGTCGGGTCGCCGCCGTCACCGGTGTCGTACTACCAGCAGGTCGGGCGTGCCGGGCGAGGTATCGATCACGCGGTGGTGGCGTTGCTGCCGTCGGACGCTGACGCTGGAGTGTGGGACTACTTCGCGACTGCGACGATCCCCGTGCCGGAGAACGTCCAGCGGTTGCTGCGCGGGCTGGAGGGCTACGGGCCGGATCAGCCGGCGACCGTTCCGGCGCTGGAGGCCGAGACCGGACTGCGTCGTACGCGCGTCGAACTGATGCTGAAGCAGTTGGCGGTGGACGGAGTCGTCGACCGGGTCGAGCGTGGCTGGGTGCGGACCGGGGCGGAGTGGACCTTCGACGCGGCGCACTACGACGGGATCGTCGCGGTCCGCCGCCGCGAGGCCGACATCATGCGCGCGTACACCCGCGGCGACCGTTGCCTCATGCAACTTCTGCAGGAGTCACTCGACGATCCTTCCGCCGAGCCGTGCGGCCGGTGTTCGGTCTGCCTGGGCGAGTTGCCGGATCCGTTGGCGGCGCGCCCCGATCCGGAGACGGTCGGGACGATCACGCGACTACTGCGTGGCGAGGTGCACGTGCTCGAGACGCGCAAGATGTGGCCCGGTGGCGCATTCGGCGCGCGAGGGAAGATCCCTGCCGGGCTCTCGGCCGAGCCCGGCCGGATCATCGTGTACGCCGACGCTCCCGAGTGGCGCGAGGTCCTGGAAGCTGCCTTCAACGGAACGCCTACGGATGACGCGGTCGAAGCCCTGAGGGCCGGTGCCGTCGCGGCCCTCTCCCGCTGGCGTGGATCGTGGTCCGGCCGCCCCGAGGTCATCGTTCCGCTGCCGGCTGCCGGTCACCGCGAGCTGACGTCCGCGATCGCGGACCACGTCGCCACCGTCGGGCGCCTGGACCGGGCGGAGTTGACAGTCGACCGCAGCGGCTTCACCGACGACCTGTCCTCCGCAGAGGAAGCCAGAGTCTGGCGCGACGGCCTGTCGGTAGACGGCACCACCGCCCAGGCCGTCACCGCCCGCACCGTCCTCCTACTCGTCGACGCGAGCTCCTCCCAGTGGCCGGTCACGGTAGCTGCCGCCAAACTCCGCGAAGCCGGCGCCGCAGCCGTCCTCCCCCTCCTCATCCACAAGCGCCCGTAGTCACTTCACCGCAAGCTCGGTTTCGACGAAGGACTTGAGATCGGAGATGAGCCGGATCCAGCCGTCGCTGATCATGGCGCGGATGGCGCTGCCTGGTTCGAAACCGGTGTGGATGACGGTGAGTTTGACCTGGTCGTCGACCGGCTCGAGCTCGAAGGTCGCCCTGGACAGCGGCTCGCGGCTGGTCTGCTGGTAAAGGTCGTCGTCCATCCCGACCGCCTTCGCGAACTCCGGCGTGATGTGGTGCCAGGTGAACGACAGCCGCGTGTACGGCTCGTGCTCGAGCACCACCTGGCCCGGCCCGGCCATCGCCACCTCACCCAGGTGCCACACCATCTCCGAGCCGGGCTTCCAGTCGGTCTCGTGCTGCACGTGCCAGTACTGCTCGGTGAACTTCGGGTCGGTCAGCGCCTGCCACAGCCGCTCCGGCGTGGTCCTGATGTAGGTCGTGTAGACGAAGTCGTTGTCGCTCATGGTTTCGGCCTCCAAAGCCGTTTTGAGATCGGCGAACAGCTGGACCCGCCGACGGTCGTACTGATGGATCCAGCGGTCCGCGATGGCGTTGATCGGCTCGGCGTTGAGGTGGTGCAGCTTCTCCCGGCCGCGCCACACGGTGGTGACGAGGTTCGCGGCCTCGAGCACGGTGAGGTGTTTGCTCACCGACTGCCGGGCCATGTCCAGACCGGCGCAGAGCTCTCGCAGCGTCTGCCCGTTGCGCGTGTTCAGCATGTCGAGCAGTTGCCGGCGGCTCGGGTCGGCCAGGGCGCGAAACACCTCGTCGTCCATCCCGCTCCGATCGGTTCATGCAGCCGTCTGGCTGCATGAACACATTAGGCAGCCAAAAGGCTGCATGTCAACCGGAATGCGATTGACGGATCCGCGAGGATGGCAGCGTGGAGATCAAGAGCCTCGGATACCGGACCGACCTGTTGCTGCTGGAGCTCAGCGGGAGCGTGTTCGAAGACCGCGGCGAGTACGTCGTGGTGCGGACGCCGGACAACCCGGGCTTCTGGTGGGGGAACTTCCTGCTCTACCGCACGCCGTTCGCGCCCGGTGACACGAAGGCCCGCACGGAGACCTTCCGCCAGGAGTTTCCGGACGCCGAGCATGTTGCGCTGGGCATCGACAGTGTGGACGCGGAGATCGGCGCCGAGGACGAGCTGATCGCGGCCGGCTTCGACGTCGATCGGAGCGTGGTGATGACCGCGAGCGAGGTCGTCGCACCACGCCGGCCCAACGAGGAAGCGACGTACCGGCTGCTGAGTAGTGACGACGACTGGGAGCAGCTGGTCCAGCAGAGCCTGGCAACGGCGACGATGACGGTCGACGAGGACTACGTGCTGTTCACCCGGCGGAAGCTGGCGGCGAAGCGCGCGCTGGTGGAGGCCGGGCACGGGACGTGGTTCGGGGCGTTCGACGGTGACCGGTTGCAGAGCTCGCTCGGGCTGATGTTCGACGGCAAGGGGCTGGCGCGGTTCCAGAACGTGCAGACCTCGCTGGAGGATCGCGACCGGGGGCTCGCGAGCACGCTCGTCCACCGCGCGTCGACGTACGGGCTGACCGAGGGCGGGGCGCGGACGCTGGTAATGGTCGCGGACCCGGAGTACCTCGCGATCCGGATCTATCGCGCGCTCGGATTCGACGACACCGAGACCCAGCTGGGGTTCGCGCTGCCGCCTGCCTCCTGAGACATGACAGGGTAGGGGCATGACTGAGAGTGGGGTCGTGCTGGTCACGGGAGGGAGCCGGGGGATCGGTGCCGCGTCCGCGGTGGCGCTCGCGGCGGACGGATGGGACGTCGCGGTCAACTACCGGACCCGGGCCGATGAGGCCGCGCGCGTGGTGAAGGCCTGTGAGCAGCTCGGGCAGCGGGCGATCGCGGTCCAGGCCGACGTGGTCGACGCCGACCAGATCGAGCGGCTCTTCGACACCGTCACCGCCGAGCTCGGGCCGATCGGTGCCGTGATCAACAACGCCGGCATCGTGTCGCCGGCCGGCCGGGTCGCGGAATACGACGCCGAGCGGCTGGACCGCGTGTTCCGGATGAACTCGATCAGCGCCTTTCTGGTCGCCGGTGCCGCGGTACGCCGGATGTCCACGGCGTACGGCGGATCCGGCGGAGTGATCGTCAACGTGTCGTCACGCGCGGCCGTGCTCGGCTCAGCCGGCGAGTACGTCGACTACGCGGCCAGCAAGGCGGCCGTCGATGCCCTCACCATCGGCCTGGCCAACGAGGTCGCCAAGGAGGGCATCCGCGTACTCGGCGTCCGCCCAGGCCTGATCGAGACCGACATCCACGAACCGGGCCGGCTCGACCGCATGGGTACGACGCCACCGCTCGCCCGCCCTGGCAAGGCCGAAGAGGTTGCCGAGGTGATCGCGTTCCTCGCCTCCGATCGGTCGTCGTACATGACCGGCACCACCGTCGACGTCTCCGGCGGACGCTAAAGCCATGGGACTACGGCCGGTTGATCTGGCGCGGCGGGCAGCCGTCTCGACGCAGCTCGTGCGGAACTACGAGGCGGCCGGGATCCTGCCGCCCGCGCCGCGATCCGACACCGGCTACCGGCAGTACGGCCCGGAGCATCTGTCCGCGCTGCTGACGTATCGCGCGTTGGCGCCGGGCTTCGGCGCGGAGACCGCCACGGAGATCATGCGGGCCGTGCACAACGGCGACGAACCGCTGGCCTACCGGCTGGTCGACGCGGCCCATGCCGCCCTGCACGAGCAGCGGCTGGCGACCGATGCCGCGAGTGAGGCGCTCGGCGCGATGGCCGCCGAGTATGTCGACGAGTCGCCGGCGAACGGGCCCTCGCTGCTGGTGGGGGAGTTGGCGCACCGCTTGGGCGTCCGCACGTCGGCGCTGCGGGTCTGGGAAGCCGCGGGGTTGCTGGCGCCGACGCGGGAGCCGGGGACGAAATACCGGCGGTACGGTCCGGAGCAGGTGCGGGATGCGCGAGTCATTCACATGCTGCGGCAAGGGCGGTACTACTTCGAGCAGATCAAGCCGGTGCTCGACGGACTTCGCCGTACCGGGAGCACTGAGGCCTTGCGAGACGCGATCGCGGAGCGCCGCGCCGCCCACGACCGTCAGACCAGGGCGATGCTGCACGGAGCAGCACTCCTGTATCAGTTGATCACTGAGGGATAGCGAGATGGGTCGGCGCCGAGCGGCCGCGGACCGTGACCTGATCGCCGGGCTGCCAGCAGTCGGCCTCCGCCGGGGCTGACTCCTCGACGGCCGTCATCGAAGCGATCAGCCGGCCGGGCACGGACTTGGCCAGCTCACTGAGCCTGGCGGCTTCGTTCACCGGGTCGCCGATCACCGTGTACTCGTGCCGCCGTACGTCGCCGACCGTGCCGGCGACCACGATCCCGGCCGTCACGCCGATCCCGGCCGTTGCCTCCGGCAACTCCTCGGCCAGCCGCCGGGCCAGCTCCCGGCCCGCGCAGAGAGCGCGCCCTGCCGCGTCCGGCAGTTCGGCCGGTGCACCGAAGACGGCCAGCGCCGCGTCGCCGGCGAACTTGTTCACAAAGCCTCCCTGCTGGTCCACCTCGTCGACCACGATCTCGAAGAAGCGGTTGAGCAACTGGACCACCTCGGCCGGCGGTCGTTCCACCGCGATCTCGGTCGACCCGACCAGGTCGACGAACAGGACCGCGACGAATCGCTCCTCGCCGCCGAGCTGATCGCTGGTGAGCGCTTCCTGAACGACGTCCGCACCGACGTACCGCCCAAAGACGTCGCGGATCCGCTCGCGCTCCCGGAGACCCTCGGCCATCCGGTTGAAGCCCGCCTGCAGTGACCCGAGCTCCGTTCCGTCGAAGACCGGGATGCTCACGTCGAGCTGCCCTTCGCCGATCAGGCCCAAGGCGGTCCGCACCGAGCGGACCGGCGCGACCACGGACTTGGCCGACAGCATCGTCAGCAGCCAGCCGTTGCCCAATGCCACGATGCCCAGGGCAAGGATCACGACGGAGAGGCGCGTCGAGGAGACGTCCTTCTCGATCAGCGCGAGGACGGCGGCCAGCATCAGCCCGGCCACCGGCACACCAGAACCCACCGCCCAGAAGAACACCGTTCGCGCCTTCAGGCCGGCCGCGAGCAACCGGCGCGGCGGCGGTGCGTCGACCAGCGCCCGGGCCGCGACCGGGCGGAGCGCGAACTCGGTCAGGAGGTACGACACCGCGCAGGTGATGATCATGCCGTCGAAGACGGTGACCGCGATGCGCAGCGCGTTCTCCGGCTGCAGCACGACGGTCATGACCGTGAAGATCACCACGGCCCCGAGCCAGAGCAGGACCTCGATCAGCGTGAGCCGCAGTGGAAGCTGGAGGGTCGCGATCTGCTCCTGGCGAGTGGCCGGTCGTTCCTCCTCCACCCACCGCGTCACGCGCCGGGTCAGCCGCGTACTCCAGATGCAGCCGATCGCCACCGCGACGAAGAAGTACAGCGGGATGACGATCGCCTCGAACAGTTTGAGGTGGTCGAGCAGGGGAGGCCCGGGCAGCACGAACACCGCGAGCACGAACACGACCAGGGCACCGATCAGGTTGGTCCCGATCGAGAACGTCGTCATCAGCACCTGCAGCCGGAAGCGCAGGAGCCGTATGCTCTGGTCGGCCGGCCCGAGCAGCCATGACCCGAACGGCCGCCGCTTCAGCACCAGTTCGGGACTTCCCTGCGACATCATGGTCACAGTCTGCTAGCAGCCGCCCCTATTTTCGCAATCGGCGTCAGGATCAAAGCAGGGTTTTGGCACCATGGTGCGGCTGGCTCATTATGGCCGCCCGATCGGGCTGTGGCGTGGGTACTGTTCCCCGGACACCTTCACTCGGGGAGTTATCCGTGACGCACGATCGCCACTCCTACGCCGAACCTGCTCTGGTTCGGACGACCCATCTCGAGCTCGATGTCGAGCTCGACTTCAGCGCGAAGGTGCTGGCCGGGACCGCCACGCACACACTCGGCTGGACAGGGTCCGGTGACCGGCTCGTCCTGGACACCCGCGACCTGACCGTGCTGGCGGTCGAGGGCGCGACGGCCGACGGCTGGGAGCCCCTGGAGTACAGCCTGGCGGCGCCGGACAAGGAGCTCGGCTCGGCCCTGACCATCAGCACCGCTCTGCATGAGCGCGTGCGCGTCAACTACCGGACCGCTCCGACCGCGACCGGCCTGCAGTGGCTCGAGCCGTCGATGACGGCCGGTGGCGTGCTGCCGTTCATGTTCAGCCAGTCGCAGGCGATCCACGCACGCAGCTGGGTGCCGGTGCAGGACACTCCGGGCGTGCGGTTCAGCTACGCCGCCCACGTCACCGCTCCGCCCGAGCTGATGGTCCTGATGAGTGCCGACAACGGTACGACGTCCCGCCGGACCGGCTCGTACGACGTGGTGATGCCCGAGCCGATCCCGTCGTACCTGCTGGCCATCGCGGCCGGCGACCTGGTCTTCGAGCCGATCGGTGAGCGGTCCGGTGTGTGGGCCGAGCCGGAGATGGCCCGGCGCGCGGCGACCGAGTTCGCCGACACCGAAGAGATGATGCGGGTCACCGAGGAGCTCTTCGGACCGTACCGCTGGGGCCGCTACGACCTGCTCGTGCTGCCGCCGTCCTTCCCGTACGGCGGGATGGAGAACCCCCGGATGACGTTCGCGACGCCGACCGTGGTGATCGGGGACAAGTCCCTGGTCAGCGTCGTCGCGCACGAGCTCGCGCACAGCTGGTCGGGCAACCTGGTCACGCAGGACAGCTGGGACGACATCTGGCTGAACGAAGGCTTCACGTCGTACGTCGAGAACCGGATCGTCGAAGCGGTCTACGGCAGCGAGTTCGCGGTGATGGAAACGGCGATCAAGCAGCACGCGACGGTCGTGAAGCTGGACCCGCTGACGCCGGCCGAGCTGGCGGTCGAGCTGCCGGGGCTGAACCACCGGTCCGAGTACCACGGGAACACGGCGACCGGGCCGCTGAAGGGGTCGTGGTTCCTGTCCTGGCTGGAGGAGCGGTTCTCGCGCGAGGTGTTCGACCCGTTCCTGCGCGGGTACTTCGACCGGTTCGCGTTCCGCAGTATCAAGTCCGACGACTTCGTGGAGCACCTGCGGGAGCACCTGCTCGAGCCGCACCCAGGCGTCGTGACGGACGCCGAGCTGGCCGCGTGGCTGGACGAGCCCGGGATCCCGTCGTTCGCCCGCCGGGCGGTGTCGGAGCGCTTCCAGGTGGTCGACGGCGCCCGGAACCGGTGGCTGGCGACTGGCGAGCTTCCGGCCGGTGCGGAGGAGTGGACCACGCAGGAGTGGCTGCGGTTCCTGGACGCGGCCCCCGACGTACTCAGCCCGCTCCTGCTGCAGCAGCTCGACCGGGCCTTCGGCCTGACCGGTACGGCGAACGGCGAGATCGCCCGGCGGTGGTACCAGGTGGTCGCGGCCAGCAGCTACGAGGCGGCGTACGCCGAGCTCGCCGAGTTCCTCACCAACGTCGGCCGGATGAAGCTGGTCCTTCCGGTCTACCGGGCGCTCGCCGGCACAGACCGCGCTTTCGCCGCCGAGGTCTTCGCCAAGGCCCGCCCCGGCTACCACCCCATCACCACCGCGGCCGTCCAGAAGATCCTCGGCCAGTAGCTCTACTAGAGGTCGAGAGTGCGCCGGTGGACTGACTCGGTGGGCTCGTAACCGAGCTGGGCGTTCACGCGTCGCATCGGCGTGTTGGTGTCGACGGTGTCGGTGAGGAGACCGGCCAGGTCGGGGAAGTGGAGCCGGGCCTGGCGGATCTGCTCGGCCTTCATCCACAGGGCCAGGCCGTGCCCGCGGTGTTCCGGGAGTACGGCGGTGCCGTAGTGCTGGCCGTCGCCCTTGCCGTCACCGGGTACGACGAGTTCGGTGAAGCCCACGATTGCTCCGGTGGCGTCGTCGACGGCCGCGACCGTGGTCAGGTGCTCACCGCGAGGAACAGGTCAGCGGGGGAGCCCGCGGTCGCGTCGCCGAGCAGCGTGCGGACCTCGTGGTCGCGGGCCGCGTTGATGACCGCATCCAGCAGCTGAGAGCCCACACCTCGGCGGCGTTCGGCCGGGTGGACGTTCAGCTGGAGCTCGGCCAGATGCGACTGGGTCTCGCGACTGTTGAGTCGCAGGAAGGCGGATCCGACAGGGTTGCCGTCGGCGTCCGCGGCGAGCCAGGCGATCCGGCGGCTGAACGGCCGGAAGTCGGGATCCGTCAGGGGAGTCAGTCTGATGCTCAAGCCGTCAACATAGCTCTCGCCGGGATCACGTGCCGAGGCTCGGCCGATCGGCTACCGTGGCGCGAAGCCGAACGGGGAGAGGAGCATGGGGTGGAGCAACCGGGTTTGGGGGACGGCGTAGTGCGTACGATCGGTGCCGACCATGTGGCGTTGCGCGAGCAGGTACTCGCGGAGTTGCGCCGGCGCATCGTGGACGGCGACTACGCGCAAGGTGAGCGGCTGACCGAGACCCGCCTCGCGGACGACTTCGGGGTGTCGCGCAATCCGGTGCGGGAAGCGTTGCGCGTGGTCGAGGCCGAGGGCTTCGTTCAGATCCTGCCGCGCCGGGGTGCGGTGGTGGCGACGCTCGACGAGACCGCGGTGCGCGACCTGTTCGCCGTACGGGAACAGTTGGAGACGCTGGCCGGCGGGCTGGCGGCCGAGCGGGCGACCCCGGCCGACGTGGCCCGGTTGCGCCGGCTGCTCGACGAGGCGAGCGCCGCGACTGACGCGAAGGACTTCGACCGGGTCGCCGAGCTCAACAGCGCCTTCCACCGGGCGGTGATCGAGGTCAGCGGCAACCGCTGGCTGCTGTCGATCTCGGCCGCGATGTACCACCACGTCCACTGGGTCTTCCGCGTCGGCGCCGCCCAGCGCGCACCGCACTCGTGGGAGGAACACATCCGCCTGGTCGAGACCATCGAGGCCGGCGACCCAGCGGCTGCCACGATCGCCGCACGCGATCACGTGGCAGCCGCTGCCAAGGCCGCACTGAGCAGTCGGCCCGAAAGCGCCTAACGGCCGACGGCGTACCCCTGCATGCCGCGCGGGTTGGCCGCCGCGGCCAGCACCCCGTCCGGCTCCTTCCGTACGGCGCACAACCGGCCGAGACTCCACGCCTCGCCTTCGGTGACAACGTGCCCGCGGCGCGCCAGTTCATCGCGTACGGCGGCGCCGACCCGGCTCTCGATCACTAGACCACCCGGCTCGGTGGTGCGCGGGTAGAACGACGACGGGAAGCCGGTCGTGTGCCAAGCCGGCGCGTCGATGGCCTCTTGCAGATCCATCCCACTGCCGAGATGCCGCAGCAGGAAGAGCAGCTGCCACTGGTCCTGCTGGTCTCCACCCGGCGACCCACAGGCCATCACCGGCTGCCCGTCGCGCAGCACCAACGTCGGCGTCAGCGTGGTCCGCGGACGCCTGCCCGGCGCCAGTGAGGCCGGCAGGCCTTCCTCGAGCCAGAACATCTGTGCCCGGCTGCCAAGGCAGAACCCGAGCTCCGGGATCGTCGGCGACGACTGCAACCAGCCTCCACTCGGCGTGGCGGAGATGATGTTGCCCCACCGGTCGATCACGTCGACATGGCAGGTGTCGCCACGGGTCACGCCACCGGACGAGACGGTCGGCTCACCCGTGGTCGCGTCGCCGAGATCGTTGCCCACAGCAATCGACGGGAGGACGGGCCGGCGACCGTCCGGGTGCCCGGGCCGCAGCTCCAGGCTCGCGTCCGGGCCGATCAGCTTGGCGCGCTCGGCGGCGTACGCGGGGGAGAGCAGCGTCTTCAGCGGTACGTCGGCGCCGTCGCCGTACCAGGCCTCGCGGTCCGCGTACGACAGCTTCATCACCTCGACCGTCGTGTGCACGCCCTCGGCGCTGTCCAGGTCGACGTCACCCAGCTCCGACAGTACGGCGAGCGACTGCAGCAACCCTGGTCCCTGGCCCCACGGCCCGGTCTTGGCGACGGTGTACCCGTTCCAGTCGACCGTCGCCGGCTCCTCCCAGCTCGCCTGGAAGGCGGCCATGTCGTCGCCGGTGATGAGGCCTCCGTGGTTCTCGCCACTGGAGTCCCGGTGGGGTAGCCGCGAGAACTTGTCGACCGCCTCCGCGACGAACCCTTCCCGCCAGGTCTTCCGCGCCTGCTCGATCTGCACTTGCCGGTCCGCGCCGGCCGCCTCGCCCTCGGTCACGAGCTTCTCGAGGGTGGCGGCGTACGCCTCGTTGCGGAACCTGCCAGCCGGCGGACGACCGTCCTGCAACCACAGCGCGGCGGACGTCGGCCAGTGCTGCTCGAACAGCTCCTGCACGGTGCTGACCGTGTCACCGACGCGCGGCACGAGCGGGTGACCGTTGCGCGCGTAGTCGATGGCGAGTTCCAGTACGACGCGCAACGACAGAGTGCCGTGGTCACGCAGCAGGAGCAGCCAGGCGTCGACCGCTCCCGGCACGGTGGCCGCGAGCGGCCCGGAGCCGGGGACGAGCGTCAGACCGAGTGAGCGGTAGTGCTCGATCGTCGCACCGGCCGGGGCGACGCCCTGACCGCACAGCACGCGCGGTGTGGGGTCGTCGGCGGTGGCGACGATCGCCGGGACCTCACCACCGGGACCGTTGAGATGCGGTTCCACGACGTGCAGCACGAACCCGGCCGCAACGGCCGCGTCGAACGCGTTGCCGCCCAGCTCGAGAATCCGCATGGCCGACTGTGAGGCCAGCCAGTGCGTGGACGAGACCATCCCGAACGTGCCGCGCAACGTAGGCCGGGTGGTGAATGTCATGGGGCCTCCCGGCCTGGACTGAGGAGTGTAGGGAGCGTAGCGACTGGAACGACGAGGGAAGGGCGGGAGTCAAAGCCCCATGACCCGCCGCGCCGGAGGCGTGGCATATGCAGGGTCATCGGGTGGCTCCTTCTTTTGCTGTGCGTACGTCGGGTCCGGTGCCGTCGTCGTTGACGAGGTGGCAGGCCACCTGGTGTCCACCTTCTCCGATCACGCGCTGCTCGGGTACGACTGTCCGGCATGTGTCGATCGCGACCGGGCACCTGGTGTGAAAGCGGCACCCGGGCGGCGGGTCGATGGCGGATGGGAGATCGTCACCGAGCAGCACGGGCTTGCGCGCCCGCTGCTCGGCAGGATCGGGTACGGGCGCCGCCGACAGCAGCGCCTGGGTGTAGGGGTGCGCAGGCGCGCCGAAGATGCGTGACCGCGGGCCTTGCTCGACCAACTGGCCCAGGTACATCACCGCGACCTCATCGGCGAGGTACTCGACGGCCGAGAGGTCGTGGGTGATGAACAGGCAGGCGAAGCCCAGGTCACGTTGGAGATCCGCGAGCAGATTGAGCACAGCAGCCTGGACCGACACATCCAGTGCGCTGGTCGGCTCATCTGCGACAAGCAGACGTGGCTCTGAGATCAGTGCGCGAGCAATGCTGACTCGCTGACGCTGGCCGCCAGACAACTCATGCGGCGCACGCTGTGCGACCTCAGGCCGGAGTCCGACCCGGCGTAGTGACTCTGCGACCTTGGTGGAGATGTCTTTGCGACGCATGAGCCGGAGTGGTTCGCCGACGATGTCTCCGACCGACAAGCGCGGGTCAAGCGAGCCGGCCGGGTCCTGGAACACGATGGACACGTCTCGGCGGTGCGGCCGGAGCTGACGGCGGTTGAGATGAGTGATGTCGGCATCCGCGAGTCTGACGGTCCCACCACTCGGTTCGAGCAGTCGGACGATGCATCGGCCGACCGTGGACTTGCCGGACCCACTCTCACCGACCAGTGCGACAACCGAGCCTTGCCGGATCCGCAGAGTCACCCCGTCAACGGCCCGGACCGGCCCGAAGTGCATGACCAGGTCTTCGACTTCCAGGGCATGGGCGTCCACTAGACCTCCACTGGTTCTCTGACCGGGTTCCAGCACGCGACACGGTGCTGGCCATCGGTCAGCTGCGGCTGGGACGTCGTACAGGTGTCGGCTGCTCTGGGGCAGCGGTCGGCGAAGGTGCAGGCGTCGGGCTGCTCCGTCAGAACCGGGACGAGACCGGGGATCTCGTTGAGTCGATGGGTCCCGGCATGGCGGCCGGCTGCTGGTGACGCACCGAGAAGGCCGGCTGTGTAGGGGTGTTGTGGGTTGGCGAACAGTTGGTGGACCTCGGCGGTTTCGACGACGCGTCCGGCGTACATGACCGCGACCCGGTCGGCGAGGTCCGCGACTACTCCGAGGTCGTGGGTGATGAGGACGATGCTGGTACCGAGTCGCTCGCGAAGCCCCCGTAGTACGTCGAGGATGCCGGCCTGGATCGTGACGTCGAGCGCTGTGGTCGGCTCGTCGGCGATCAGGACCTTGGGGTCGCACGCCACTGCCATCGCGATCATCACGCGTTGGCGCATACCGCCGGAGAGTTGGTGCGGGTAGTCGCTGACGCGACGCTCGGCGGACGGGATGCCGACGAGCTTGAGGAGCTCGATCGCGCGGGCCTGGGCGGCCTGGCGGCCGAGGCCGATGTGGGTGCGGAGGACTTCGCCGATCTGGGTGCCGACGGTGAAGACCGGGTTCAGCGAGGTCATCGGCTCCTGGAAGATGTACGCGACCTCGCGGCCGCGGATCGACCGGAGGGTGCGCTTGTCGGCGCCGATCAGTTCGGTCCCGTCCAGCCTGACCGAACCCTCGACGGTCGCGGTGCGGGGGAGCAGACCGGCCAGGCTCATCGCCGTGACGCTCTTGCCGCAGCCGGACTCGCCGACGACGGCGAGCACCTCACCGTCGCCGACTTCCAGGCTGACCCGGTCGACGGCCGACAACAGGCCGTCCTCGGTCCGGAAGGTGACCGATAGATCCTTCACTTCTAGAACAGCCTTCATCGCCGACTCGCTTTCGGGTCGAGCGCGTCGCGGAGACTGTCGCCGACGATGTTGAAGGCCAGCGTCAGCAACATGATCGCGAGGCCGGGCATCACCGCCGCCCACGGAGCCCGCGACGCGAACTGCTGGGCGTCGGACAGCATCGTGCCCAGGCTCGGCGCGGGCGGCTGGATGCCGAGCCCGAGGAACGACAGCACCGCCTCGCCGAGGATCGCCGCCGGGATCGCGACGGTCGCCTGGACGATGATCACCGACGCCGCGTTCGGCAGGATGTGCCGGCCCAGCACCCACGCGTCCCCGGCGCCCTCGACGATCGCCGCGGCGACGAAGTCGAGCGACTTCAGCCGCAGCGTCTCGGACCGGACGATCCGGATCACGCCCGGGATCTGGGCGATACCGATCGCGATCGCCGCGTTGCCGAGACTCGCGCCGCGGATCGCCGCCAGCCCGACCGCGAGGATCAGGAACGGGAACGCGAGGACGAGATCGGTGAAGCGGGAGATGAGTGCGTCGATGGCCCGGAAGTAGCCGGCCATCAGACCGAGCGGTACGCCGATGACGAGTGACGTCGCGACCGCGAGCAGTCCGACGTGGAGCGAGGCGCGGAGCCCGTACATGATCCGGGTGAGCACATCACGTCCGAGGTCGTCGGTGCCGAGAAGGTGGCCGACGGTTCCCGGTGGCGCGAAGGCTTGGTCAAGGTGCGTCTGCGTCGGGTCGTGCGGTGCGAGCCAGGGAGCGAACACCGCGAGGATGACGGCGATGCCGAGGACGACGAGTCCCGTGATCGCGAGCGGGTTGCGGAGGATCCGGCGTACCACTTTGCTTCGGTTGCTGCGCAGTGCTGCGCCGGCGGTGACGGCTTCGGCCACGGCCATCAGGCATCACCTCGAACGCGGATCCGCGGGTCGATGACGGAGTACAGCAGGTCGACGAGCAGATTGATGACGATGTAGGCCGTCGCCGTGACGAGGACGACGGCTTGGATGACCGGGTAGTCGCGCTGGAAGACGGCGTCGACGGTGAGTTTGCCGAAGCCGGGGAGCGCGAAGATCCGCTCGGTCACGACCGCCCCGGAGATCAGAGCGCCGAGTTGGAGGCCGACGATCGTGATCACGACGATCAGGCTGTTGCGCAGCGCGTGCCGGCCGATCACCTCACGCGGCGGGAGGCCTTTGGCTTCCGCCGTACGGATGTAGTCGGCGCTCAGTGCGTCGAGCATCGAGGATCTGGTCTGGCGCATGATCACCGCGGCCAGGCCGGTGCCCAGAATGAGGGCGGGCAGGATCAGGTGGTGCAGGTTGGCCACCGGGTCGCTGAAGAACGGCACGAAGCCGGACGCCGGAAAGAGGCCCAGGGCAACGGACAGGTAGAGGATCGCCATCAGTCCGAGCCAGAAGTTCGGCACCGAGAGTCCGAGCAGCGCGAGCGCGTTGGCGGCCCATTCGGCCGGGCGGCCACGCCGTACGGCGGCGACCACGCCCGCGCCGACGCCGATGACACTCGCCACGAGGATCGCCAGGACGGACAACTCGATCGTCACCGGCAACGCGGTCACGATCATCGTCCGGACCGGCTCGCCGGTCCGGATCGACTGACCGAGATCTCCGCGCACCGCGTGACTCACGAACTGCCAGAACTGCACGAGCCATGACTGATCCAGCCCGTACTGCTCCCGGATCGCGCGCAGCGACTCCGGATCCCGGTCCTCACCGGCGAGCGCGAGCGCCGGGTCACCCGGCAACGCGCGCACGCCGGCGAACACGACGATCGTCGCGAGGATCAAGGTGACGATCGACTGCCACAGCCGATTGAGGAGATACCTTCTCACTTCGCGAACCCGGCGAAGGCTGTTCTGATCACGCCGTCCGGATACACCTGGATGCCGAGGAGCTTCTTGCTGACGCCGGTCAGGTTGCGCTGCCGGTACATGTAGATGAGCGGGTCGTCCTGCTGGAGCTTGGTGACGACGTCGCCGTACAGCTTGATCCGCTGGGCCTTGTCGGTGGCCTGGCGGGCGTCGGTCAGCAACTTGTCCACGTCGGGGCTGCTGTAGCCGGCCACGTTCTGGCTGCCGGTGGTGCCGACGAAGTTGTAGATGTTCGCGTCCGGATCCACGCGGCCGGACCACCCCAGTTGCAGGAGCTCGAAGTCACCGCGGTCCTGCTGGTCGAGCAGAGCGGCGTACTCGACCGGCTTGATCACCAGGTCGAACCCACCGTCCTTGACCATCGCCTGCAGCGCCTGCGCGAGTCGCAGGCTGTCGGGGTTGTTCGAGGTGATCATCGTGACCTTGTACGGCGTACTCACGCCGGCGTCGGCCAGCAACTGCTTGGCCTTGGCGGGGTCGTGCGCCGGGCAGACCTGCGCGGCGTCGGAGGTGAACTCACTCTTCGGTGAAACGGGCGAGCAGGCGACCGTGTTCAGCCCGTTGAAGATCGACTTGACCAGGGCCGCCCGGTCGATCGACAGGTCGAGTGCCTGGCGGACCCGCGGGTCCTTCGCGATCGGCGTGTCCAGCTGCTTGAGCGGATTGCCGACGCCGTTCGCGTTCGCGACATTGATCGTCAGGCCCTGGTAGCCCAGGGATTGCGACTGCAGCACGGTCACGGTGCTGTCCTTCTGCAGCTCGGGCGCGTCCTGGGACGACAGCGAGTCGGCGACCTGCGCGTCACCGGACTTCAGGTTGGCCGAGCGGATGCTCGAGTCGGTGATGATCCGGTACTCGATCGCGTCCAGGTGCACCTTGGCGGCGTCGTAGTACAGCGGATCCTTGACCACCTTGATCGAGTTCTGTGCGACCCGACTGGCGAACTTGAACGGGCCGACGCACACCGGCGCGGTGGAGAAGTTCGCGCCGAGCTTGGCGACGGCGGCCGGGCTGAGCACCATGCCGGCCCGGTCGGCCAGCGCCGCGGTGAGCGGGGCGAACGGCTTCGACAGCTTGATGACCACGGTGTTCGGGTCCGGGGTCTCGACCGAGCTGATCGGGCCGAGCTCGCTCTTGCGGCCGGAGCCGGCCAGCGTCAGGCCGCGGTTGATCGAGATCTTCACCGCGTTCGAGTCGAGCGTGCCGCCGTCGGCGAACTTCACGCCCTTCTTGAGCGGGATGGTGAGACTGAGGCCGTCGGCGGAGATGGTCGGCAGCGCGGTCGCCAGCTGCGGCACGATCTTCGCGTCCGGGCCGAGGTCGTACAGCTTCTCGCACATGGTGTGGAAGACGTAGCGCGAGTACAGGCTGCGCGACAGCGTCGGGTCGAGCTTGTCCGGGTCGGCGGAGAGCGCGACCGTGAGCGTGCCGCCCTGCTTGACCTGGGCCGCGTCGGCCGGCTCGCCGAACACGTCCTGCCCGGTCGCCGACTGGCTTGCTCCACTGCTGTCACTGCCGGCCGGTTCGACGGGGGAGCAGGCGGTTCCGGCGAGGGCGAGCACGATCACCCCCGCGACGGCTCCGGCCACCGGATGGCGGCGCTTGCTCCAACTGGAGCGGTTCAGTAGGAACGGGGGTCGACGAGTCATCACGTGCTCCTGGGTAGGCGGTCTCGACGACTGTTTCATGTATACAAGGCACATGCGCAAGTGATTCGGCGAGTTTGACTGAACCTTTTACGACCGTCCGCCGTAGTTCGGGTGGAACGTTCAACACCGACTGCCGTCCGGGCCGCCGGAGGCTGCAGCACGGCCTCCGGCGGCGCGGGGGCTGGTCAGGCAGTGAACGGATACCGGAGATCGCCGGCCGGTACAGCGGCACCGTCGAGGGCGACCGCCATCAGGTTCGGGCCGTCGTACTGCGGGTGATGGATGCCGAATTCGGTCGCCTGCCGGAACCCGAAGCGCGGGTAGTACTCGGCATGTCCGAGCACCACCACGCTCTGCTCACCACGATCACGCGCCGTGGCGAGAGCGGCGATGACCGCGGCGCTGCCGGCACCTTGCTTCTGGTACGCCGGGAGGACGGCGACCGGCCCGAGCGAGAGGACCGGCGCATCGCCGATGTGACAACGGGTGAGGAGCGCGTAGGCGACGGGCCGGTCGTCCGGGGTGGTCGCGACGATCGACAGCCCGGGAAACCACGCGATCGGGTCGGCGCGGAGGGCGTCGAGGTAGTCGACCTCGAACTGCCGGCCGAAGGCGTGCAGGGTGATGTCACGGATCGTCGCGACGTCGGCTGTGGTCTCGACGCGGGTGTTCCAGGTGTTGGACAACGGGAGTCCCTTTCGGGCAAGGGGAAGCTGCGTCAGGCAGGTTCCACGGTGAGTTGGATGATCGGGCATGCCAAGACACCTGCTCGCGCAATCATCAACTCACCTCCTCCGAAGTCCTCGTCACCTTAATGGGCTGTCGCCGGCGCCGCACCGGATTTACCAGTCGGCGGCGCCCCACCCAGTCGCCGGCCGCCGTGTCACCAGTCGGTAGCCAGTGCTGTGAGCGGGTCTGTTGTGGCTGGTGCCGTCGGGGTCCAGGTGCCGTCGACGAGGCGATACGGGTGCCAGCCTCCTCGGCGGTCCAGGCGCAGCTGGAGGTCGTCACCGAGCGTGAGTTGGTTGCCGGCTGTGCTGATCGTGACGTCGTCGTCTGCCGCGAGGAGTTCGGTCCGGGCCCGGGCGAGGTCGGCTGGGTCAGGCGTCCAGCTGTGTTCGAGTACGTCGAGGCCGGGCGCACCGCCGTACCGCCAGGCTTGGATGCCGAGGGCAAGCTCTTCGGGCCGACCCGTCGCCAGCTGCGTGATCAGCTCAGGGAAGTCGGCGGCCAGGCGGACCGAGTCTGCCCATTCGTCGAGTGGCTGCGGCTCCGGCGTGCCGTGCAGGAGCGCGTTCAGCACCGCTCGCGCCCGGCGGGACGCGTCGAGGACGAGCAGCGGGAGAGTCGCGGGCGTGAATCCGTGCGGCGGCTCGATCCCGCTCACGGCCAGGTCGTCGACGGTGACCTTCGCCGGAAGGTCAGGCACCGCGGGCAGGGCGCGGACCGGAGCCTCGAGTACGTCGCCGAGCGAGACGCCCGGCACATCCGGTGCGTCCGCTGTTTCGGCGCTCGTCGCGGACTGGCTCCGGGCGTGGAGTTGGTCGAGGAGGTCGTCGCGGGAGCGGCCGCGGAGCAAGAGCAGGATGAACGGGTCGTCGTCGAGGAGCCAGGCGACCTGGTAGCAGAGGGCGGCGGCGTGCTGGCAGGGCAGCTCCCAGCCGTCGCAGGTGCAGCTGGGATCGAGGTCGCCGATGCCAGGCAGGAGCGGTACGCCGGCGTCCGCGGCGGCCTCGACGAGGTCGTGCGGCATCTCACCGTCGAGCAACGCGGCGATGTGCCCGGCCCGCGCCGCGACCTGATCGAGGAACCGGCTCCACGCGTCTTCGGTGAGCTCGTCCACCTGTACGACCGCCTCGTAGGTGTCGTCGGGTGAGTAGACCATCGCCGCGATCCGGCCCGCGCTGATCGTGATCGCCCCGACCTGCCCGGAGTTGGCGTACATCCGGCCCCTTCGCAGCTGACCCGCATCCAGCGAGGTGTCCTCCAGCGCCTGCACCCAGGCCTGAGCCCACCACGACCGCCCCCGAGTGCTCCGCCGCTGCGCCGGAAAAGCCACAAACCCGCGCGCTTCGCTCATCGGGGGCCTCCTCGGAGCTCGACCAGGTCGGCTAGCTCGGTGTCGGAGAGCTCGGTGAGGGCCGCTTCGCCGCCGGACAGGACCGCCTCGGCGAGCTCGCGCTTGCTGCTGAGCATCGCCGCGATCCGGTCCTCGATGGTGCCTTCGGCAATCAACCGGTGCACCTGCACCGGCCGCGTCTGACCGATCCGGTACGCACGGTCCGTCGCCTGATCCTCGACCGCCGGATTCCACCACCGGTCGTAGTGCACGACGTGATCCGCCCGCGTGAGGTTCAGCCCGGTCCCCGCCGCCTTCAACGACAGCAGGAACACCGGCGCCGCACCCGCCTGGAACCGCTCGACCATCTCCTCACGCCGCCGCACAGGCGTCCCACCATGCAGCAACTGTGTCCCGATCCCGCGCGAGGCCAAATGTCGTTCGAGCAGCCGCGCCATCGCGACGTACTGCGTGAAGACGAGAACGGCACCGTCCTCGGCCACGATGGTCTCGAGGAGTTCGTCGAGGAGCTCGAGCTTGCCGGAGCGGCCCGTCAGGCGCGCCTCCTCGCCCTCCTTCAGGTACTGCGCCGGGTGGTTGCAGATCTGCTTCAGCCCGGTCAGCAGCTTCACGATCGCTCCGCGTCGCGCCATCCGATCGCTCGCCTGCACCGCCGCCATCAGCTCGCGCACGGTCGCCTCGTACAGGACCACCTGCTCGCGGGTGAGCGACACCGGCTGATCCGTCTCGGTCTTCGGTGGCAGCTCCGGCGCGATCCCGGGATCCGACTTGCGCCGCCGCAGCAGGAACGGCCGGACCAGCTTCGCCAGCCGCTGCGCGACGTCTTCGTCCTTGTCCGCCTCGATCGGCGTCGCCCACTGAGTCCGGAACGTGCCCAGCCGCCCGAGCAACCCCGGTGTCGTCCAGTCGAGGATCGCCCACAACTCGGACAGGCTGTTCTCCACCGGGGTGCCGGTCAGTGCCACGCGCGCCGGCGATGGCACGGTCCGCAGCGCCTTTGCCGTGCCGGACGAGGGATTCTTCACGTGCTGAGCCTCATCCGCGACGACGAGCGCCCACCGATGCTCAGCCAGCCGTACGGCGTCCCGCCGCAGCGTCCCGTACGTCGTCAGCACGAATCCCTCCGTCGCATCGTCGAGCGACCGCGACGAACCGTGGAAGCGTCGCACCGGCGTACCGGGTGCGAACCGCTGGACCTCACGCTCCCAGTTGCCGAGCAGGGACGCCGGACAAACGACGAGGGTCGGGCCGGCAGTGTCCTCCGACAGTTGCCGGTGGAGGTGGAGTGAGATGAGCGTGATCGTCTTGCCGAGGCCCATGTCGTCGGCGAGGCAGCCGCCGAGGCCGAGGGACGTCATCCGAGCGAGCCAGCGCAGTCCGCGCAATTGGTAGTCGCGCAGGGTGGCCTGGAGACCCGCGGGCGCGTCGATCGGCTCGTCGGCACGCTCCGGATCGGCGATGCGAGCGCGCAGGTCGTCGAGCCAGGCGGTCGGGGTGACGCTGATCTGACGGCCGTCGACCTCCGTGCTGCCGGTGAGGGCTGCGCCGAGGGCGTCGATCGGCGTGACCGGTTTGAGGATCCGTTCCCGGGCTTTGCGGGCGAGGTCCGGGTCGATGAGCATCCACTGGTCGCGCAGCCGGACCACCGGGCGGGTCGCCTCGGCCAGCTGGTCCAGCTCCGCTTCGGTCAGTGGTTCACCATCGGGCGCGTTGCCCAGCGCAATCTGCCAGCTGAACTCCAGGGTCGCGCCGCCGCTGAAGAACTTGGGCAGGTTGCTCGGCGGACCGTCCGACGACGTGATCGCCGCCCGCGCGGTGAGCGCTCGCCCGAGACTGCGAGGCCAGTGCAGGTCCACACCGGCAGACGACAAGCGCTGCGCGGACCCGGCCAGCAACTCGCCGACCTCCTCGTCCGCCAACTCCATCCGATCCGGTACGGCGGAATCCAGCAACCGACCGAGTGGCGTCCACACGCGGGCCGCCCGGCGGATGGCGAGGGTGGTGTCGATACGGGCGCGTGGTCCGAAGCCGGGGACGTCTCCGGCCCAGACGTCGTACGCGTCGCGTACGAGGGTCGGATCCTTCAAGCTGTGCAGTTGCACGACCGCGCTGAAGGCGAGTGAGTCGGCCATCTCGATCCGCAACGAGATCCGTACGCCGGTGTCGAGGCCGACCGACACCTCGTCAGCCCAGGACCGCAGGTGTTCGGCTCGCTGAGGTTTGGCGCCGGCGAACAGCCCGGTCCGGTGTGCCTTGGCAGCCGCCGGCGACCGAGGCATCCCATCCGCCACCGCATCCAGGAACCCCCGCACCAAATCCTCAGCCACCGGCAGCCGCACCGAGGAGTCATCTGTCGAGAGGGGGAGCGATCGCGCTGAGGGTGGCATGGCTTCGGCGAGTTCGAGGACTCGCGTCACGTCGGCCGTGTCCAGCGGGCCGACTCGCCAGGCGTCGTGGCCGGTGGGGGAGACGCCGGGGAGGAGTTTGCCTCGGGCAACCAGTTGGAGGGCGACCAGGGCGGCGCCGCCCCAGAAGGCCGCCGACGGATGGGCGGCGGAAGCCTGACGGGCGCGGCCGAGGATGGGAACGGCTTGCCCGACCGGGAGCTCGATCGCGCGCACGGACCGCGGCGACGCATCGACGATCAGGTCGAGCTCGGTCTGCTCACCGACACCGAGGGGGAGTGACCCACCCTCGGGATCCCAGAACGCGACCCGCCCCTCCCGTGGTGGATCCGCCGGCTTGAACACCACCGTACACCCAGCCAGCTCCTGCCCCGTACCCACCAACCCGAACGCCCTCCTGCTCACCCATCAAGACCAGCCGACGAACCCCACCACCACTCGGACCGCGAAACGGCCGCCTAGACCGTGACCACCTCCGACGCGCCCTCGGTCCCGGGCTGGTCGAACTGGGTGCGGTAGAGCTCCTCGTACCGCCCGCCGGCGGCCAAGAGGTTGGCGTGCGTGCCCTGCTCGACGATGCGGCCCGCCTCGATCACCAAGATCTGGTCAGCGGCACGGATCGTGGACAACCGGTGTGCGATGACGACCGCCGTACGCCCGGCCAGCGCCTCGGTGAGCGCGGCCTGGACGGCCGCCTCGTTGGTCGAGTCCAGCGCCGCGGTCGCCTCGTCGAGGATGACGACCCGCGGTTGCGCCAGCAGCAGCCGGGCGATCGTCAACCGCTGCCGCTCACCACCGGACAAGCGGTACCCGCGCTCGCCGACCACTGTGTCCAGCTGATCCGGCAGCGATCGGATCAACTCACCCAACCGCGCCCGCGTGAGCGCATCCCACAGCTCGTCCTCGCGTGCCTCGGGCCGTGCGAGCAGCAGGTTCTCCCGGATGGAATCGTGGAAGAGGTGACCGTCCTGCGTGACCATGCCGAGCGTCTCCCGCAGCGACTCGGCCGACACATCACGGACATCGACTCCACCCAGCTTCACCGCGCCCGAGTCCACGTCGTACAAGCGGGGGATGAGTTGCGCGATCGTGGACTTGCCGGCGCCGGACGAACCGACGAGCGCGACCATCTGCCCCGGCTCGGCGCGGAACGACATGTCGTGCAGCACGTCGACACCGCCGCGCGTGTCGAGCTTCGCGACCTCCTCGAGCGACGCCAGCGAGACCTTGTCCGCCGACGGATACGCGAAGCCGACCCCGGAGAACTCCACCGACACCGGACCCTCCGGCACGCGACGCGCGTCCGGCTTGTCCTTGATCAGCGGCTCGAGATCCAGCACCTCGAAGACCCGCTCGAAGCTGACCAGGGCCGTCATCACCTCGAGCCGCGCACTCGCCAGCGCGGTCAACGGCGAGTACAGCCGGGTCAACAGCAGCGCCATCGACACCACCGCACCCGCGTCGAGCTGATCGCGCAACGCGTAGAAGCCGCCCAGCCCGTACACCACGGCCAGTGCCAGCGCCGAGACGAGCGTCAACGCAGTCACGAAGATCCACTGCACCATCGCGGTCCGCACGCCGATGTCGCGCACCCGCCGAGCCCGGATCGCGAACTCCGCCGACTCCCGCGCCGGCCGTCCGAACAGCTTCACCAGCGTCGCGCCCGGCGCCGAGAACCGCTCGGTCATCTGGGTGCTCATGGTCGCGTTGTAGTCGGCCGCCTCGCGCTGCAGCCCGGCCAGCCTGGTGCCGATCCGGCGGGCCGGTACGACGAAAACCGGCAGCAGAATCAGCGCGAGCAAAGTGATCTGCCAGGACACCCCGATCATCACCACCAGCGTCAGCACGAGCATCACCAGGTTGCTGACCACGCCGGACAGAGTGTCGCTGAACGCCCGCTGGGCGCCGATCACGTCGTTGTTCAGCCGGGAGACCAGCGCGCCGGTCCGAGTCCGGGTGAAGAACGCGATCGGCATCCGCTGGATGTGGTCGAACACGGCCGTCCGCAGGTCCAGGATCAGTCCTTCACCGATCCCGGCCGACAGCCATCGGGTCAGCATGCTGATCCCCGCCTCGGCGATCGCGATCACCGCGATCAGTACGGCGAGTTGCAGTACGACGCTGAAGGCCTTGCCGCCCACGATCGCGTCGACCACCTTGCCGGCCAGCACCGGCGTGGCGACCGCGAGGACGGCCGCGACGATGCTGAGCACCAGGAACCAGACCAACTGCTTCCGATGTGGCCTCGCGAAGGCGAGGATGCGTTTCAGTGTGGCCCGTGAGAACGGGCGTTTCTCGTCCTGGGCGTGCATCGCGTGGTACAGCGAGTTCCACGCGGTCATCTCCATGCTCACGGCTGTGCTCCGATGAATCGGTCGATCGGGAAAGGTCGATGATTCCGGACACCACCGACAAAACCCGACGCTAGAACCTCGACAACCCTTGAGGTCAATCGCTTTCTCACTGCGTACACTGTACGACGTAACCGGACCACCCTAGCCAATCCGGAAGAATCGCGCACATGAAGCAGGAGTACAGCGGCAGCGGGGACCCGGCGAAGAGCCTCGAACTGCTGTGGCGCCGGCGTCCGCAGCCGACGCGCGGACCCAAGCCGGCCCTGACGGTCGACCAGATCGTCGAGGCCGCGGTGCGGGTCGCCGACACCGAGGGCCTCGCCGCCCTGTCGATGCGCCGGGTCGCCGACGAGGTCGGGGCCGGCGCGATGACGCTGTACCGCTACTTCCCCAGTAAGGGCGAGCTCCTCGACGTGATGCTCGACAACGTGTACGGCGAACTGCCGCGACGCGACGTGGACGGCGATTGGCGAGCCAGGCTCGACGAGGTCGCCCGGGAGAACCGCGAGCTGTACCTGCGTCACCCGTGGATGCTGCACGTCGCCGTCAGCCGGCCGCCGCTCGGCCCGAACGTGATGGCCAAGTACGAGTACGAGCTGGCCGCGGTCGAGGTGATCGGGCTGACCGACATCGAGATGGACGACACAGTGGCCCTGGTCAACGGTTACGTGCACGGCGCCGTGCGTACGGCGGTGGAGGCGCGGCAGGTGATCCAGCGGTCGGGGATCACGGACAAGGAGTGGTGGCTGGCGCACGTACCGCATCTGGACCAGATCGGCGACAGCAAGAAGTTCCCGCTGGCGTCCCGGGTCGGGACGGCGGTCGGGAATGAGTTCGACGCCCCGTACGACTCCGATCATGCGTTCGAGTATGGTCTCGAACGGCTCCTGGACGGCGTTTCCACGCTGCTGGCGAACCGGTCTGCGCACAAGCGTAAATAGTTGTGAGTGAGTACTCACTCAGTTAACCTCGAAGCGTGACTCCACGAGCGACTCCACTCCCACCCGAAGAACGGCGCGCCGCCATCGTGCGGGCCACGCTGCCGTTGCTGGAGGAGTACGGGACCGAGGTGAGCACCAAGCAGATCGCCGAGGCGGCCGGGATCGCGGAGGGCACGATCTTCCGCGCGTTCGGGAGCAAGGACGCGCTCATCGACGCCACCATGGCGGCCGCCATGGACACCAGCGACCTGATCACGGCGCTCGAACGGATCGACCGTTCACTGCCGCTGCGGGAGCGGACCATCGCCGCCGTCGAGGTCGGCCAGAACCGGTTGCGGGGCGTGTTCAAGCTGATGTTCGCGCTGCGGCTCCGGCGGCCACCTGATCTCAAGTCCACGCCGATGGACGAGGCCCGCCGCAAGCGGCAGTCCGACCTCGCCAACGCCGCGTTCGCCGAGCTGCTCCGGCCGGACGCGGACCAACTGAAGTGCTCGCCCGAGGACGTGGTCCGGATGATCGGCATGCTCACCTTCTCGGCGACCCACCCAATGATTTCCGGCGGCCACGTGCTGACCGCCGAGGAGATCGTCGACTTCGCGTTCGACGGTGTCCGCAAGCACGACACCGGTCAGCCACTGGCCACCGAGGACACCGCCGAGTTCGCGCTCGACGGTGCCCGCCATCACGACTCTGGGGAAGATTGATGTTACTTCGCATCTTGCGTACGCGCCTGCGCCCGTACGCGGGAAACCTGTCCCTGGTGGTCGTCCTGCAGCTGATCGGGACGATCGCCTCCCTCTACCTACCCAAACTGAACGCCGACATCATCGACAACGGCGTGTCCAAGGGTGACACCGCCTACATCATGCGCATCGGCGTCTGGATGCTCGCGGTCAGCCTGCTGCAGATCACCTGCACGATCATCGCGGTGTACTTCGGCGCCAAGACGGCAGCGTTGTTCGGCCGCGACGTCCGTGCCGCGGTCTTCCACCGGGTCGGCGAGTTCTCCGCCCGCGAGGTGAACCAGTTCGGCGCGCCGACGCTGATCTCCCGCAGCACGAACGATGTCACCCAGATCCAGATGCTCGTGGTGATGGGCTGCACGATGCTGGTCGCGGCGCCGATCACCATGATCGGTGGCATCTTCATGGCGGTCCGCCAGGACGTCGGGCTGTCCTGGCTGGTGGCGGTCGCCGTACCGTTGCTGGCGGCATCGGTCGGGTTCATCGCCAGCCGGATGGTCCCGCAGTTCCGGAAGATGCAGAAGAACATCGACGGGGTGAACCGGGTGCTGCGCGAGCAGATCACCGGCATCCGGGTGGTCCGGGCCTTCGTCCGGGAGCCGCACGAGGTCGAGCGCTTCGGCGAGGCGAACGCGAACCTGACCGACACGGCCATCCGGGCCGGCCGCTTGATGGCGCTGGTCTTCCCGGTGGTGATGCTGATCCTGAACATGTCGAGCATCGCCGTGCTGTGGTTCGGCGCCTCCCGGGTGGAGGACGGGACGATGCAGGTCGGCGCGCTGACCGCGTTCCTGAGCTACCTGATCCAGATCCTGTTCTCGGTGATGATGGGCGTGTTCGTGATGATCATGGTGCCGCGGGCCTCGGTCTGCGCGGACCGGATCACCGAGGTGCTCGACACCGATTCCTCGGTCAAGCCGCCGGCCACCCCGATCAGCACCTTCACCGGGCGCGGGCAGCTGGTCTTCGAGAACGCCTCCTTCCAGTACCCGGGTGCCGCCGAGCCGGTCCTGCGGAACATCAGCTTCGTCGCGTCGCCGGGCCGGACGACCGCGATCATCGGCAGCACCGGCGCGGGCAAGACCACGCTGCTGTCACTGGTGCCGCGCCTGTTCGACGCGACCGGCGGACGGGTGCTCGTGGACGGCATCGACGTACGCGACATCGAGCCGGAGGCGCTCTGGGAGCGCATCGGGCTGGTGCCGCAACGGCCGTACCTGTTCTCCGGGACGGTCGCCAGCAACCTGCGCTACGGCAACCCGGACGCGACCGACGAGGAGCTCTGGGAGGCCCTGGAGATTGCCCAGGGCAAGGACTTCGTCGAGGCGATGGCCGAGGGGCTGAACGCGCCGATCGCGCAGGGCGGCACGAACGTGTCCGGCGGCCAGCGGCAGCGGCTCGCGATCGCGCGGGCGCTGGTCCGCAAGCCTGAGATCTACCTGTTCGACGACTCGTTCTCGGCGCTCGACCTGTCCACCGACGCCCGGCTGCGGGCGGCGCTGCGGCCGATCACAGCGGACGCCTGCGTGGTGGTCGTCGCGCAGCGGGTGTCCACGATCATCGACGCCGACCAGATCCTCGTCATCGAGGACGGCGCGATCGTCGGCAACGGTACGCATGACGAGTTGCTCGAGACCTGTCCGACGTACGTCGAGATCGTCGAGTCCCAGCAATCCGCGGAGGAGGCGGCATGAGCGAGGAACAGCAGACGCCGCCGGCTTCTCCCAACGGTCAGGGACCGTCGGCCGAGGGTAGCAGTACGACGAAGACCGTGAAGGCGACCGAGCGGCCGACGACCGGCCGTGCGTTCGGCCCACCCGGCGGGATCCCGGGCGACAAGTCGATGAACTTCCTGCCGTCGGCGAAGCGGCTGCTCGGCCGGCTGCGACCGCGCGCGTTGCAGGTGGGTGTCGTGATCATGCTCGCCGTCGGCAGCGTCACGCTGTCGGTGCTCGGGCCGAAGATCCTCGGCCGCGCGACCGACATCATCTTCGCCGGCGCGATCGGCAAGCAGTTCCCGAGCGGCATGAGCAGGGAGCAGGTGATCGAGCAGACCCGGGCGGCCGGCAACGGACGGCTCGCGGACCTGCTCGGCGGGATCGACCTGATCCCGGGCGTCGGCATCGATTTCGATGCCCTCCGCAACGTCCTGCTGGGAGTCATGGCGCTGTACGTCGGCGCGTTCTTCCTGTCCTGGATGCAGGGCTACATCCTGAACGGCGTGGTCCAGCGGACGATCCTGGACCTGCGGTCCGAGGTCGAGGCCAAGCTGAACCGGCTGCCGCTGAGCTACTTCGACGGCGCGCCCCGCGGTGAGCTGCTCAGCCGGGTGACCAACGACATCGACAACATCTCGACCAGCCTGCAGCAGACGCTGAGCCAGTTGCTCACGTCCCTGCTCACGGTGGTCGGCGTGGTGACGATGATGTTCGTGATCTCGCCGGTGCTGGCCCTGATCGCGCTCGTCACGATCCCGATCTCGATGGTCCTGACCGCGGCGATCGCCAAGCGGTCGCAGGTCCGGTTCGTCGCCCAATGGCGTCATACCGGCGCCTTGAACGGCCAGATCGAGGAGGCGTTCACCGGGCACGAGCTGGTGAAGGTCTTCGGCCGGCAGAAGGAGATCGAGGCGAGCTTCGCGCAGAAGAACGAGGAGCTGTACCAGGCCGCGTTCGGCGCGCAGTTCATCTCCGGACTGATCATGCCGCTGATGATGTTCATCGGGAACGTCAACTACGTGGTCATCGCGGTTCTGGGTGGTCTGCGGGTGGCGTCCGGCACGTTGTCGCTGGGTGATGTCCAGGCCTTCATCCAGTACTCGCGGCAGTTCACCCAGCCGCTGACGCAGGTGGCCTCGATGGCCAACCTGCTGCAGTCCGGGGTCGCCTCGGCCGAGCGGGTCTTCGAGGTGCTGGACGCCGAGGAGCAGGTGCCGGACGACGCGACACCGGAGAAGGTCACCGATGCGCGTGGACGGGTCGAGTTCGAGCACGTGTCGTTCTCGTACGACCCGGAGAAGCCGCTGATCACCGACCTGAGCCTGGTCGCCGAGCCCGGCCAGACGGTCGCGATCGTCGGCCCGACCGGAGCCGGCAAGACCACGCTGGTCAACCTGGTCATGCGGTTCTACGAGCTGAACGGCGGCCGGATCACGCTCGACGGTGTCGACATCACCGAGCTGACCCGGCACGACCTGCGGTCGCGGATCGGCATGGTGCTGCAGGACACCTGGCTGTTCGGCGGCACGATCCGGGACAACATCCTCTACGGCAACCTGAACGCCACCGAGGACGACATGCTGGCCGCGGCCAAGGCGACGTACGTCGACCGGTTCGTGCACAGCCTGCCGGACGGGTACGACACGGTGATCGACGAGGAAGGCAGCAACGTCAGCGCCGGTGAGAAGCAGCTGCTGACCATCGCACGAGCGTTCCTGGCCGACCCGCAACTGCTGATCCTCGACGAGGCCACCAGCTCGGTCGACACCCGCACGGAGGTCCTGGTCCAACGAGCGATGGCGGCTCTCCGCTCCGACCGTACGAGCTTCGTGATCGCGCACCGCCTGTCCACCATCCGTGACGCCGACCTCATCCTCGTCATGGAGAACGGCTCCATCGTCGAACAGGGAACTCACACCGAGCTCCTGACCGCCGACGGCGCCTACGCCCGCCTCTACAACGCCCAATTCAGCGGCGCAGTAGCAGGCATAGACGAAGAACCCCCCGCCATCCCCACCCCAGTAGGAGCCCCAGCCGCCCGCCGCTAACTCAAGGAAGGGGACGCCAAACCGGCGTCCCCTTCCATCCCTGTGGATAACTTCCGCGGCGTCGTCGCCGAATATGAGCTACTTGATGCATGGCGACCGAACCCGCAGAATCCGTCCGCGCACGAGGCACCGCGGCTGCTCACCGGGTGGCCACCAAGCTGGGGATCGCCGGCCACGACGACATTCAGACATTGCGCGACGCCTACCTCGTTGCGTACGAGTTTCCGGCGCCGCTGATGGTCAGGATCGCTGACGACATGCTTGCCGATCTGCGTGCTGATGTCGGCTCACGCCGTACCGGCCGCGTCGTCGCACTCGGCCGCGACGGACACAGTCTCGCGCTGGCAATGACCAGACTCGACAGTCGGTTCGTCCGTCGGCATGTCTCGAACCTTGTCTTGTCCAGGGCACTTGTCGAGAACGCCCTCCAGGATCTGGAGAACCACCAGGGTCTGAAGTTTCCCCAGGTCCACGGCTATCGGCGCGTGGCACCGCGGGTGGATCCAGCGGACACGATCGGTGGATTCCGGGTGCTGAGCGACTACCTGCAGGCACATCAGGTGCCAGTCGGCGCGCCGCACAGCCGGGTTACGGTGTTCGACACCAGCTTCAAGGGGACGGTGCAGGAGCTTCTCGCGGCGGCGTACCCGGAAACGACCTTCACCGGGCGGTACGCGTTCTTCGGCGAATCACCGCACGATCCGCATCCGGGCAGCAAGAAGGGCTACGAGGTTCATCTGAACGCCTCGGAGACGCGGCAGGGCCGTCCGTTCTACGACCTCCCCGCCGAGGAGTCGAAGACCTTCGCACATCAGCTCGCGCTCAACAGTGTCGAAGAGCTGCTCGACGGTCCGATGACGAGTCCGGTGCGGCTCCGCGCCAACGGTCCAGCCCAGACCGGGCAACGCAACGAGCCGGCTCTGCTCGTGGGCCTGAGCCAAGGACTCGTCTCGCCACGACTTCGGCAGTTGCGGGTGCGTGAGGGTGTGAAGGTGGTGAATCTCCTCGCGGTCGCGGACTGCGCGCAGCACGCGGCCTCGCTCCGGGACTCCGGCGGGGACTACCGTCGAGGGCTGGAGGCCGGTGCTCAGCGATACCGCACCGAGATTCGAGCCTGGATCGGCGGCGGCGAAACCGATCCTCGGCTCAAGGAGTTTCTCGACTCGTTCGTCCACCGAGCCGACAAGCAGCACGCGGAGCTCCTCCAACGAACGCTGGAGGGCGCACGGGTGACCGCGGGGGACAGCGCTCCGATCTGGGCTGCGTACGACCGTTGCGCCAGCGACGACGACAAGCGGGTGTTCGTACAGAATGTTCTCAACTCAGCACAAACAGGCGGAGGTATGCATGGGCGGCAGCCGGAGCGAAGGGGATCCGACCAGCGACTGGCTGGCGCTCGTTGGGCTGAGCGAGAGTCATGAGGAGCTCGGTGACCTCGCCGACGCGCTGACGTCGGGTGGGCCACCGCCGCCGGTCGGACGGTCGCCGATCGCCCGTGCGCCAATGATCATTGACACGGACATTGGTGGGGATCCTGATGACACCGTGGCCCTGGTGGTGGCGGCTCGGCGGGTGCCGGAGCTGGCGCTTGTGATCACCAGTGATGAGTACGGCGGGGAGCGGGCTCGGTTTGCGCGGTATCTGCTGGATCTGGTGGGGAGGCGGGATGTGAAGGTGGTTGCCGGGTCGGATCTTGGGAACAGCCGGTTGTACTTCGTCGACGGGCTGTTTCCGGCCGACGTACCGAAGCAGTCGGATGATGTGGTCTCGGCCGTGGTGGACGTGTGCGGGTCGGTGTCGGGGCGGATTCGGTGGGTGGGGATGGGGCCGTTGTCGAATCTGGCGACGCTGCAGGCGGAGCGGCCGGACTTGGTGGCGCGGCTGGTGGTCACGCAGATGGGTGGGGCGATCAAGTACCGCGATCCGTCGCGGGCGGAGCACAACTTCCGGGTGGATCCGGAGGCGGCGATCCGGATGCTGCCCGCGCTCGAACCGTGGCTTCCCACGCTGGTCGTCTCCGATGTCACGTTCAGCGAGGCCATGGAGATCACGGCCGATTCACCGATCTACCAGCGGTGGACCCACCCGGGCGCGCCGCCGTGGGCGAAGATCCTCCAGTCGCACCTCGACCGCTGGATGGAGCGCTACCCGGGCTCGATGCAGCACGACGCCCTCACCCTCGCGGCGGCGACTCTTTGGCCGGGCATCAGATTCGCTCGGGAGCGGGTTGCCCTCGACTCCATCGCACGGATGAGCCGCAGCGACCAAGGCACCGAGATCATCATGTCCATCAGCGCGGACTACAGCACCTTCATGACCTGGCTCGATTCCGCCCTGCACCGCTGAGGCCGGGCGCCACCCGCAGTGGGTGGCGCCCGTGTCTCAGATCTTCGGTAAGACGAGGTGCGGCCGGAGTGCGAGCAGGACACCCAAGGTCGCGTACCCGATCAGGAGATGCGTCCCGCCGATCCAGCGGGAAGCTCCGTCACCGAAGACGACCATCGACGGCACGGTCACGATCGCCCAGCTCTCCGCGACCAGCGGCCACCAGCGCAGTACGCCGCGCCAGCGTCCGGCTACCGCGATCTTCACCGCGATCACCGCCATACCGATCATCGACAACGGCCAGCAGATGTCCATCGGGACCAGCCACGTCGCGTCCTGCAGGTTCGATGGGAGTACGCCGTGCAGCAGCGACCAGACGCTGGCGATCCCGAGGATCACCGCCTCCACCTTCAGCAGTACGGTCGAGTTCCCAGTGGCACGGGTCTTGAACTGGATCGCCAGCAAGCAGAACACGCCGAGCTGGAACGCGAGCCCGGTCAGGTCCCCGATCCGCTCCGGCACTCCTTCGGTCACCGTGGTGAACGCGAAGATACTCGCGGCCCACGCCAGCGTCCCGGCCGTCAGACCAAGACCGAGCCGGCGAATCGTGCGTTCGGCCGGACCGGCCGTCACCTGAGGCTGCGGCGCCACATCGGTGCGGGCCCTAGCAGGTGTTGTAGTCATTGCGGTTCCTCCCCCTGAGGTGTGTCTCATGGCTCCGAGTCTTCGGGCCCGGCCGACCCGCCGGACAGGGTCCGCAGTCCCTCGAGGTGTCCCGTCGTACGACGGGACAGTTGACCCGGGACGGCGGGACACACTTTGGGTGACAATGCAGCGGTGGGGGAGGACGCACGGAGGGGATGGGGGCCGGCTGCACTCGGGGCAGTCGCGCTCCTGCTGTCCGTCGCGACAGTCGTCCTCGATGTGCGCAACGGCACCGACATTCCAGCCGCGGCCGAGCTCGACGCGGGGTGGACCGCCGTCCTGTCCGGACTGGCTCAAGTCATTCCCGGCCTGCTCCTGCTGCGTCGTCTCCCGCGACACCCCATCGCCTGGATCCTGACCGGATCCGGTCTGCTGTGGATCGTCGACGGGTTCGCCTCGAGCTGGGCGACGTACGCGATCTACACGTCTCCCGGCCTGCCCGGCGCCTCAGCGGCGTACTGGTTCTACTCGCGCTTCGGAGCGTTCCTCCTACTCGGGCTGCCGCTGCTCATCCTGCTGTTCCCGGACGGCCGGCTGCCCACGGCGAGACTGTGGCGCGGCCTGTCGATCGCCAGCCTCGCGCTCACCACCCTGCTTCCGCTGCTGTTGCTCGTCGCACCGATCGACGTGATGGAGCGCTATCAGTCCGCCGCGCTCCCGCCCGAGATCCGGCAACTGAACCTCGACCCGATTAGCCTCGACCTGCCGTACAACGTGTGGGCCGCGCTGCTCCGTGTCGCGTACGCCGCTGTGATCGTCAGCCTGGTCGTACCGTTCGCCGTGACCGTCCATCGCTATCGCGCGGCCGAGCGGGAGCGACGCGCGCAGATCCGCTGGCTCATGTGGGCGGCCCTGGTCGACCTGATCGTGCTCGTCGTACCGCTCGAGAATCCACCCGCGGTGTCGGCGCTCCTGTTCGCCCTCTCCATCGCGCTGACCTCGGCCGCGATCGTCTTCGCGGTCACGAAACACCGCCTGTACGCCGTGGATCGGTTGCTCTCGGCCACCTTCCTGTACGGCGTCCTCGCGGTCCTCGTGGTCGGCGTCGACCTGGCCGTGTTCGCCGTAGCCGGTGGTGTGCTCGGCGAGCGGGATGCGGCGCTGGTCGCGATCGCGGTCGTCGCCGTGGTCTACGCGCCACTGCGGAGCCGGCTCTGGCAGTGGGTACGACGGCTCGTCCGCGGCTCCCGTGATGATCCGTACGCGACCATGTCCGCCTTGGCCGAACGGCTGGAGTCGGCCGCCGACCCGGACGAGCAGTTGCATGCCGTCGCCCGCACGGTGGCGGAGGCGTTCCGGCTGCCGTACGTACGGGTCGAGGTCGAGCGGTCCGGTGGAGGGTTGGCGATCGTGGAGCACGGCCGGGAGGTGGGCCCGACTCATGCGTTGTCGGTCGGTTATCGCGGTGAGTCGGTCGGTCGCCTGGTGTTCTGCCCGGGCGGTGGTACGGCGTTGTCCGACCGGGACCAGCGACTGCTGGGTGACCTGGTCAGGCAAGCCGCCGCGGCGGCGCGGGCGAGTGAGCTGAGCACCGAGTTGCAGCAGGGCCGCAGCCGCTTGGTCGCGGCGCGCGAGGAGGAGCGGCGGCGGCTCCGGCGCGACCTGCACGACAGCCTCGGCCCGAGCCTCGGAGCGGTGGCTCTGCGCATCGAGACCGCCCGGAACCTGGCGAAATCCGCGCCGGCCGAGGCGGATCGCATGCTGGATCAGGCGACGACGGAGGTCGCGGCTGCGCTCGCCGACGTACGGCGGTTGGTTCATGATCTACGGCCTCCCGCGCTGGACGAGCTCGGCTTGGTACGCGCGATCGAGCAGCAGGCCGAGCGGTTCCGGCTGAGTGGATTGGCGGTGTCGGTCGACGCGGATACGCTCGGCGCGTTGCCGGCCGGCGTCGAGGTCGCAGCGTTCCGGATCGCCTCGGAGGCGTTGACGAATGTCGCCCGGCACGCGGCGGCCTCGCGGTGCGACATCGCGCTGCATTTGGCCGGGACGGCGCTTGAGTTGTCCGTCAGCGATGACGGCCTCGGGATCGGCCCGGACGTGCAGGCGGGCGTGGGGATGCTGTCGGTGCGGGAACGAGCCGCCGAGCTCGGGGGAGTCTGTAGTGTCACGTGTCCGGCCGGCGGTGGCACCGTCGTACGTGTCAGGTTGCCGCTGGACGCCGTACCGGAGGATGTTCATGGGTGAGGCTGTGCGGGTGCTGCTGGCGGATGACCATCCCGTCTACCGCGACGGGCTGGCCGCCTTGCTGGGGTCGCTGGACGGCGTCGAGGTCGTCGGTACGGCGGCCGACGGGGTCGAGGCCGTGGATCGCGCACGGGACCTGCAGCCGGATGTCGTGGTGATGGACGTGCAGATGCCGCGGCTGGACGGCATCGAGGCGACCCGGGCGATCACCGCGGACAGTCCGCACATCGGCGTCGTCGTACTCACGATGGCCGAAGAGGATCAGACGCTGTTCGCCGCCATGCGGGCCGGTGCGCGCGGGTACCTGCTGAAGGGCGCGAACCAGGCCGAGATCGTCCGCGCGATCACCGCGGTTGCCCAGGGCGAGGCGATCTTCGGACCGGCGATCGCCCGCCGCGTCGCCGAGTTCTTCGCCGCGGCGCCCGTCGCCTTGGCCGGCAGCCCGTTCCCCCAGCTCACCACCCGCGAGCACGAGATCCTCGCGCTGGTCGCGGCCGGCCACTCGAACGCCCAGATCGCCACCGAGCTCTACCTGTCCCCGAAGACCGTCCGCAACAACGTCTCGAACATCTTCGCCAAACTCCACGTCGCCGACCGCGCCGAAGCCATCATCCAAGCCCGCAACGCCGGCCTCGGCCGCTGAGCCCAGGGTTCCTTGGCCGGGTTCCTGGGCCCGGCCCCTAGGTCCGGGCGATGCGGCGTACGGCGAGTTCGGCGAGGAGGGCGGCGGCGTCGGGGAGGATGGCGTCGTCGAAGTCGGCCAAGGGGGAGTGGTTGTCGGCGGCGGCGTCGGGGTGGGGGTTGCGGCAGGCGCTGAGGTTGAGGTAGACGCCCGGGACCTCCTGCAGGAGGTAGGACATGTCTTCGGCGCCGCACCTCGGATTGGGGCGCTCGCGGAACCTGTCGGGGCCGAAGAGGTCGACGATCGTCGACCGGGCGAACTCGTACTCCGTGGCGTCGTTGACCGTCACCGGGTAGCCGATCTGGTAGTCCACCTCCGCGGTGAGGCCGTGCGCGGTCGCCAGCGCCTCGACCAGTTGCACCGACGCCTGCTGTACCTTTGCGCGGGCCTCGGCGGAGAACGTCCGTACCGTCGCGTCGAAGAACGCGTCGTCCGGGATGATGTTCTCCTTCGTCCCACCCGCGATCCGCCCGACCGTGAGGACGACCGGGTCGAACACGTCGAACTGCCGCGTCACCATGGTCTGCAACGCACCGACCATCTCGCAGAGCACCGGGATCGGGTCCTTGCCGCGGTACGGGATCGATCCGTGTGTCCCGGCTCCGACGACCCGCACGTGCAACTGGTCGGCCGCGGCCATGAACGAGCCGGGCCGGCTGCTCCACATCCCCAACGGCTGGCCCGCGGACCCGACGTGCAGACCGTAGGCGGCATCCGCCCGACGTCCGGCCGCATCCAGCACACCTTCGCGGATCATGATCGGTGCGCCGCCGCTGGTCTCCTCGCCGGGCTGGAACATGAACACCACGTCGCCGGCCAGCTCGGCCTGCAGCGAGGAGAGGATCTTGGCCGCGCCGACGAGTCCCGCGACATGGAGATCGTGGCCGCAGGCATGCATCATCCCGGGATGCTGCGACACGTACGGTACGTCGACCCGCTCGGTCACCGGCAGCGCGTCCATGTCGCCACGCAGCAGTACGACGGGACCCGGTCCGCGACCACCCCGTAGTACGGCGGTGACCGAGGAGAGCTCCTTGCCGAGAGTGATCTCCAGGGGCAGACCCTCCAGCGCGTCGAGGATGAGGCGCTGGCTCTTGGGCAGCTCGAGGTCGTACTCCGGAACCTGGTGCAGCGCGCGGCGGAGCGTGACGATCTCGTCGCGGAACTGCTCGGCGAGCTCGCGGGTGCTCATCCACGTCCTCGCTTCGCTCCGGGCGCGGATGAGACACGAGATGCGCTGTGCTTGATGATGAACTCGCTTCGCTCGTTCATGCCTTCGGTCCCAGGTTGAGCGCGGACATGACCCGCTGGGCGCTGCCGCCGAGCTCGAGCAGCTCGACCAGGTCCAGCCAGCGCTCCGGGTCCTTCACCTCGTGCGGGATCGTCGGGTCGAAGGTGCCGACCGGCGCGTCCTTGGCGACCGCGACGACCTTCGGGGCGACGTCGAGGTAGTCGGCCGCCTCCAGGATCTTCCGCTTCACCGACGCCGACATCGGCGTACTCGCGTCTGCGGCGGCCGCGCGGATCGCGTCCAGATCGCCGTACGCCGTGACGAGTGAGGCGGCCGTCTTCTCGCCGATGCCCTTCACCCCGGGCAGTCCGTCGGAGGCGTCACCACGGAGGGTGGCGAAGTCGGCGTACCGGTTCGCGGGGATGTCGTACTTGACGAGCAGCGCCTTCTCGTCGTACACCTCGGCCCGGCCGACGCCGCGCGCGGCGGTGTATACGACGCGGATGCCGCGGCTGTCGTCGATCAGCTGGAACAGGTCGCGGTCGCCGGTGACCACGTCCACGGGCATCGTCGCCTGGTGCGAGAGCGTGCCGATCACGTCGTCGGCCTCGTGGTCGGGCGCGCCCACGATGGCGATACCGAGTGCCTCGAGGCAGGCGCGGATGTAGGGCACCTGGACCTCGAGTCGGTCCGGGACGTCCTCGACCTGCTCACCCTTCGGCGTGACGAACTCGACCCGCTGCGCCTTGTACGACGGGATCAGGGCGACCCGCCAGGACGGGCGCCAGTTGTCGTCCCAGCAGGCGACCAGGTGGGTCGGCCGGTGGTTCTCGGTCAGGCGGGCGATGAAGTCTAGGAGTCCGCGGATCGCGTTGGTCGGCGTACCGTCGGCGGCCTTCATCGTGTCCGGCACGCCGAAGAACGCGCGGAAGTAGAGCGACGCGGTGTCGAGCAGCATCAGCCGCTGTCCTGTCTCAGCCATGGGGCGATGCTTTCATGCCACGGCGTCGCGGCAGTAGGGTCGCCAGAATGGAGGACCTGGACCGCAAAATTGTCGGGCTGCTCGCCAGCGACGGCAGGATGAGTTTCACCGACCTCGGCAAGGCCACCGGCCTGTCCACGTCGGCGGTGCACCAGCGGGTGAAGCGGCTGGAGCAGCGCGGCATCATCCAGGGGTACGCGGCGAAGGTCGACCACACCGCCCTCGACCTCCCGCTGACCGCCCTGATCTCGATCCGCCCGATCGACCCGTCCCAGCCGGACGACTCACCCGAACGCCTCCGCGAGGTCCCCGAGATCGAGTCCTGCTACTCGGTAGCCGGCGACTCCAGCTACATCCTCGTCGTCCGCGTGGCGTCCCCCGCGGCCCTCGAAAACCTCCTGGCGATCATCCGAGCCCGAGCCAACGTCTCCACCACCACCACAATCGTCCTCAGCACCCCCTACGAACGCCGCCCACCAGCCTTCTAACCACACCGGCCAAAGGACACCGCCTTCGGCGGCGACAGCTCCTTCGGCCGTCAGTTCGCGGATCGGTCGCACGGCCTGAGGTGGTCGGCGAGGGCCATGTGGTCGGGCGGTCAGGCTGTTGAGGACGTGCATGTGTGGCGGTGGGTGAGGCCGGCAGACGATGGGTGCGGCGGCGTCTCCGATGGCTGGTTTCCGACCGCGGGGCTGATTCGCATGCGGACGGTTTGCGGTAAGTAGTTTGCGGTGAGAGGCGGTTTTGTTCCGCAAAGCGACATTGGGGCCGGGATAGGGTCGGCGTGTGCGCAGAGTCCTTTTGAGTGATCTGTTCAGCACTCTGGTTCCTGATGGTGAGGCCGAGCGGGATGTGATCCATGCACAGATGGCTCGGGTGTTGGGGGTCGACCCTGTGGCGTTCGCTCGGGAGTTCGAGGCGACCTCGCGGGAGCGGTTCGTCGGCGCGTACGGCGACCTGCCGAACACGATCCGGGTGATCAGCCGCCGCGCCGGCGGCGACCCGACGGACGAACAGGTGCAGCGGGCAACGAACGTCCGGCAGGGCCTGTCCCGCCGGCTGGTGGACGCCGTACCGGCCGGCACACTCGTCGCCTTGGCCGGGCTGAGATCGGCCGGTTGGCGGATTGGGCTGGTCAGCAACATCACCGCCCACACCGAGCTCCAGTGGCCGGCGAGTCCGCTTCCGCCGTACTTCGATGCGACGGCGTTCTCCACCCAGGTCGGCGCGGCCAAGCCGGATCCGAAGATCTACCTCGCCGCCTGCACCGCGCTCGAAGTACCGCCAGCCTCATGTGTGTACGTCGGTGACGGACGCGACAACGAGCTTCAGGCGGCGGCCGCGCTCGGTATGTACGCGATCCGGACGACGGAGCACTCGGACAGCGATCCGAGCTGGACCGGCCCGACGGTTTCGTCGTTCACCGAGCTGCCCGCCCTGCTCGGGGTGTGATCAGACCACCTCGAGCGAGGACGGCGTCGGGGCCGATCTGGAGGCGGGTGCCTTGGGGGAGGGTGAGGAGGTCGACGCCGCCGGTGGTGATGTTCTCGCCTGGTTCGCCGGGCTTGACGTCGTACCCGTGGTGTCGGAGCTCGTCGTGGATCTCTGACTGGATCAGGCCCGGATCACGCCTCCTCCGGTCGAGCTGCTGTTCAGTATCCGCCGGCGTCGATGAGTTGGGACTCGAAGGAGAGGAGGGTGATCTTGCCTGCGCCCTTGGCGGGGACCAGGAGGACGGCGTCGTGCAGGGTGGTTCGGGTGAGGGCGTTCTGGTACTTGACGGTGGCGGGGCTGAAACCGATGGGATCACCGCTGGACCAGTTGAAGCTGTAGTTGGTGCCGATGTCGAGCTTGAAGTCTTCGGTGACTGTGGCGAAGACGAGGGCCGCACCCGACTTGGTGACGAAGGCGGTCGGCGGGGTCGCGATGGTGAACTGGTCGCTGACGTGCTGGTAGATCTTCGGCTGCTTGGCCGCGGTCGAATGCCAGTCGGCGACGGTCGCGAGAAGCTTGGTGACGTCGGCGTTCGGAGTGAACGACGCGGCACGCGGGGACTTCGCACCCACCGTCAGGTACTCGGCGAGTGCCGTCGAGGCGGCCTGGGGTGCGGCGGCCAGCCTCTTCGCGTCGGCGTTCGTGACCGGATGCAGACCGGTGATGTCCGGGACCTTCGCCGCGGCTGCGGGAGCGGCGGCGAAGGTGAGCATCCACGGGCTGCCCGCGGTGGTGCGTTCCCAGACGCCGAGGTAGCGGTAGTCCTTGGTGTCGGAGATGCCCGCGGACACGACGAAGTGCATCGGGTACGTGCCGTAGTTCGGTGCCCCGACCACGGGCTTGGTGTACGTGAACGGCTTGATCAGGTCCTTGCCGGACTTGTCCAGCGTTCGGCTGATGGCGTAGCCGGCCTGGCTCTCGCGGACGACGGTCCCGGCCTCGATGGTCGCGATGAGCTTGTCGTCGCGGCGGCGGTTGGCGGCGTTGTTGACCTCGTTGTAGTGCTTGACGACGGCGGCCGCGGTCTCGTTGCTGACCGCCGGGCGGGTGAGGCTCTCGACGGTGTCCCGCTGCGGGATCGCCGAGCAGCCGGTGACGAGGCTCAGCGCCACCCCGATCACCGCAACCCGCCGCACCGACCCAGTAGGAGCCTGGGTAGGTGGCCCTTGAACAGGTTGTCCGTGAACATACGGTGCGAACACCGGCTGCGGTGAGGTGGGGCGACGTCGCCGGAACAGGAGCAGCAAGATGCCAATGGCAACCAAGAGCAGGCCGGCCACGAAGACACCCAGCGCGGTGAGGAATGCGTGCGGGATCTCGATCCCGAGGTCGACCTGAACGTCCGGCGCGGTCTTCCCATCCGCGCTCATAACAACCACGTCGTACGGCCCATCGCTGATCGGCCACGCGATCGACTGACTGCCGGTGCCGTTCGCCTTCGCGACCCACCAGTCGAGCGTCGCCGGCGCGGTGAGCGGACCGGCGGCGCCCTTCTTCTCCTGGGTGGTCAGCGCGATCGGGTACTGCACCTGAACCAGCGACGTGTGCGCGAAGCCCTTGAGATAGCTGGCGACATCGAAGTCCCGGGCGACGCCGACGAAGATCGGCTTGCCGTCGCTGGACCGGGCCTCGACATGCAGTACCGGTCCGTGCCGATCCAGGAGATCGGGGGAGCTGGCGATCGCGAGCCCCTTGCTGGTGAGGTGCTGATCACCCGACTTGACCGTGTCGTCCGGGCCGATCAGCCAGAACGCGGCCGCGGCGCCGGCCAGACCGACGAGCAGGCCGATGAGGGCAAGCAGGACACCAAGGACAGAGCGGACGACCCGCACGCAGACTCCCGAGATCTCGGCATGCCCCAGACATGCCGAACGATTGACGACGGAAGACTAGCGGCCACCCGGTGCACCGGAGCATCAGGTTGCAGCAGGCAACAAGAGAAGGCCTCCGGTGCCACCCCCTGCATTGGTGGCACCGAAGGCGGATCGGGGCGGGTTAGTTGATCTCGAGCAGTGTCTGGGCCTCGGCGGCGGTGCGGGAGGCGGCGGCGCGCTTCTCGGCCTCGGCCAGCGAGGTGCCGGCGTGCTGCTTCCACCACTCCTGGCCCTCGGCCGGAAGCGAGTCGATCGGGTCGTAGTACTCGTACGTGCGGTTCAGCGCCTCGGGGTCCTGCTGCTCGATGCCGGTGCGGTAGTTCTTCTTCCAGTACGAGATGCCGCGGACCTCGTCGTACTCCGACAACTGGTGCACCCATCGCTTGCCGACGTACGGGACGTCGCAGACGATGCGCGGGGTAGCGAAGCCGGGGAGGTAGCCGAGGATGCCGTGCTGCAGGTGCTGCGCGTCCTTCACCGACACCCGCCAGTGCTCGGAGAACGGGATCATGTCGCACATGTAGAAGTAGTACGGCGTGATCGTCGCGCCATCGAGCAACGCGAAGCACAGGTCCAGCAGCTGCGGCACCGAGTCGTTCACGCCGCGCATCAGCACACCCTGGTTGCGGACGTCACGCAGACCGGCCTCGAACATCGCCTTCGTTGCCTCGGCCACCAATGGCGTCACCGACTGGGCGGCGTTGACGTGCGTGTGCATCGCGATCATCACGCCTCGCTGCCGGCCGAGCTGAGCAACCCGCTCGACCCCGGCCCGGACGTCGTCCGACAGCCAGTGCTGCGGCATCCCCATCAGCGCCTTGGTCGCCAGCCGGATGTCGCGGATGTTCTCGATCTCCAGCAGGCTCGTCAGGAACGCCTCGAGGCGCGGCCAGGGCATGTTCGCCACGTCGCCACCGGACACGACGACGTCCCGGACTCCCGGCGTACGGCGCAGGTAGTCGAGCATGTCGTCGAGCCGGGCCTGCGGCTTCGCGACGAACTTCAGCTTCTCGATGACGGGAGTCGAGTTCCCGACCAGGTCCATCCGCGTGCAGTGACCGCAGTACTGCGGGCACGTCGGCAGGATCTCCGCGAGGACCTTGGTCGGGTATCGGTGGGTCAACCCCTCCGTGGCCCACATCTCGTGCTCGTGCAACGAGTCCCGGGTTGCGTGCGGGTGGGACGGCCAGTCGGCACGACGATCGCTGAACACCGGCAGCATGTAGCGGCGGACCGGGTCGGCGTAGAACGCTTCCGTGTAATCAGGAGCGCCCTGAGGAACGATCGTGTTGAGCATCTGCGGCGGCAGCAGCATCGACATCGTCGCCCGCTCGGCCTGGTCGCGGGTCAGGTCCTCGTAGACCCGTTCCTCGAGCAGATCGCCCATCACGTCACGCAACTGCTTGACGTTCTTCACACAGTGCGACCGCTGCCACTGCACCGAGCGCCACTCCTCGGCGGTGACGTTCTTCCACCCGGGGAGACGGGTCCAATCCGGCTCCACCAGCTCGGCCCGTCGGTACGCGTACGGCTGGCCGGCCAGGTCGGCAGGCTCCGGTACGGCGACATCAGGGCTGATCAAGTCAGTCATGCGGGCTCCGAAGGGGCTTCAGTGGTGATGCGGTCACATGTGAGGATAGCGATAGAACTTCCCTTAGATCCAACAGTATGCCGCAAGAATTCTCGTCACATCGCACTATCAGTAGTATTTTGCCTGACCGCAACGAGGAGGATCCGTGTCATCCAGCCCGGTAGGACTGCATCGCGTACTCGCGCCGTCCGGCGTGTTGCCGCAGGCGGCGGACAAGCTCGACGCGCGGGCCGAGATCTGGCCCGACGAGGTCCGGATCGCGGTCGAGCGACTGAATCTGGACGCCGCGTCGTACCGCCAGCTCGCCGAAACGCACGGCGGTGACGGTACGGCGATCCGCCGAGCGGTCCTCGACATCGTCGCGACCCGCGGCAAGATGCAGAACCCGGTCACCGGCTCCGGCGGCATGCTCGTCGGCGTGGTCGACGAGGCCGGTCCGGAGTCACCCCTCGGCGTCCGCAAGGGCGACCGCGTCGCCACGCTCGTCTCGCTCACGCTGACGCCGCTGCAGATCACCGACGAGCTCGCGAGCTGGGACGGCAGGAGCGAGCAGGTTCCGGCGCAAGGCCACGCGATCCTGTTCGCCCGCTCGATCGTCGCCAAGCTGCCTGACGACCTGAAGCCCGAGCTGTCGCTGGCCGTCATGGACGTCTGTGGCGCACCCGCCCTGACCGCTCGCGTGGTTCGCCAGTATGTCGACAAAGGCATAAAGCCTGTCGTGTCAGTTATTGGCGGCGCAGGCAAATCGGGGTCGCTGTCGCTGGCCGCGGCACGGGCTGCCGGAGCCGCGCGCACGATCGGGATCGTCCCCGTGCAGGCCGAGGTGGAGCGTCTCACTACTGCGGGGATCGCCGACGCGGTCACCTTGGCCGATGCCCGTGATCCGGTGGCGCTGGCGAAGGCGGTCGAGGAGGCCGGCGGACCGGCGGACATCACCGTTGTCTGCGTCGACGTACCGGGCTGTGAGCACGGAGCCGTCCTCTCGACGGCGGCCGGCGGCACGGTGATCTTCTTCTCGATGGCCACGTCGTTCTCCGCCGCGGCACTCGGTGCGGAAGGTCTCGCGGCCGACGTGACGATGCTGGTCGGCAACGGGTACGTGCCTGGTCACGCGGACTACGCGCTGGAGCTCTTGCGAGCCGAGCCGGGTGTCCGCGGACTGTTCGAGAGCAGGCTGGCGGAGGATTAGTTCGTGCGCACACTTCTGACGAACGGTTCCGTCTACTCACCCGTCGACCCTCACGCCACCGCGATCGCCTTCGACGACGGCGTGGTGACCTGGCTCGGTGACGACACCGGCGCGGGCTCGTACGCCGACGGCGCCGACGAGGTGGTCGACCTCGACGGCAAGCTGGTCACGCCGGCCTTCGTCGACGCTCACGTCCACACCGCGCAGACCGGCGCGCTGCTGACTGGGCTCGACCTCGCCGGCACGACCTCGTTGACCGAAGCCCTCGATCGCCTCGCCGCCTTCGCGCGGACTCTTCCGGCGGACGCGGTGATCGACGGCGCCGGCTGGGACGAGACGAGGTGGCCCGAGGGCCGCCCGCCGACGGCCGACGAGCTGGATCGCGCGGCCGACGGTCGCCGGGTGTACCTGTCCCGGATCGACGGGCACTCCGGGGTCATCTCGTCAGCTCTGGTCCCGGCGGCGAAGGGCGACGGTTACGACCCGAGTGGCCGCGTGGAGCGCGACGCGCATCACGCCGTCCGGGACGCGCTGAGCGAGCTGATCGGGCCGGAGCAGCGGCGCACGGACATCGAGGCCGCCCTCAAAGCGATGGCGTCGAAGGGGATCGGAGCCTTCCATGAGATGGCGGCTCCGCACATCGGGCCGTTGTGGGAACTTCCGCTGGTCCGCGAGATCGCACAGCAGGTCGGGCTGTCCGCGACGCTCTACTGGGGTGAGCCCGGTGTCTTCGAGCACATCGCGACGTACGACCTCGCGGGTCTCGCCGGTGACCTGAACGCCGACGGCGCGCTGGGCTCGCGGACGGCGGCGCTGCGGGAGACGTACGCCGATCGCTCGGACCACCGTGGTCACGCCTACCTGACGCCCGAGCAGATCGCCGAGCACGTGATCGCCTGCACCGAGCGGAACGTCCAGGCCGGCTTCCACTGCATCGGCGACCAGGCCCTCGACAACATCGCCCGCGGCTTCGACCTCGCCGCCGAGAAGGTTGGGGCCCAGGCGCTCGTCGCCGCGCGGCACCGGCTGGAACACGTCGAGATGGTCGACGAGGCAACGATCGCGACCCTCGCCCGGTACGGCGTCGTCGCCAGTGTGCAGCCGATGTTCGACGCGCTGTGGGGCGGGCCGGACGGGATGTACGCCGAGCGGGTGGGCGACCGGTGGCAGGGGATGAACCCGTTCGGTTCGCTCGCCCGGGCCGGCGTCGTACTGGCGTTCGGTTCGGACGCACCGGTCACCGAGCTCGGTGGCTGGGAGGCAGTGCGGGCGGCCGCATTCCACCACGAGAAGTCCGAGCGGGTGACCGTTCGGGCCGCGTTCCAGGCGCACACCCGGGGTGGCTGGCGGGCGGCCGGGATCGATGACGCCGGTGTCCTCGCGCCGAGCACGGCAGCGACGTACGCGATCTGGGAGAGCGACGCGAACCTGGTCGTGCAGACGCCGGACTCACGCGTTGCGGCGTGGTCGACGGACCCGCGCGCCGGGGTGCCCGTGCTGCCGGACCTGAGCGAGGGCGTCCCCACTTGTTTGCGAACCGCCGTCGGCGGCCGCGTGGTTTATGAAGCAGAAGGATGGTCGCTGTGACGCGTGCGGTGAAGAAGCTTGATCTTGATCCGGTGACCGTCCGGAAGGCGCGGAGCCTGGCCCGCAAGGCCGGGCGGCCGATCGTCAACCTGGCCCGGCAGCACACGACGGTGTCGGTCGAGCGAGCGGTACTGCGGTTGGCCGGGCTGTCCGGCGCGGACACGGAAGGGATCCCGTGGGTCAACCGGCTAGCGGACACCGTCCGTGCGGACGTCGGGCTGGAGCACGGGTTCGCCCTGCCGGTCTGGGACGCGCTGGTGCGCGGCCAGGCGGAGGACCTGGGCGTCCTGGCGCAGAAGGCGGCCTCAGGGTCCGTGACGTTCCGGCTGCCCGAGGGGCGGGACGCCGTCCGAGCGCGGGCGGCGGCACGGAAGGCGGCGGCCGCCGGGTTGAAGAAGGTCGACGGGCGGCGGCGCGAGCGCGACCGGATGATCAAGCGGTACGGCGACCCGGAACAGCGGCCGTGGATCTACCTGATCGTTGCCACCGGCGACATCTACGAGGACATCCCGCAGGCCCAGGCGGCGGCGCGGGCGGGCGCGGACGTCATCGCGGTGATCCGGTCGACCGGGCAGTCGTTGCTGGACTACGTTCCGGAAGGCGCGACCCGCGAGGGCTTCGCCGGGACCTATGCGACGCAGGAGAACTTCCGGCTGATGCGGGCGGCGCTGGACGAGTCGTCGAAGGAACTCGGGCGCTACATCCGGCTGACGAACTACGCGTCCGGGCTGTGCATGCCGGAGATCGCGACGCTGGCCGGGCTCCAGCGGCTGGACATGATGCTGAACGACTCGATGTACGGGATCCTGTTCCGCGACATCAACCCGATCCGCACGTTCGTCGACCAGCGGTTCAGCCGGCAGATCCACGCCCGGGCCGGGATCATCATCAACACCGGCGAGGACAACTACCTGACCACCGCCGACGCGGTCGAGGCCGCCCACACGGTGACGGTGTCGCAACTGCTGAACGAGTACTTCGCCAAGGAGGCCGGGCTGGAGGACTGGCAGCTCGGGCTCGGGCACGCGTTCGAGATCAACCCGGACCTGCCGGACTCGTTCCGGCTCGAACTGGCGCACGCGATGCTCGCCCGGCAGCTGTTCCCGGACGCGCCGCTGAAGTGGATGCCGCCGACGCGGCACATGACCGGCGACGTGTTCCGCGGGTACCTGCTGGACGGCTTCTTCAACCTGGCCGGGGCGATGACCGGGCAGGGCATCCTGCTGGTCGGCATGATGACCGAGGCGGTCGTGACGCCGTGGATCTCCGACCGCGATCTGGCCCTGCAGAACGTCCGCTACGTTCTGGGTGCCGCAGGCAACCTTCATGAGGACTTCCGGCCGGCTCCGGACGGCTTCATCGCGTCCCGCGCCCGGCAGGTGCTGGGGGAGTCGGTGGAGCTCCTCGAGGAGATCGTCGACGACGGCCTGCTGAACGCGATCGGCGACGGGACCTTCGGACTGATGAAGCGCCCGCAGGACGCCGGGCGCGGTCTGGACGGAGTGGCTCGCAGGTCCTCCGAGTACTACAACCCGGCGATCGAGCTGTTGGAGGAGGACCAGTGAGCATCATCCGGCCGTACGGCGACACCACGGGTGACGGCATGGTGCAGCTGTCGTTCACGCTGCCGATCCCGCACGACAAGCGGGCCGAGGGCGCCGCCGTCCAGCTCGCGAACAAGATGGGCATGGACCCGGCCCTCGTCGTCCACGCCAAGGCGATGGGTCCGGACTTCACCTTCTTCGTGGTCTACGGGCCGGTGAACCACCTGGTCGACACCGACAAGGTCGAAGTGATCGAGCGCGACTACCCGCTGCTGTCGCCGAAGGAGGTGAACCTCTCGATCCGCAAGACGCTGCGCCGCCGGCTGACCATCGTCGGTGCGTGTATCGGCACCGACGCGCACACCGTCGGCATCGACGCGATCATGAACATCAAGGGGTTCGCGGGGGAGAAGGGCCTGGAGTACTACCGCGAGCTCAAGGTGGTGAACCTCGGCGCGCAGGTCGCCGTACCGGAGCTGGTCCGGCGGGCCAAGGCGGAGAAGGCGGACGCGATCCTGGTGTCACAGGTGGTGACCCAGCGGGAGGCGCACGTACTGAACACCAAGGAGATGTCGGCCGCCTTCCGGGAGGCGTACGCCGAGGACGCCCGGCCGGTGTTGGTTGCCGGCGGCCCCCGTTTCACCGAGCAGATGGCCGGCGAGCTCGGTGTGGACCGGGTGTTCGGCCGCGGAACGACGCCTGGCGAGGTGGCCAGCTATCTGGTCGACGCACTCGTGACGAAGCGGATCCCGCACAGGCTGCGCACACTTGAGAAGACGGGGGCATAAAAGGTGTCAAAGGCAACTATTGGACTCACTGCGACGCATCGGCGGTACGTGCCGTACAGCCACGCGCACTACGCCGGGAACCTGGTCGACGGCGCGTACGTGCTCGCGCTGTTCGGGGACGTGGCGACCGAGGTCTGCATCCAGGCCGACGGCGACGAGGGACTGTTCGCGTCGTACTCCGACGTCCAGTTCCTGCAGCCGCTGCGCGCCGGCGACGTTGTGGAGGTGAAGGCAACGATCACCCGGGTCGGCAACCGCAGCCGCGACCTCGAGTTCAGCGCGTACGTCGTCTGCCGTGGCCGGCCGGACCAGTCCGAGTCCGCGGCCGAGCTGCTGGCCGAGCCCCTTGTGATCACGCGCGCAAAGGGAACCGTCGTCGTACCGGTTGGGTGACGAATAGTTGCCCTGGGTAACGAACACGTGGAGTGCCGAGACGGCTCTGTAACGTGACGGGGCTGAAAGAACCTCGTTTTTTCTTGGAGGGCAGCCGATAGTGTTACAACGGCCTCAAGGAGCCGGTGCAGAGGTTGACACCGTCGCCGTCAGCGAGCATCGTTTTGGGAGTCGTCATATCCCGTTTGAGCAACGGTCACACGAAGTTCGGCCACCGGATGATCCCGCGACGCTGACCAGGCCAGTGCCAGGCTTGAGTCGACGGGGGCTGAGATCGCTGGTGGTGAGCCCCCCGCGGGGCAGAGGTGGAAGAGGTTCGGCGCCCAGTAGACAACAGCCGGGCGGTTCGCAGCCAGTGGGCCGGCGGTTGGTCCGAAGGAGCGCCGAGCCTCTTTCCTCTTTGTGTGACGACATCCTCACTTTCCGCAATCGGTGCCCAATGGCTACTGACCGGATACATTTGCGTGTCCGGGACGTTGTACGGTCGTGCGACCGGCGTCCGCCGGAACAGTGAGGACAAGGGGTTACCGCGTGGACCGGTTGAAGGCTTTCGGGCGGTTGCTGCCGAGGATTGCCGTGGCGGTCGCGGCCGGCGCACTGCTCGGCCTGGCCTTCGAACCGCATGACCACCCCTGGCTCGCGATCGTCGCCGTACCGCTGTTCCTGGCCGCGCTGAACGGTGCGTCGGCCAAAGGCGGGTTCCTGATCGGTGCGGGCTTCGGCATCACCTACTACGCGGTGCTGATCCCGTGGATCACGGTGATCGGTGGCGACGCCGCGGTCGCGCTGGCGATCCTCGAAGGGCTCTTCTACGCCGTCTTCGGGCTGTTCGCGACGCAGGTGCTGAAGCTGAAGCTGTGGATGCTGTGGATCCCGTGCCTGTGGGTGGCGACCGAGTTCGCCACCGCCTCGGTGCCGTTCGGCGGCTTCCCGTGGGGCAAGCTCGCGTGGGCGTTCTCCGACCTCTCGCTCGGCAAGCTCGCCGCCTTCGTAGGCATTCCGGGGCTGAGCTTCGTGATCGCGTTCGTCGGCGTTCTCCTGTACGCCGTACTGCGGCCGGCCAGCGGCCTGCGGCTCCGGGCCGTCGCAGTGGTCGCCGGGCTGGCGATCGTCTTCGGCAGTTCGCTGATCAACCTGTCGACCGAGGGCGACGGCAAGACCGTGAAGGCCGCGATGGTGCAGGGCAACGTGCCCGGCAAGGGGCTGGAGTTCCTCGGCCGCGCGCGGACCGTCACCCGCAACCACCTGTCGGCGACCCTCGACCTGGAGAAGCGGGTCCAGGACGGCACCGAGATGAAGCCGGACCTGGTGATCTGGCCGGAGAACTCGACCGACATCGACCCGTACAAGGACGACGAGACCCGCGCCGACATCGAGGAGGCGGTCAAGGCCGTCGACGTACCGATCCTGGTCGGTGCCGTCACCGAAGGCCCCGGTCCGGACGAGCGGCAGACCACCGGCATCGTGTGGGACCCGGTCACCGGCCCCGGCCAGCGGTACGCGAAGCGGCACCCGGTGCCGTTCGGTGAGTACATCCCGTTCCGCGACCAGTTGCTGCCCTACATCAAGCGGCTGGAGATGATCGGCCGGCAGACCGCGCCCGGCACGGTCCCGGGCGTGATGCCGATCAACGGCGTGACGTACGGCGACATCATCTGCTTCGAGCTCGCCTACGACAACGTGATCTCGGACCTGATCAACGGTGGCGCCCAGGTCTTGATCGTCCAGACCAACAACGCGACGTACGGCGGGACCGGGCAGCCCGAGCAGCAGTTCGCGATCACCCGGATGCGGGCGATCGAGACCGGCCGGACCGTGCTGATCGCGTCCACCAGCGGGATCTCCGGCGTCATCCGGCCCGACGGGACGGTCGAGCACAAGTCGGCCCAGTTCGTGCCGGATGTGTACGTCGCCACGGTTCCGGTGCGCGACACCCACACTCTCGCGAGCACCATCGGCGGCTGGCCGCAGTGGATCCTGACCGGCCTCGGGCTGCTCGGCATCGTGCTGGCCCTGGTCGCCCGTCGTCGGCGCCGTACGAACGACGGCCCGCAGACGCCGCCGGCCGCGACCCCCAGCCGCGAGAAGGTTCCGGTCTGAGCCAGGGTCCTCTCAGGGTCCGTCGTTCCCACTCGTTCCGTACGCTGGTGTTTTAGGCCGCCTGGTGTTTAGGCCGTCTGATGTTCCAGGCCGGAAGGGGTAGGACATATGCCGTGGCTCGTGGCGCTCGCGTTGCTGGTGGTGCCGATCCTGGAGATCTACGTGATCATCCAGGTCGGCCAGGTGATCGGCGGCTGGCCGACGGTCGGGCTGCTGCTCGTGGAGAGCGCGCTCGGTGCGTGGCTGATCAAGCGTGAGGGCCGGCGGGCCTGGAACGCCTTGCAGGCGTCGTTCCAGAGCGGCAAGCTGCCCGGCCGCGAACTGTCCGACGCGGCCCTCGTCCTGGTCGGCGGCACCCTCCTGCTCACTCCGGGCTTCGTCACCGACATCTTCGGCTTCTTCTTCGTCCTCCCCTTCACCCGCCCCGTCGCCCGCCGGGCCATGTCCGCGTTCTTCAGCCGCCGGGTAGCCACCCAGTTCGGCACCCCGAACCTCGGCAACTTCATCCCCGGCGCCGATCCCACCCGCCCCCGCCCGACCTCCGACGACGTCATCCAAGGCGAAGTAATAGACCCCGACCAGAAGTAGTTTCCTCCCCACGCGGACCGCGGTGGGTCAGGCGACTGCGCTGACGCGTGCTGGGATGAGCCCACGCGTGCTTCGGTGTCGTGCGCGATCAACCACCCCGGGGCTGGTGCACGCCCGCGAGACGACCGTCGTCACGCCGACGGTCAGCTACCCGTGGACTGGGGAGGGTTTTACCCCCGAATCGGCAGAAAACCCTCCCCAGTCGATCGCGAGTTCACAGCTCTGGGAGAGCTGCTGATCACCGCCGCCTGACACCCAAACCCCCTGGGCGTCCGCGACGCGTTCCCACCCTCCGCGGGCTGTCGCGACAGGTAGCGCCGAGCACTAGCCTTGAGGGTGTCCGGCAGCGAGTTGGGGGTGTGCCGTGGCAGTACCGCGGGTGGTCGTTGTCGGGGGCAGCATGGCCGGGTTGTTCGCGGCGCGAGCCATGTCCGACCAAGCGTCGGTTGTCGTGCTCGAGCGCGAGCGGCTCACGGATGCCGTCGCACCGCGCGGCCATGTGCCACAGGGCCGGCACCTGCACCTGCTCTTGTCCGCTGGGTTAGATCTGCTGCGCGACTGGTTCCCCGGTATCGAGGACGAACTCGTGTCCCAAGGAGCCATGCATGCCGATGGATACGGAGCGTGGGTGTTCCAGGGCGGCGCCTACCGAGCCCGCGGGGACTGGGGCGGGCCGGTGCTCTGCCTTACCCGGCCGCTGCTCGAGCACGTCGTCCGTGCTCGCGTAGCCGCCTTGCCCGGCGTGTCCGTCGAGGACGGCGTGACCGTCGAGCGAGCTGTTGTCGAGGACCACCGGGTGACCGGGGTCGTGGTGGCCGGCGTCGAGCGGCCCGCCGACCTCGTCGTCGACTGCTCCGGGCGCAACTCACGCATCGCCCACGACCTCGCGACGTCCGGCCTCCTCGAGCCACCGGTCACCCGGGTCGGCATCGACATCGGGTATGCGTCCTTCCTGATGCGCCGCTCACCGGACGACTTCGAGGGCGAGCTCATTGTGTGCGTCGACAACCCGGGCTCATTCCGCGCCGGATCCGCGCTGCCGGTCGAGGGCGACCGCTGGCAGGTGACCGTGGCGGGTGTGCACGGCGATGCCCCGCCCACCGACGAAGAGGGCGTCCGCGCCTTCATGGCCTCCCTGCCGAGCCCCACCCTCGGGCAGCTCGTCGACCGCTGCGAGCGCTTGTCGGAGATCGTGGCGTACCGCTTCCCGTCGAGTCAGCGACGACACTACGAGAAGGCGTCGGACCTGCTGGAGGGGCTCGTCACGCTCGGGGACGCAGCCAGCAGCTTCGACCCGATCTACGGCCAGGGCATGTCGTCGGCGGCGTTACAGGCGGCCGTTCTGGGCGAGGTGGCGCAGGCTGCCGGGGTGGTCTCCCCGGAGCTGCCGAAACGATTCCACCGCAAGGCCGCTCGCGTCATCGACGCGCCTTGGCGCATCGCAGTGGGTGGTGACTTCGGCCACCCCGCCACGGTAGGTCCCAAGCCCACGGGAACCGCCCGACTCAACGCCTACATCCTGCAGGTCATCCGGGCAGCTCACGTCTCGGTTCCCGTGGCGGGGGCCTTCAACCGTGTACTCCAACTGACCGACCCGCCAACGGCCCTGCTACGCCCGTGGACAGTCGCCCGTGTCCTCAGCAAGTCTCGCCGTTCCCCAGCCATCACAGGCGCCACGATCCAGCACCCCCGCGTCGGCCCCGAGCCTCCCAGCTGACCAGCCGGGAGGCTCGCGTCGATCGTGAAAGGCCAGCGTCAGAAGTCGATCTGGACGTGGGTTCCGGCGGGTACGCCCGGGTGGCGGAGCCATAGGATGCCGAGCTCGGCGTCGTACTGGATGTCGGTGAGGTTGGCGTCGTCGGCTCGGACGGCCGTTGGATTGGTTGGGACGCGCAGGGCGCTGGTGACTTGGACGCCGCGGGGTGCCTCGGAGGTGAAGCGGATGCCGGTCTGGTGGCTTTCCCAGCCCACTACTCGGCCGGCCGAGGCGAGCAGGGGTTCCTCGTCGTAGGTGAGGTCGCGGAGCCAGGTCAGTTGGCCTGGGCCGAGCTCTCGCTGGCGGACGATGCCGAGCTGCGGGTCGAGGACGTCGAGGTAGGTGCCCTCGACAACGTGTGAGCCGCCGGCCTCTTCCAGTACGGCGCCGACGAGGTACGGGCCGCGCTGGACCGACAGCCAGTTGGTGGACTCCCAGCTGTGGCCGCCCGCCTCGGCCAGTTCGCGGATCGCCGCGACCAGCTCGGCGGCGTGTTCCGGTGATTCGGTGAAGGCGGCCGGCCGGGACGGGAGGAACCGGACCCGGCCCTTGCCGATCGGCTGGACACCGTCGTGGTTGCGGTCCGCGCCGAGTGCCTCGGCCAGGTGGTCGGCGCAGGTGTCGTAGCGGCCGGTCCACCAGGAGCGGATCTCGTGGTACGGGTCGGCGCCGTCGCCGACGTACAACAGGCTGCCGCCGCGGCTGACCCACCCGGCCAGCGCGTAATGGATGCCGGGGGCAAGCGGCTTCTGGAACTCGTAGCTCAGGACGACTACGTCGACATCGTCGAGTGCATCAGGAGTGTCGATCACGTTCTCCAGCTGGACCGGGCAGACCTTCTGCCCGTCGCACAGCGGTGGCAGCGCCAGACCGTAGAAGTCGGAGAAGTGCAGCTGCTCGCGGCCTTCGAGTGCCAGGGCGTCCTGCAGGCCGTCGTAATGTCCGCTCTCGCCACCGGGTGCCCAGCGCTGGAACATGGCGGTGTCCGAGAGCGCGATCCCGATCCGCGGTCCGTCGTTGGCCCAGCGCACCTCCGGCTGATCCAGGTCGCGCAGGCTGTTCATCGCGATGAGGTAGCTGGTGGCGGTGTCCTGCGGAATCGATTCCCGTTCAGTGGATCCCTCGCGCAGGTACGGGCGGTTGAAGATCCGGTTCGGCCACGGCGCGACCTCGTACCGCGAGACGCCCGGGTGCAGCAGCGAGGCAATAAGTGTGCGCTGCCAGTTGGCCAGGTAGTCCTCCCAGGTGCGGTCCGGGTGGTCCTCGATCGGGTCGTGCAGGAACCACATGCGGCGGTCGGTGCCGCGGGTGAGGTCCTGGGCGATGCCGTATTCCAGGTAGGCCGTCTCGAAGGTGCGCTCGGCAACCTTTCCGGCGTACGCGTTGGGCGTCCGGGAGGTTCCGGTCCACACCTGCGCGATGGCGCCGTCGATCGAGGGCAGCGCCCGCAGGCGTGATTCGGGGCTGATGATCTGCCACTGGGTGTAGTTCAGGAGGCTGTGCGTCGGGACGTAGAAGCGCACCAGGCGGCCCTGCTGGAGCGCTTCGTCGCGGAGCACGGAGGTGACCCGGTCGAGGCTGCGGGACAGCAGGTGCTGCTTGAGCTGCCCGGAGCGGAAGTGCGCTTCGGCGGTGCTGTGCGGGGCCTGCCACGGCTCGCCGAAGAAGGCCTGCCACTCCCGCTTGAACGATTCCGAGTAGCCGGCGCGCGCCCAGAACTCCGGCTCTTCGAGGTGGATGCCTTCGACGCCGAGCTCGATGATCGGGCGGAGTTTCCGCACCAGGTACTCGGTGAAGCCGAACGTCGGGACCATGTACGGGATATCGGTGCTCTGCCCGTGCAGGATCGGCGATCCGTCGCCCGCCGTCTGCGCGTCGGCCCAATGGTCGGAGCCGTCCCACCGTCCATCCAGGTAGTCCTGGTAGTTGCCCCAGGAGATGCCCGTCATCAGGTGGACGCGATAGCCGGCCTCACGCCAGCGGGCGATGCGCTGCGGGGTGGTGTCGTTGAGACCGTAGACCATCACGAAATCGGTGCGCAGGTCGATCGATTCGTCGTACGGCGCCTGCTCCTGGAAGCCGGTCGCCTCGCGGTCCTTGCCGGTGCTGGTGTCCGTCATACGTCAACCCTTGCGGGTCCGGTACGCCGGGCGCCAGCCCGCTGTCAGGAACTGGACACGGGCCGTGAGGTCAGCGGGGGAGCACGTCGGCGGCCTGGAGCTGTTGCCAGATCTCGGACTGGTCGACGACTGTGACGCCGAGCTTCTCGGCCTTGGTGAGTTTGGACGCACCGACATCGGCGCCGGTGATGAGCAGGTCGGTACTCGCCGAAACCGACGAGGCGATGGTCGCGCCCGCCCGTTCACAGAGGCGCTGGAAGGCCGGGCGGGTGACCTTCTCACCGGAGCGTGGGTCGCTGATGGAGCCGGTCACCACCACTGTCTTGCCGGCCAGTGGTGCACCGGCTGCCACGACAGGTGGGAGGTCCTCCTCGCGTACGTCGAGCGAGACGCCGGCCGCGCGGAGCCGTTCGAGCTCGGGGCGCAGCCGGGTGAGGTGCTCGATCAGTGAGGCGGCGACCTTCTGGCCGATGTCGTCGACGGCGACGAGCCCGTCGACGCCAGCCTCGGCGACCTCTTCCAGGGAAGCGAATCCGGCGCGGCACAGCCTGGCCGCGGTGCCTTCGGAGGCCATCGGGATCGCGAGGCCGATGAGTGCCCGGCGGAGGCCGACCTGGCGGCTGGTGTCGATCGAGTCGATCATGCGGGCGGCTGACACCTCGCCGATGCGGTCGAACTCCAGCAGCCCTTCCTTGGTGAGCTGGTAGAAGTCCGAAGGGTGTTCCAGGATCCCGGCCTCGGCCAGCCGCTCGATCCAGACTCCGCCGATCGCATCGATGTCGGCGGCCGCCCGGGACGCCCAGTGGATCAGCCGCCGTACGGTCTGGGCTGGGCAGCTGACGTTGGTGCAGAACAGTTCGCGGCTGTTGCCTTGCTCGATCAGCGGCTGCTCGCATGACGGGCACACCGACGGCGGCACGATGTCTCGCTCCGCTCCCGTGCGCTTGGAGGCGTCGAGTACGCCGGCGACGAACGGGATCACGTCGCCGGCGCGGCGGACCAGGACCGTGTCGCCGATCTTGATGCCGCGGGCACGGATCACCTCCTGGTTGGCCAGCGTCGCGCGCGTGACCGTCGTACCGCCGACGAAGACGGGCTCCAGCCACGCGACCGGCGCGATCTTGCCGGTCTTGCCGACGTCCCAGACGACGTCGGCCAGCACGGTCGTCTTCTCTTCGGCGGCGAACTTGAACGCCAGTGCGCCGCGTGGCGAGCTGGACCGGGTGCCCGCGGCGGCGAAGGCGTCGCGATCGGCGAGACGCAGTACGGCGCCGTCCAGGTCGTAGTCCAGGTCGTTGCGTTGCTGCTCGATCGTGGTGATCACCGCCTGCGCCGCGGCGGCGTCGTCGCAGTGCCGCATCTCGGCGACGGTGAATCCCATCGTCTGCAGCGCGCGCTCGAGATCGGCGTCGGCGTTGTCGGAGTCGCTGAGCAGGTCGAAGGCGAGGAACTGCAGGCGTCGTTCGGCGACGGTCGCCGGGTCCTTGGCGCGGAGTGTGCCGGCGGCGGCGTTCCTTGGGTTGATCAAGGGCTTGTCGAGGTGAGCGGCGTTGTAGGCGGTGAAGGTGGAGCGCAACATGACCGCCTCACCGCGGACCTCGGTGCGGTCTTGTACCTCGAGCCGGTCCGGGACTCCGTCGGCGAGTGCCCGCACGAGCGGGGTCACGTCGTCGCCGGTGGTCCCGTCGCCGCGGGTGATCGCTCGTGCGAGTTGCCCGTTCTCGTAGACCAGGGCCAGTGACAGGCCGTCCAGCTTCGGCATGACCACGACCGACTGGCCGGGGAAGCGGCTGAAGAAGGCCTCGACCTGTTCGGGGCGGGTCGCCTTCTCCAGTGACAGCATCGGCCGCGAGTGCCGGATCGGCGCGTGCAGCACCGCGGGCGCGCCGACCTGATCCAACGGGTTCGGGTCGGGCGCCAGCTCCGGGTTGGCCTCGATCAGCGTCCGCAGCTCGTCCTCGATCACGTCGTACTCCGCGTCGGCCACCGCCGGCGAACCCCGGTAGTAGGCGTCCCGCAGGACGACGATCCGATCGGCCAGTTCCTGAATGCGCTCCCCAACGTCCACGGGCCAGGACACTACCTGCGTGCCCCGACAAACCGCGTCATTCCGCGGCCACCGTGATGATGGTTCTGCCGCGGGTGCTGAAGGCGGCTGGGGCGTCGGCGAGGGGGCGGACGCTGGTGACGAGCGGTGTGAGCCGACCCTCGCGGAGGCGGGTGGCGAGTTGGGTCAGTTGTTCGCGGTTGGGCTCGACGACGAAGAAGATCGCCCGGCCGTCGCGGGGCTGGATGGTCGGCGGCTCGGCGACGGTGACGAGGGTGCCACCGGGGCGCAACAGCGTGGTGGAGCGGTCGCGGATCTCGCCGCCGATGACGTCGAACACCACGTCGACCTCGCCGGCGTCCTCCAGGCGCTCGCCGTCCAGGTCGAGGAACTCGTGCACGCCCAGGGTGCCGGCCAGGTCCCGGTCGGAAGCCCGGCCGGTGCCGATGATGTGGGCTCCGGTCTCGCGGGCCAGTTGTACGGCGACCGAGCCGACGGAGCCGCCGGCGCCGTGGATGAGGACGGTTTGGCCTGTTTGCAGGTGAGCGTGGTCGAACAGCGCTTGCCAGGCGGTCAGACCGGGCATCACCGCGGCGGCCGCGGTCATGTGGTCGACATCGGCGGGGAGCGGGGCCAGGTTGCGGGCCTCCACGGCGGCGTACTCGGCGAGCGAACCGTTGCGGCGCCAGTCGGTCAGCCCGAACACCCGCTGACCGACCGTGAGACCGGTGGTGCCGTAGCCGAGTTCGACGACCACACCGGACAGCTCGTGGCCGAGGACGCTCGGCGTGCGGTCGCGGCCGGCGCGGTCGGTCCAGGTCCCGGGCCAGTCCGGCTCGCCGCGGAGGAAGCCGGCGGCGTGGACCTGCACGATCACGTCGTTCTCGGCGGCGGAAGGGTAGGGGAGCTCGGTCAGGGACAGCCCGTGGTCGTCGGCCTCGCGGTTCTGGGCAGTGATGGCACGCATGGTGGTCCTTGCGGTAGTCGATGTAGTGGGTTGGGTTTCGACGGTACGCGCTCGTGGTCCGCTGTCTGTGGGCCACTTGGCGGCGTAGCTGATGGGCCGCTTCCGTGGTGAATGGCCCATGATCGTGGCGTCGGAGTGGACCAGCGACGCGGGCCTTCAGCGCCGTATCGTTGAAGTATGAACGACCTTGTGATTCCTGATACCGCCGCCGCGTCCGCGGCGCTGGAGGTGGCCTCCGCGTACCTGTCGCCCGCGTTGCTGAGCCACTCGCGCCGCGTGTATGTGTGGGCGGCGGCCTTCGGCAGGCAGGAGGGCATCTCGTACGACGCCGAGCTGTTGTTCCTGGCCGCGATGTTCCACGACATCAGCCTGGTACCGGAGTTCGACAGCCACACCGTCTCCTTCGAGGATGCCAGCGGCCATGTCGCCCGCGTGTTCACCGCTGGTGCCGGCTGGTCGAACGAGCGCCGCGAACGGCTCGGCGAAGTCATCGTGCGGCACATGTGGCCCGATGTGGAGGTGGCCGACGATCCCGAGGGTCACCTGCTGTCGCGGGCGGCGGCGTTCGACATCGTGGGGAAGAACCTCGACGACCTGAGTCCCGACGTCCGGGCCGACGTACTCCGGCAGTACCCCCGCCTGGGGCTGACGGACGAGTTCCTCGCCTGCTTCCAGGCACAGGCCGACCGCAAAGCCGGCAGCTCCGCCGCCCGCGCAATCCGGTCCGGCCTGACCACCAGAATCGCCGCGAATCCGCTCGACACCGCCTCGCTCTGAGCTCTGAGCAGGTGTGGGGTCGGCCGATTGGGGGATGGCGGGGTCCACCGGGGGATCGGCTGGGTGGGGGATCGTGAGAGTGGGCGAATGGATGGAGTGTTGCTTTCAGACGGTACGGAACAGCCGAACCGCACAGAGAAAGGAACACAAGAAATGTCAAGCACGACCGCCACCGCTTCCAGGCCCAAGGGATGGATCATCGCGACTGCCGTCACCAGCTGCCTTGCGGTGGCAGGGATTGTCGCCGCCGCCGTCGTCGGAGTGGCAGGGCCCGCCCACGCGGACGCCCCCACCGGACCGGCCCAGTCGGGCACCAGCACGTCGGGTCAGTACCAGACTGCGAACAACCGGCCGGTGAGGCCGGCGGCCCCGTCCGCTGCCATGAAGCTGCTGCAGCAGCAGCTCGCGCAGCTCAACTACTACAACGGGCCGATCACGGGGTATGAGAACACCCAGACGATGAACGCCATCATGTACCTGCAGCGCGACGCGCACCTTCCGCAGACCGGGCACATGAACGATGCCACCCGCGACGCCCTGAGCTCCATGCTGATGCACGGCAACAACCAGATGGCCAACTGAATCGGAACGCCACCACCCTTGCGGCCCGCGACGAGCGGGCCGCAAGCCTGTGCTCAGACCAGCGGAACCTCCACCTCGGCGACCGTGCCGTGCGGTTCGGCGTCCCGCAACCGCATCCATCCGCCGGCCGCTTCCACCCTGATCCGCCGCGACGCGAGGCCGAGGTGCCCGTTCCGCAACCGGGCCTCGAGGTCCACTCCGCCGAGACCTCGGCCATCGTCGATGACCCGCAGGGTCGCAACGGCGTCGGTCCGCCCCAACTGGACGACGACCTTGCGGGCCGAGGCGTGCTTCACCACGTTCGTGAGCAGCTCGCGAACCGTCACCAGTAGCAATTCGTCGGCGGCGGTGCGCGTCGACTCGTCCCAGTCGTGCGTCACGACGTCGATCGAGAACCGGCCGCGGGACCGGGTGGCGTCGGCGACGTCCTTCAGCACCGGCAGCAATCCGGCCGATTCCAAAGCTGCCGGATGAAGCTGCGACATCGTGGCCCGCAGCAACCGGGTCGTCTCGGCCAACGCGAATTCGACCCGCTCGAGACATTCGGCGTCACCGGCGGCTGCCGGCTCGACATCCTGGCGGGCGGCCAGCACATACTGCAGCGCTCCGTCGTGCAGCGTCTCAGCCAGGTTGCGTTGTTCGCGCTGCTCGATCTGAACCATCTCCTCCAGCAGGTGGTTCCGTTCCTGCAGCAGCCGGGCGATGGTCAGAACCCGTGAGCGCTGCAGCGCAGACAGCAGCACACACGCCAGCCCGACGAGGGCGAGCAGCAGCGACCGGAGTACGACGTACGAGATCGGCTCCTCGTCGATCGGCCGGATCAGCAGCCCGGAGACGAGATAGGCGGCCACCGCGGGCGCCGTGGCGAGTGCGCAGACCAGGGGACTGAGTTGCGTCGCTGCCAGCAGCGGGACCACGAAGAGCCCGTTCAGCAAGGTGTACGCCGTCCAGGTGGTGTCTGCGGACGTGTCAGCGACCAGGGTCAGCCCGGTGAGTGTGATCACATCGACTGCCAGGGCCACCCAGGTGTACGGCAGCATGCCCGGCCCGCCGATCCGCAGGATCACCGTGGTGGCCGCAGTCCAGATCACGTAGCACAGGACGATCACCCAGCAGAGCACGAGGTGGTCGGACGGTGGTTGGGTCACCAGGACCGCCACCAGGAACCCGGCGAGCAGCAACCGCAGCAGCGCCTGGATCCGCGCAGCCTGGTGCAGCGATGCCTGGATTCGCGCAGCCTGATGCGGTAGTCCGGCGATCTGGTCCGACCCTTTCATTCGAGCAGGCCCCGTCGCATACCTTCGGCGACCGCAGCGGCCCGGTCCGATACCCCCAGCTTCTCGTAGAGATGTTGGGTGTGCGTCTTGACCGTACTCACGCCCAGGTACAGCTCGGCCGCCAGTTCGGGGATCGACAGGCCGCGAGCGAATCCGGTCAGTACCTGCGTTTCGCGTTCACTGAGCACCGGAACGGCGGAGGTCGCACGCAGCCTGATCTGATCGGCCAGCCCCGCGGCCAGTTCCGGAGGGACCACAGTCTCGCCCTGGCCCACCCGCCGTACGGCGTCGACGATCTCCGAACGGCGAGCCTCCTTCGACAGATAGCCCTGAGCACCCTCCTCCAGAGCCCGGAAGACGATCGCGCTGTCGGTCACGGCCGACAGGATCAGCGTCCGGGTGGGCAGTCCCTGCCGGACGATCGCGTGGACGACGTCCAGCCCGGTGAGGTCCGGCATCTGGTAGTCGAGAACCGCCACGTCCGGGCGCTCGTCGGCGATCACCTCGAGTCCTTCCCGGCCGGTGGAAGCCTCGCCCACCACCTGGAGGTAGCCGCTCTCGGGCAGGCCCCGGATCAGCCCGTCCCGGAAGAACGGATGGTCGTCCACGACCACGACCCGCGCCGACTCCCTCGTACCGGTACTCCGCCCGCTCCCCACCATGTCCGCTCCCAAGCCCCACCTCCGCCGTGCGGAGGCCATCACCAGGATGCCGTTCGCTCACCACACTGGTCCAGTGCGGCGATCAGCGACAGGGCCGGGTCAGTCGACGGGGGTTGTGAAGGGGCCTTTGGGGGTGAAGGTGTGGGTGGTGAAGCGGTCCGCCATGGTGCGATGGGTCTGCGCGTCGGGGTGGAGGTCGTCGGGGAGGGGGTGGGCCGCGTTGTCGGGTTCGCCGTACAGGGTGCGGCCGTCGAGGTAGTGGAGGTTGGGGTCGTCGGCCGCGCGCTGGGTGATGATGCGGGACAGCTCGGCACGGATGATCGAGAGGGTCAGTTTGCCGGCGGGGATCTCCTCGGGGTTGCCGGTGGCGGTGAAGCGGAGTTCGCCGTCGGCGAGTGCCGACAGGTCCCAGCCGGTGGGGCCGGGGGTGTCCTCGTGGATCGGGCAGAGGATGGGGGAGATGACCAGGAGCGGTGTGTCCGGATGGCCTTCGCGGATGGTGTCGAGGAGGCCGTGGACGGCCGGGGTGAAGCTGCGGAGGCGGAGGCCGTCGGTGTTGACGATGTTGATGCCGAGTTTGAGGCTGATCAGGTCGGCGGGGGTGTCGCGGATGGTGCGCGCGATGAAGGGTTGGAGGAACGCACTCCCGCCGAAGCCCAGGTTGACGAGTTCCACACCGGCCTGAGCGGCGGCCAGGGCCGGCCAGGTGCCGGTGGGATGGGTGGCGTTGGAGCCGTGGCTGATCGAGCTGCCGTGGTGGAGCCATACCCGGCGAGTGACCGGGACCGGCTCGACCGGGGCATCGGTGCGGAGGGCAACGAGTTCGGTGGTCTCGTCGTGCGGCAGCCAGATCGCGACGGTCTTGGGTACGTCGGCCAGCCGGTCGAACCGCAGCGTCCCCGGCTCACCGCGCCGGGTCTCGGCAGAACCGGTCGTCAGGTCGATCGTGATGATGTCACCACCAGGCACGCTCGCCTGCGCCACCAGCTGGCCATCGACGAGGACGTCGTACACACCGTCCGGACGCGGGGGAGCGCCGACGTAGTCCCGCTTCGTCGGCAGCGTCTCCAGCTCGATGACAGTTGCCCGGCTGGAGAACACGAGCCGTATGCCGGAGGGCTGCGACTCGACCATCGTCATCTGCCCGTCGTCGTACTGCTTCCGGGCCCAGGCAGGCAACCGATGCGGGAGCACCCCGCGATCCGTCTGCTCGAGATCGAGCGCGCCGCGCAGAAGGTCAAGGGTGATGGGGGTGGTGATCAACGGAAGAACCTCTACTCGTGGTCGGGCCAGCTGCGCAGGAGAGCGTCGAGCGCGTCCAGGATGCGTGGCCAGCTCTCATGGCTCGGGGGTTTGCTGTGGCTGAACGAGCCGGCCAGCTCCAGGCTGACGTAGCCGTGGAACACGCTGCCCAGCAGCCGGATCGCGTCGGTCTGAGCGGGCTCGGTCAAGTCGTAGCCGCGCAGGATCGCTCGGGTCATCTCCGCGTGCCGCCCGCCGGCGCTGGCGGCGGCAGCCGAGGGATCGAGCGGGAACTGGGCGGCGGCGTACCGTCCGGGATGTTCGCGGGCGTAGTCGCGATAGACGTTCGCCAAGGCGGCGAGAGCATCGCGACCGGCACGTCCGGCCAGCGCCGCGGCGCCCAGATCGGCCATCTCCTCGAGAGCGAGCAAGGCGATCCGCGTCTTCAGGTCATGGGAGCTGCGAACGTGCGAGTACAGGCTTGCGACCTGTACGCCGAACTGCCGGGCCAGCGCCGACACGGTGACCTGCTCGAAGCCGGCCTCGTCGGCCAGCTCGGCCCCGGCCCGCGCCACTCGCTCGGTCGTCAACCCTGCTCTTGCCATACCTGATTATGAAATAACCTAAAACCTTTAGGCAAATCAGCACAACAAAAACGGACCCCCACCGCGCCGTTGCGGTGAGAGCCCGTCAGGGCCTGAAGGTCAGGCGGTGCGCTTCGTGCGGTGCAGGTGCGCCGGGCCGATCTCGCCCTTGCGCAGCAGCTCCACGCGCTCGGCCAGGAGCTCCTCGAGCTCGCTGATGCTGCGACGCTCGCGCAGCATGTCCCAGTGCGTACGGGCCGGCTTCTCCTGCTTCGGCTCCGGCTTCTCGCCGGTGGACCGGGCGGCCTCGCTGCCGCAATGCGGGCACTCCCAGATCGCGGGCACCTCGGCGTCGTGCGCCATCGTGACCTCGACCACATGGCCGCGGGGGCAGTCGTACGTGATCATCTGGCGCGGAGCGAACTCCACACCGCGGTCATCCTCGAAGCTGACCCCACCCAGCCCCGAACCACGCAGTACGCGATTAGACATGTCAAACCTCCGAGATCGTCATCCGTGCCAACGGTCGGCCGGCCCGGATCATTCCCATTTTGGCATGCCCGAGCCTCATGTACGCACCTGACAGCACCGTCGTGACGCCCTGTACTCGCGCGTTCACTCATCACGGTGTGTCGCGGACCGTCCGACGTACGACGCACCGAACCGATGCAGAGTTCACAGGCAGTTGCCAGGAATCGAGCATCACTTCCTCAGCAAGCGGCTTTAGCGTCTGCTGCCATGGTGCTACCCCGCCACAAACTCCGTGGCCTCAGCTTCGTCAACGTGGCCCTGGTGGCCATCGTCCTGACCATCGCCATCACCGCCTACTTCCTCTTCTTCAAGAAGGACCCGCCGGCCGCCAGTGCGACGCGTCCGACGGCGGAGGTGGCCCGTGGCGAGGTGACCGCGAGCGTCAGTTCCAGTGGCACCCTGCAGAGCTCCCAGACCGCGTCACCGCAGTTCGAGACCTCGGGCACGGTCACCCAGATCCTGGTGAAGGTCGGTCAGGTGGTGGCCAAGGGCGCGGCGATCGCCAAGGTCGACCCGTCCGCCGCGGAGCGGCAGCTCCGGATCTCCGACCAGAACCAGATCGCGGCGGCCAACTCGGTCACCGCCGCGCAGGAGTCGCTCGACGACGCCGAGGATGCCGCGCAAGAGGCCGAGGAGGCGTCGGCCTCACCGACCCCGACGGCCACCAACGGACAGCAGCAGACCCAGAGCCAGAACCAGGGCCAGACCCAGAACCCGGAAGTTGCCGTCAGCAACGCCGAGGCGAGCCTGGCCCGGGCCAAGGCGGACAAGGAGCAGGCCGACCAGGACGTCGAGGCGGCCCAGGCCGCGGTCGACGCGACCACGCTCAAGGCGCCCATCGCCGGCACGATCACCGCGATCAACGGCTCGGTCGGCTCGGTCACCGGCGGTTCGAGCTCCGGATCAGGGTCAGGCTCGGGCAGTGGTTCAGGCTCGACCTCAGGTCAAGGTTCAGGGTCCAGCACCTCGAGTACGACGACGACCTCGGGATCCGGCTTCGTGGACATCTCGGACCTGAAGGCGCTCCAGGTCGTCGCGTCGTTCGCGGAGGCGGACGCGATCAAGATCAAGGCCGGCCAGTCGGCGACCGTCACGCTCAACGCCGAACCGGGTACGACGCTCACCGCATCGCTGGCGTCCGTCTCGCCGATCCCGACGACAACCAACGGCGTCGTCTCGTACGCGGCCACCTTCTCCCTGGCCAAGCTCCCGGCGAACACCAGGATCGGCCAGACCGCCAACGTGACCGTCCAGACCGCGAAGGCGACCAATGCCCTCTACGTCCCGACCACGGCGATCGCGACCAGCGGTACGACGTACACCGTGACGATGGCCGACGGCGCGGGGACACGCGAGGTGAAGATCGGCGTCCGTGGCGACAGCTACACCCAGATCGTCTCCGGCCTGAACGAGGGCGACCGGATCGAGCTGCTCCAGGGCGCCATCGGCGGGACCAACAGCCAGACCGGCCAAGGCCGGCAGGGACAGTTCGGCCAGGGGCAGTTCCCCGGCGGTGGCGGCCAGTTCCCGGTCGGCGCGGGTACGGGCGGCGGGGGTAACCGTGGCCGCTGACGCCCTGATCGACATCCGGGACGTCACCAAGACGTACGGCAGCGGCGAGACCGCCGTGCACGCGCTCCGCGGGGTGTCTCTGCGAGTCGCAGCCGGTGAGTACGTCGCCGTGATGGGCTCGTCCGGATCCGGCAAGTCGACCCTGATGAACATCCTCGGCTGCCTCGATGTCCCGAGCCAGGGCGAGTACTGGCTGGACGGCAGCAACGTGGCCCGGCTGACCGAGGACCAGCAGGCCCTCGTCCGCGGCCGCAAGATCGGATTCATCTTCCAGTCCTTCAACCTGATCCCGCGGACCACCGCGCTCGCCAACGTCGAGCTCCCGCTCACCTACGCCCAGCTGCGCCGGGCCGAACGGCGTCAGCGGGCCGGCCGCGCGCTGGAGCTGGTCGGGCTGACCGACCGCGCCGGCCACCGGCCGAATCAGCTGTCCGGCGGTCAGCAGCAGCGAGTGGCGATCGCGCGGGCACTGGCGACCGGGCCGCGGATCCTGCTCGCCGACGAACCGACCGGCAACCTGGACCTGCACTCGACCGACGAGGTGCTGGACATGTTCGACCAGCTGAACGCCGACGGCCGGACGGTCGTGGTGATCACCCACGAGCATGAGGTGGCGGCCCGGGCCCGGCGGCTGATCCAGGTCGCGGACGGCCGGATCGTCGCCGACGAGGTGACTCGCTGATGTCACCTCGCGACCTGTTCGGGGCCGCCCTGCGCGGCCTCAACGCGAACAAGCTGCGCTCCCTGCTGACCATCCTCGGCGTCTCCATCGGCGTCGGCGCGGTCATCGTGCTGGTTGCTGTCGGCAACGGTTCGGGCAAGGCGGTACAGGCCCGGCTGGAGGCGATGGGCACCAACCTGCTCACGGTGTCCACGACCGGCGGTGGCGGCGGCTTCCAGCGCGGCCAGGCCGGCCCGTCGTCCCAGCAGTACAGCCTGACGCTGGCCGACGCCACCGCGCTGGCCGACGAGCGGCTGGCGCCCGACGTGTCCGCCGTCGCCCCGGTGATGACCAGCAGCGGTGCGACGGCGACGAACGGCGACACCAGCTACACGGTGAGCCAGGTGATCGGTACGACGCCGGAGTACATGCCGGCCACCAACACACCGGTCGGGATCGGAGCGTCCTTCACCCAGCAGGACGTCGACGACTCCGAACGGGTGGTCCTGCTGGGGCAGACGACCGCGACCGAGTTGTTCACCCGGCCCGCGAGCGCGGTCGGTCAGACGATCCAGCTCGGCGCCATCGACTTCGTCGTTCGCGGCGTACTGGCGAGCAAGGACAGCACCGGGTTCTCGGACCCGAACGCGACCGCGATCATGCCGATCAGCACGCTCCGCGCGACCCAGGCCGGGTACGGCGCACTCAGCCAGATCGTGGTCCAGGCGGCGGACACCGATCGCGTCGACACCGCGCAGGCGGAGGTCACGCAGTTACTGACCGCACGCCATCAGGTGCCGGCCGATCAGACCTCGCCGTTCCGGATCACCAACTCCGCGCAGATCCTGCAGACCAGCCAGGACACCGCAGCGACCTTCACCGCGCTGCTGGCGACCGTCGCAGCGATCAGCCTGGTCGTCGGCGGCATCGGGGTCACCAACATCATGCTGGTCACCGTCACCGAGCGGACCCGCGAGATCGGCATCCGCAAGGCGCTCGGCGCGCGGCGGCGGACGATCCTCGGCCAGTTCCTGATCGAGGCGACCCTGCTCAGCCTGATCGGCGGTGCGGTCGGGGTCGGCGCCGCGCTGATCGTCACCCGATTCCCGTTGGCCGGCGTGGAGCCGGTGCTCGTGCCGTCGTCGATCGGACTCGCGCTCGGCGTGTCCGCGGCGGTCGGCCTGTTCTTCGGCAGCATGCCGGCGCACCGAGCCGCCGGTCTTCGTCCCATCGATGCATTACGTCACGAGTGAGAGGCAACCTCCGATGAGCAACCAGACGCCCGATGATTTCGCCCAGATCGGGTCCGACGAGGAGGTCGACTCGGCGCTGAAGCCGAAGAAGAGCCTCAACCTGCCGCTGGCGACAGCGATCCTGGCCGGCATCGTCGTCCTGGCCGTCGGCCTGGCCGGTGGCGCGGGTCTGCACGCGGCCTTCGCCTCGGACAGTACGTCGAACCAGCCGCAGGCCGGCGGCCGTGGCTTCGGGAACGGGTACGGCGGCTACCGCGGCCAGAACGGCAACGGGCCGGGCCAGGGCCAGCTGCCGGGCGGCGCCGGCGGTCAGGGCGGCGGCGCGGCGATCGGCACGGTGGTCTCGGCGACCGCGACCGAGCTCGTGGTGAAGACGCAGAACGGCAACGTCACGGTCAAGCTCACCGGCGACACGACGTACGAGATCACCTCGAAGGGCACTGCCACCGACCTCAAGGCCGGCGAGCAGGTCGTCGTCAGCGGCCAGAGCGCCGACGGCTCGATCACCGCAACCTCCGTCCGCCAGGGCGCCTTCGGCGGCGGCTTCCGCAATCCAGGCGCCACCCCCTCCTCCCGCTAGTCCCACAATCCGTGCGCCCGGCCAGCACCCCGGCCGGGCGCACGTCACTTCCGAGTGGCGGTAAGTGCGACAGCGACGGAGTCGATGCCCACGCCGGAGGACGTGCGGAAGCTCGTCGGCTCCGTCGGACCCGGTTAGACGACGGTGGGCTGGGCGTTGCCGGCTTCGGTGATGCCGCGGCGCATGTCGACGCGGGAGAGCAGGATCAGGCCGACGACGAAGAACAGGCCGAGGGCGACGATGGCTGGGCGGTAGGAACCGGTGATCTGGTGGACCAGGCCGAAGACCAGCGTGCCGAGCCAGGACGTGCCGCGCTCGCCGGCCTGGTAGAGCGAGAAGTACTCGGCCTCGCGGCCCTTCGGGATCAGCTGGCTGAAGGCGGACCGCGACAGCGCCTGGGTGCCGCCGAGGACGATGCCGATCGCGACGCCCATGGCCAGGAACGGGACGATCTGGTGGGCGGGCAGCAGGAAGCCGGCGATCACGATCACGATCCAGATCACCAGCCCGCCGGAGATCGTCCGGTGCGCGCCGTACCGCTGGGCGAACCGGCCGAACGCCAGCGCCCCGAAGAACGCCACGAACTGCACCAGCAGGATCGTCGCGATCAGGATCTGGGTCTCGAACCCGAGCTGCTTCTCGCCGTACGTCGATGAGACCGAGATGACCGTCTGGATCCCGTCGTTGAAGAACAGGTACGCGATCAGGAACAGCATCGTCATCCGATAGCTGCGCAGGTGCTTGAGCGTCGCCGACAGCTGCCCGAAGCTCTGGCGCACCAGACTCCCGCTCCGGACTTGGACGACGCTCGTCGGAGGGCGATCCCGCAGACGCAGGAACGGGAAGAAGGTGAACAGTCCCCACCACAGCCCGGCGCTGAGCAGACTGAGGCGGACCGCCGTGCCCTGACTGACCCCGAGCGCGTCGTGCGCGGTGACGAAGGCGAGGTTGACCAGCAGCAGGATGAACCCGCCGGCGTAACCGAACGCCCAGGCGCGGGACGAGACGGCGTCGCGCTGGTCGGGCGGTGCGATGTCGATCAGGATCGAGTCGTACACGACGAGGGACGACCCCAGGCACAGATTGCCGATGAACAGCAGCAGCGCGCCGAGCCCCCAGCGGCCGCCGCCGACGAACACCATGCAGCATGCGGCCAGCGCGCCGGTCCAGGCGAACGCGCACATCAGGAGCTTCTTGCGCGTCAGCCGGTCCGCGATCGCCCCGACCACGGGCAAGAACAGCGCCGACACCAGCGTCGCCACAGTGACGACGTAGAAGGCGAGCGAACCGGGGGAGATGCCCAGTCCCAGGACGTCGAGGTTGGTGTGACAGGGCTTGTCCGTGGTCCCGACGTACCCGCAGGCGGCCTGCTCGGCGACCGAGGTCAGGTACGGCGCGAACAGCACCGTGCCGACCGTGGTCACATAGCCGGAGTTCGCCCAGTCGTAGAGACTGAAACCCCAGTACTCGCGCTTGTCCACCGACGCCGGGGCGGAAAGAAGTCCCATGCGCGGAAGTGTGTCAGGTCCCGGGGACTTAGCGGCGTACCCGCGGATAACACTTCAATCCCACTGGCCGCGCTCGATCAGTACGTCGCGGAGCAGGTCGGTGCGGTCGGTGATGATGCCGTCGACCCCGGCGTCGAGCATCCGCCGCATAGTGGCCGGATCGTCCACGGTCCACACGTGCACTTGCTTGCCCCGGGCATGCGCTCGTTTGATCAGCCCCGGCGTGAGCACGCGGAGCGGTCCGTAGCCCTGGGGGATCTGCAGGCACGCCCCGCCCGCCGGCAGCGCGATCGGGAGGAACCGGATCAGCACGATCTCCCACTCGCCGTACCCGGTGCACAGGCGAGGCCCGAGCAGTTTGCGCATCCGCCGGACGCGGGACTGGGAGAACGACGAGACACAGACCCGGTCGATCGCGCCGGCCGAGCGCAGTACGTCGGCCGCCGGCCGCAGACCGTTCTCCGCCTTGATGTCGAGGTTGAACCGGATGTCCGGGAAGTGCTCGAGCAGCTCGTCCAGCCGGGGGATGGGCTCGTGGCCGTTGATCTTGGCCTTGCTCACCTCGGACCAGGGCAGCTCGGCGATCACCCCGGTCCGGTCGGTGACGCGGTCCAGCTTGCTGTCGTGGAAGGCGATCACGACGCCGTCGCTGGTGGCGTGCAGGTCCGTCTCGAGGTACCGGTACCCCAGATCCACCGCGTTCTGGAATGCGTGCAGCGAGTTCTCGTAGCCGATGTTGTCCGGGTGCAGCGCGCCGCCCCGGTGAGCCATCGCGATCGGCCCGCCGTGGTCGAGGTAGGGATACACGACAGGAAGTATGTACCGTTTGGGTGGTGACGCTACTCACCCCCCGCCCCGACCTCTGGACCCTCGACCCCGAGGTCCTGCACCTCAACCACGGTTCGTACGGCGCTGTGCCGCGCCGGACCCAGGACAGGCTGGCCGCCCTGCGGGCCGAGACCGAGGTGAACCCGATGGCGTGGTTCCGGTCGGTCGCCGGCCAGTTGACCACGAGCCGCCTCGAGCTGGCGTCGTACCTGCGGACCGACCCGGCCGGCTTCGCCCTCGTGCCGAACGCCAGTGCCGGGGTCACAGCCGCGCTCGCCACGCTGCCGATCCGTGCGGGCAGCCGGATCGTCCTGACCAACCACGCGTACGGCGCGGTCCGGTACGCCGCCGAGCGGTTCGGCCGGACCCACCAGGCCGAGGTGGTCGTGGTCGACGTACCGCTGGAGGCCGACGACGAGACGGTCGTGTCGCTGATCGCGGCTGAACTGAAGGATGCCGCCGTACTGATCGTGGACCACATCAGCTCGGGCACTGCTGCCGTGTTCCCGATCGCGGCGCTGGTCGAGGTGTGTCACGACCGCGGTGTCCCGGTCGTGGTCGACGGTGCGCATGCTCCGGCGTTGATCGATGCACCGGCGGCCGACGGCGCCGACTTCTGGACCGGCAACTTCCACAAGTGGCCGGCGTCGCCGCGCGCGACGGCCGGTCTGGTGGTGGCCGAGCAGTGGCGGTCGGCAACGGTTCCGCTGATCGTGTCGTGGTCGGAGTACGACGAGCGCCTGCCGGAGCGGTTCGACATGCAGGGGACGTACGACTACACGCCCTGGATCGCCGCGCCGGAGTCGCTGCGCGTCCTGGCCGAGCTCGACTGGCCGGTACGTCGTGCGCAGCTGAGCGCCATGCTCGACGAGGGGGCGAAGCTGGTGGCGAAGGCGCTCGGGACCGGGGTGGCGGAGGTCGCCCACCCCGCCCCGACGATGCGCCTCGTCGAGCTCCCCTCGACCGTGGACCTCAGCGCGGGCGAAGCGATCAAGGAACGCGTGTCACGCGACCTCAAGGCGGAGATCACCCTGACCGGCTTCGACGGCCGGGGCTTCATCCGCCTCTCCGCCCACGCCTACAACTCACTGCAGGATTACCAGAAACTGTCCGAGCTCCTCCCTGCGGCGCTCACCCCTTGATCGCGCCCGAGGTCAGGCCGGCCACGATCTGACGGTTGAAGAACAGGAACATGATCAGCGGCGGGATCGTGATCAGCAGGATGTCCATGAACAGCAGGTTGTACTGGGTGCTGAACTGACCGGAGAAGTTGTAGAGGGTCAGCTGGACGGTCGCGTTCTTGTCGCCGGGCAGGAAGTACAGCGGATTCACGAAGTCGTTGAACACGTTGACCGACTGGACCACGACGACGGTGATGATGACGGATCTGAGCAGCGGGAAGATGACCCGGAAGAACAACCGCAGCGGCCCGGCCCCGTCGATGATCGCGGCCTCGTCGAGCTCCCGCGGGATGGTCGCGACGAACGCCCGGAACAGCAGGATGCAGAACGACAACCCGAACGCGATCTCGATCAGGATCAGCCCCGGCATGGTCCGGAACAGCCCGAGCTTCTGCAGCACCCAGATCGTCGGTACGACGGCCGGCGGGATGATCAGCCCGGACAGCACCAGGAAGTTGATGAAGCCGTTCCACTTGCTCTTGCGGCGTTGCAGCACGAACCCCGCCATCGCCGCCAGCACCACCATGCCGGTCACACTGGCCACGGTCAGGATCGTGCTGTTGATGAAGGCGATCACCAGCATGTAGTCGCGGGCCTGGACCACCTCGATGAAGTTCTGCACGAACCGGAACTGGTGTGGCCAGGTGAAGTCGAGGTCCGCGGCCTGCGTCCGGTCCTTCACCGCGGTGAGTACCATGAACGCGAACGGGATGACGAACACCACGATCGAGGACACGATCGCGACCGCGCTGAGCAGGTACTTGCGGCCCGGTCTGTGGTTGACAAGCTCGGCGGTGCTCACATGTCCACCTCCTTACGGTTCAGGAACCACGACAGCGGCAGGATGATCGCGGTGACCACCAGGAAGAGGATCACGTTGCCCGCCGTCGACAGGCCGTAGAACCCGGCCTGGTACTGCTTGTAGATCACCGACGAGATCACGTCCGAGGTGAAGCCGGGGCCACCCCGCGTCATCGCCCAGATCAGCTCGAACGACCGCAGGCCGCCGATCAGGGACAGGATGATCACGGTGACGGTGGCCGGCTTGCACAGCGGCAGCACGATCCGGCGGAACGTCTCCCACGACCCGGCGCCGTCCACCCGGGCGGCCTCCATGTACTCGCGCGGGATCGACACGATGCCGGCGATGTAGATCAGGGTCGCCAGCCCGACGCCCTTCCACACGTCGACGGCGGCGATCGACATCAGCGCCCATTTCGGGTCGGTCAGCCACCCGGGGCCGTTGATGCCGATCACCCCGAGTGCGCCGTTGATGATGCCGCGCTCGGGATTCATCAGCACCTGGAACAGCAGGCCGACGCCGACGGTGCTGACCAGCACCGGGAAGAAGACGACCGACCGCAGATACCCGCGCCCCACGATCTGGGACGTCAGCAGAACGGCGAGCAGCAGGCCGAGCACGACCTTGGAGCCCGACGTCACGACGGCGAAGATCAGCGTGTTGGTGAAACCCTTGACCAGCGCGGGCTCCTGGAAGAACGTGACGAAGTTCTCCAGCCCGATGAACTTCGACTCGAACAGGCTCCACCGGGTCAGGCTGTAATAGAACGACGCGAACGTCGGAACCAGGAACAGGACGGCGTAGATCACCGCGGTCGGCAGGTAGAACCAGAACGAGTACGGCGAGTAGACCTTCCCCCCGGCCGCCGAAGCGGCCGGGGTTGCGTCAGCGCCGGTGCGCGGACGGGCCGAGGAGGTGATGGTCATGGGACCTCCCGTCCTGGACTGAGGAGTGGAGGGAGCGCAGCGACTGGAGCGACGAGGGAAGGACGGGAGCAAAGCCCCATGACCCGCCGAGCCGGAGGCGAGGCCAAAAGCACAGTCATGGGACCTTCACCAACCCGCGAGCCCGAGCTGCTGGGCCTGCTTCTTGACGTCCTCGTCGTACCGGGCGGCGCCGTCCTTCGCCTTCCGGATGCCGGACCCGACCTCGACGGTGATCTGCTCCAGGGAGGGGCCCTTCACCGGCGAGAGGAACTCCAGCGCCAGGCTGGACGCGCCCGGCTTGTCGAGGTACGGCTGCATGTCCTTGATCGCCTGCGGTACGTCGTCCGGCAGCGTGCAGCCCTTGACCGCGTACGGACCCGTCGGCGCACCCGCCTCGGACTGGGACTTGCAGCCGTCGGGGCTGGCGACGAAGGCCATGAACTTCTTGGCCGCGTCCAGCTTGTCGCCCTCGGTGGTCTTCGGGATGTAGAGACCGCCCGGCGTCCACAGCGTCAGGCCGTTCTTGCTCGCATCGTCACCAGGCAGTGCGAACAGGCCGACGGTCTTGGCCGCGTCCGGGTAGGTGGCGATCATGTTCGCGACCACACCGGACAGGATCGGGTAGTGCGCACCCTTGCCAGTGGCAAGCATCTTGAGGCCGTCCGGCAGCTTCGCCGAAGCGAAGTCCTTGTTCTCGTACCCGGCGTCATGGACGGCCTCGGTGTGCTCGAAACCCTTCAGCGCGGCCGGCGACGTCGCGTACTTCGCCTCGTTCTTGGTGTACTTGTCGGCGAAGTCCGGCTCGGCGGCGGCCACGTTGTGGAAGTCGCCGAGGACGAACAGCTGCGACGTCCAGGTCTCGCCGTAGGTCTGGATCACCGGCGCGACGCCGCCGGCGGCCTTGATCTTGGCGTTGTTGGCCATGAACTCGGCCCAGGTCGTCGGTACCTGCAGCCCGAGCTTGGTGTAGACCGGGATGCTGTAGAGCACCGCGCCGCCCATGAACCCGCCGACGGGTGCGCCGTACACCTGGTCGTCGGCGGTCACGGTCTTCTTGAAGTTGTCGTCCAGGTCGGCGACCCACGGCTCGTCGTTCATCGACAGCAGGTTCTTCTGCGGTGCGATCGCATTGAACAGTGACCCGGTGTTGTAGTTGAACACATCGACCATGTCCCCGGTGGACAACCGGGTCTTGATGATGTTGTCGCCCTCGGTGCCACCGGGACGGGTCTCCACCTTCACGGTGATGGTCGGGTTCTTCGCGTGGAAGTCCTTGGCGAGCTGCTCGGCTTCCTTGACGTCCTGATCCTGATTCGTGGTCAGGTACGTGATCTCGACCGAGCTTCCACCGCCCGCGTCGTCACTGGAACCGAGACTGCCCGCGCTGCACGCGGTCAGGGCGAGCGAGCAGACGGCAATGACGGCCAGTCCTCTCGCGCCTGGGCGGAACGTCATCATGACCTCCAAGTGGATGTTTCTTCAGGGCATCTGCAGCGGGGCGGACATCGGTGCAAAGGTTCAGTTGTGAGCAGGATCAGTTGTCGAGCAGGGCGTCGAGTTTCGCCTGCAGGGCTTGGGTTGCGGGGGAGAAGTCGCGCCGGCTGATCGCGTCGACCAGCTGGCCGGCCGGCAGGTCGAGGTAGCGCTCCAGCCGCGCGGCCAGGTCGGCGTCGTCGGTGACGACGTCGGCCTCGACAGCCGCGGCCACGAGGGCGTCCCAGCTGGACTCGTGGTCGATGAGCTGCCGGACGGTCGGTTCGGCGGCCAGCCCGGGCGTCTCGCCGGCCGGGTCCGTCGCGGTCCATTCGTGCGTGCCGTGCCCGACCTCGACCGGCTCACTCTCACCCGGTACGGCGACCTTCGCCGTCGACCCGACCGGCACGGTCACGCTGAGCCGGATCTCGCCGTCGGACCGGGTCCACTCGACCGCGGCCTCGCCGTACGGCGTGACGTGCTTGGCGGACGCCTTCGTGAGGTGCGAGGTGAAGAGCGGGCGTACGTCGATCGTCCGGTAGCCGGGGTCGGCGGCAGCCAGCCCGGCCACGCGACGGTGCAGCCAGTCGGCGACGGCACCGAGGGCGTAGTGGTTGAACGACGTCATCTGGCCGGGGTTGATGCTGCCGTCGGGCAGCATGCTGTCGAAGCGTTCCCAGATCGTCGTCGCGCCCATCGTCACTGCGTACAGCCAAGAGGGGCAGCCTGTCTGTAGCAGAAGGCGGTACGCGAGGTCAGGATGTCCGGAATCGGCCAGTGCGTCCGCGACCAACGGCGTACCGACGAATCCGGTACTGATCCGGAAGCTCGCCGTCCGGATCAGATCGGCGAGGCGCTCGCCGGCCCGCTGACGCTGGGTCTCGGTCGGCAGCAGGGCCCACTGCAGCGCAAGGGCGTAGTTCGTTGCCGCGTCACTCAAAACCCGTCCGCCCTCGGTGGCGTACTCGCTGGCGAAGGCCTGCCGGACGCGCGCGGCCAGGTCGGCGTACTCACGGGCCAGGTCGGCGTCGCCGACGACCTCGGCGGCCTTGGAGACCACTTCGGCCGAGCGGGCCAGGTGGGCGGTCGCGAGCACGTCCGGGTCCGCCTTCGCGCGGAACGGGTTCTCCGGCGGCGCGGTCGGGTCGAGCCAGTCGCCGAACTGGAAACCGCCGGACCAGAGCAGGTCGCTGCCGGCCAGGTCGGCCATCTTGTCGACCCACGCGCGCATGCTCGGCAACTGCCGGGCGAGCAGCCCGGCGTCGCCGGTGCGCTCGTAGATCACCCAGGGCACGATCGTTGCCGCGTCACCCCAAGCCGCGGTGGCGGGGGCCTTGTTCTTCAGGACATCCGGTACGACGTACGGCACCGAGCCGTCCTTCTGCTGCTCGGCGGCGAGGTCCGCGAGCCAGTTCGTGAGGAAGCCGGCGCTGTCGAACAGGAAGCTCGCCGTAGGGGAGAAGACCTGGATGTCGCCGGTCCAGCCGAGCCGCTCGTCACGCTGCGGGCAGTCGGTCGGTACGTCGAGGAAGTTGCCACGCATGCCCCAGACGACGTTCTCGTGGAACCGGTTCAGCAGGTCGTGTGACGAGTCGAACCAGCCGGTTCGCGTCAGGTCGCTGCCGACCACGATCGCCTCGAGGTCTTCCTTGCGCAGCTCGCTGACGCCGGTGACCTCGGCGTACCGGAAGCCGTGGAACGTGAGCGGCGAGTCGAGGGTGACCTCGTCGGAACCGGCCAGGACGTAGGTGTCGGTGGCCTTGGCGGTCCGGAGCGGCCGAACCCCCAGCTCGCCGTTCTCGAGCACCTCCGCGTGCCGCAGGACGATCTGGTCGCCTTCGGCGCCACCACGGACGGTCAGCCGGACCCGGCCGACCAGGTTCTGGCCGAAGTCGACCAGGGTCTTGCCCGACGGCGACGTACTGATCTCGACCGCGGGCAGGACCTCGGTGATGCGGACCGGCGGGCCGTCGGGTGCGACGAGCAGGCTGAGGTCGGCGTCGAGGACATCCACCGGCCCGGCTTCTCCCGGCGTACGGCGGAGGTCCGTGCTCTGGCCGTCGTACAGGTCGTCGGCCGTGATCGCGCTCTCGCGGGTGGTCCAGGTGCCGTCGCTGCCGATCGTGTGAAGCCGGCCGTCGGACGTGGTGACCTCGAGCTGGGCGAGGACTGCGAGGCGGGTGCCGTACACCTGGTCCTGGTCCTGGAAGCCGAGCCGGCCGCGATACCAGCCGTTGCCGAGGAGGAACTCCAGCTGGTTCGCACCGTCCTTGACGAGGCTCGTCACGTCGTAGGTCTGGTAGCGGAGCCGGTACTGGTACGCCGTCCAGCCGGGCGCGAGCTCTTCGTCGCCGACCCGCTCGCCGTTCAGCTCGGGACGGTAGACGCCGTGCGCGGTCGCGTAGAGGCGGGCCTTCACGATGCCGGCCGGCAGATCGGCGACACCGGCGATCAGGGGAGCGGGAGAGCCGAGCGCGTTGTCGCGCGGGCTCACGAACTGCGCGCTCCAATCGGCTGGGTTGAGTAGACCGGCCTCGACGGTCGCGGGCTCACTCCACTCACTCCAGTCGTCGTTGCCGCGGACGCGCACCCGAACCTGCGCGGACTCGCGGGACTCAAGCGGATCGCCCGGCCAGGACACCAGGACCTGGTCGGGGGACTGGACGGTGTAGACCTGCGTCGTGCCCGTGCTGATCTCTACCTCGTACGCCGTCTGCGCGTAGCCGGCGTCCGCGGCCGGGACCTGCCAGGACAACCGTGGCGTCGCGGTGCCGATCCCCAGGACGGGGGCGGCCCGATGCTCGAAGCGGAGAGACGTGGGTGCGGCGAGGTTCGACATGTGACTCCTACCGACGAGTGAAACGATTCATTGGGTGCTCCGACGAAACATCTCGTGCTGTTGCGGATTGATGGCTGCGCCGTTCCAGGGACGTTTCGCCTGTTCCCCAACCCTGCGGCCGGTACTCGTCGAGGACTAGCCCGCAGTGCACTCGTGGTAGCACAAAATGCACCTTGGCCCGTATCGTGAGGCATGGCCGACGAGCCGGTGAGGACCCGCGGGACGGTGCTGCACTTCGTCGAAGGGACGCTGGTGCACGCCGGTCCGCACGTGCACGAGGACTCCCATCCACTGCACACCCACAGCTTCTTCGAGATCGCGCTGGTGACCGGCGGCGAAGGGGTGCACCACAGCCTGGCCGGCCGGCAGCGGCTCCAGGTCGGCGACGCGATCCTGCTGCGTCCGGGGGTCTGGCACGAGTACGAGGAATGCCGTTCGCTCGAGGTCTACAACTGCTGCTTCTCGGCCGATCTGGTCCGCCGCGAATTCGCCTGGGCGCGCGAGGATCCCTTGCTGGGTTACCTGCTGTGGACCGGACCTTTCTCTGGGCAGCGCCGGGGAATGCTGACCACCCATCTCGATCCTGCCGAGCTCAAGGAGGGCATCGGCCATCTCGAGGGATTGCGGCAGTTACGCAACGAGCCGGTGAGCCGGCATCGGGCCGAGGTGATCGGCTGGCTGTCGCTGTACCTGAGTTGTGTCGCGCGGACGGTGGCCGGACGCGACGATCGTGGTGAGCAGACGCATCCCGCCGTACTGGATGCGATGCGGATGATGGAAGCCGACCCGGCGCGACAGTGGACGCTGACCGAGTTGGCGCACGCTCTGCACCTTGCTCCGGGGTACGTGGTGCGCCTGTTCAAGTCGGTGACCGGGATGCCGCCGATGGCCTACCTGTCGCGGCACCGGGTCGAACTCGCGGCCGATCGGCTGCTGCACACGGACCTGCCGATCAACCGGATCGGCGAGTCGGTCGGCTGGCCGGACCAGAACTATTTCGCCCGCCGCTTCAAGTCCCACTACGGGCTCAGCGCATCGGCCTATCGGCAACGTTTCAATTCGAAGAAGCTCAGTCCTTCCGTGCGGTGATCAGCAACTCGAGACCGTCCAGGATGCGGTCGAGACCGAACTCGAGGCCCTGATTCTCGCTGCCGGCCGCGGTGCGCATGGCCGCGGTGAGGCTCGGGAAGCGATCGCCCTCGGTGCTGAGGATCTCGGCCAGCGACTGGGTGATCTCCTCCTCGGTGAGGCCGACGCTGTGACCGGGGAAGGTCGTGGACTGCTGGGCGATGTTCCGGACGTGGCTGGTGATGACGAGGATCGAGTCGAGTTGCTCGCCGCCGCGCAGGCCCGAGTCGACCAGGGCTGCGATGCCACGCTCCATCCAGGCCAGCTCGTTCGGCCCGAGCAAACGGCGCCCGATGGTCGACTGCAGGAGCCAGGGGTGGCCGGTGAATCCCGCGTAGAGATCCATCGCCCACGTGTGCAGCGCCTCGCGCCACGGTAGGGCGGGGCGCTCCGGCGGCGGGCCCATTGCCAGGTCGCTCATCACCGCGATCAGCTCGGTCTTGCCCGGCACGTACCGGTAGAGCGCCATCTTGGTGACCGGCAGCTCGCCGGCGATCCGCTGCATGGAGACCGCGTCGAGCCCCTCCGCGTCGGCGATCCGGATCGCGGCCTCCGCGATCCCGGCCAGGGTGATCGCCGGTTTCGGGCCGCGGCTCGGCACCGGCTGGGTGCCCCAGAGCAGTTCGGTCATCGGTGTCCTTCCGCTTTCGCTTGAACTGTGTCTACCATACACATTACTGTGTCCAGCGGACACAATTACTCAGGAGGAAGCGATGAAGGTTCTGGTATCGGGTGCGAGTGTCGCGGGCCCGTCGGTGGCGCTCTGGCTGGGACGGGCCGGGCACGACGTGACCGTGGTCGAGATCGCGCCGGCGCTCCGGCAGGGTGGGTACGCCGTGGACTTCCGTGGCGAGGTGAACAAGGAAGTCCTGCGGAAGATGGGCGTGCTCGACGACCTGCGGGCGCTCCAGACCGGCGGTACGGCGATGCGGTTCGTCGACGAGTCCGGGCAGCAGTTGATGCGACTGCCGATCGAGTTCGCGGGCGGCGAGCTCGAGGTGCTGCGGGCAGACCTGTCCCGGGTGCTGTACGAGCACAGTCGCGACACTGCGGCGTACCGGTTCGGCGACTCGATCGCGAGCCTGCGTGAGCATGCGGGCGGCGTGGACGTGCGGTTCGAGAGCGGCCTGGAGGAGACCTACGATCTGGTCATCGGCGCGGACGGGATGCACTCAGTGGTACGCCGGCTCGCCTGGCCGGCGGAGCGGGTGACCGAGCGTCATCTCGGGTACTACGTCGCCGGGTGGGAGGTGCCGAACACGCTCGGCATCACGGGCGACTCGCTGAATTACAACGTGCCAGGGAAGCTGGCCAGTGTGGGGGAGGACCGACGCAATCCAGAGCTGGCGCAGACGCTGTTCGTGTTCAAGTCACCGCAGCTGAGCTACGACCGGCGCGACCTGGACGAGCAGAAGGCCATCGTGCGCGAGCACTTCGCGGAGGTCGGCTGGCATGTCCCCACGCTGCTCGATGGGTTGCCGACGGCAACGGAGTTGTACTTCGACTCGATCAGCCGGGTGCACGTGGATCGCTGGTCGCAGGGCCGGCTGGTGCTGCTCGGCGACGCTGGGTACGGCGCCACCTTCGGAGCACTCGGCACGGGGACGGCGGTGGTCGGGGCCTACGTCCTGGCGGGGGAGCTGGCGCGGGCGGGCAACGACCATCGAATCGCGTTCGAGCAGTACGAGGCACGCTTGCGCAAGGCGGTCTCGGCCACGCAGGACGGCAGCCGGTCGGGTCAGTTCCTCGCACCGTCCACGCGCTTCGGGATCACCGCGCGGAACCGGATGCTCGACACCCGGTTCTTCCTCAACCAGATGCTGAAGATGGCCCAGAAGATGAGCAACCTTATCGAGCTGCCGGACTACGACTCAGCCGAGCAGCGGGAGCTTGCGCAGGAATGACTCCCAGGGGTCCGGGAACCAGCCCGGCACCCCGAGGACGGCGAGGTAAAGCCAGATGGCGACGATCACACAGAGGAACAGTGCGACTGTGCCGAGTGCCTTCAGCCAGGCGGGCTGTTTGCCGGTCCAGGTAGTGAGGGCCTTGACCCAGTCCTTCACTTTGTAGAGCAGGCGCTGGGCCCACTCGAACTCGCTGGACAGCACGGCGAGGCCCGCGATGAACAACGGGATGCCGCCCGGCCCCGGCAGCCAGCCGGTCAACGGTGCGGCGATGATCAGCAGGCCACCGACCACCCCGACCCCGATCCGGTAGAACAGGAGCTTCTTCGGGTTCTCCCGGATCCGCCGCCGCCACTCCCACCGGTCGTCTTTCGCGTCCAGGGTGATGTTGTGATCAGTGCGGTCGGGAGTCTCTTGCTCGGCCACGAACCAAGACTACGCGGTGGCAGGGTTGCCGAACTCCCAATGCCACGGTTCCTCGCGGTTGCCGCCCTGATCCGCCCACGCCGGATGGACCCAGCCGAAGGTCTCGGCGTGGGACTTCATCCACTGGTACTGCGCCGTACCGTACTTGTCGATGCCACCGCACAAGTCGACCGCGACACCCCAACCGTGGTTCGACGTCCCCGGAAGGGCGGCCAGGGACGGCTTGCGCGCGTACAGGTCGACCTGCGAGGAGTACGAGCGGTACGAGTCGGTGATGCAGAGCGTCCTGCCGAACTGGGCGCGGTAAGCGGTCGCCAGTTTCAGGTACGCCGCCGCGGCGTCACACCGGAGCCGGTGGACCGACCCGATCGCGCACAGCTTGCTCGCCGGGATCATGCCGTTGCTGAAACCGCCCCACCCGACGCTCGCGGACCCGGTGGCCAGGAACGGCATCGGGTTGACCGGGTCACCGCCGAGGTGCACCTCGAAGTGCAGGTGCGGTCCGGTCGAGTTGCCTTCGGTGCCGACGGCACCGATCCGCTGGCCGGCGGTCACCTGCTGGCCGTCGGCGACATCGATCTGGCTGAGATGTGCGTAGAGCGTCTCCAGGCCGTTGCCGTGGTCGATGCGGACCAGGTTCCCGGCCCAGGCCGGGTGCTCGACCCGGACGACACCCGAGGTCACCGCGCGCACCGGCGTACCGACGGCGGCCGGGAAGTCCTGGCCGGTGTGGAAGCCTGTCTCCCACATCGACCCGGCCTGGCCGAACGCCGTACCGATCTCGAAGGTCCCGTCGGCCAGCGGCCAGGTCCAGGCGCCGGAGCCGACGTTGACCGACGTTGCCGTGTTGCCGCAGCGGAACGCGACGGCGTTGGAGGTTGCGGTGGGGGCGACCTGCGGCTTGGCCGGTGCGCCGAGCGTCGGGCGCAGAGCGGCGTACAGGTTGTCCGGGACGGTGGTGACGACGACCGAGCCCTTCGCCTCGTCCGCGGCGATCATCTCGCCGTTGTCGAGGGCGACACCGATGTGGACGAGTCCGAGCGATTTGCTGCCCATCACGAGCAGGTCGCCCGGCTGGATCTGGGTCGTCGGCACAGCCTGGTAGTCGGGGTAGACCTTGCCGACCAGGTTGGGGAGCGTCGTGTAGGGCTGCCAGGCGACCCGCGCCGCACCGAGGCAGCCGTACTTGTCCGGGCCGGTCGCGGCCACGCCGTACGGCTTGCCGAGGAGGCTGAAGGCCTGGTTGACCGCGCGGATCGTCTCGGCGGACAACACTCGGACGGTCCGGCCGCCGTCGACCACGGTCGCGACGCCGGCGACCGAGGCGCCGCGGCGAGTCAGCGGCTGCAGGCCGGCCGGAAGCTTGGCAGGGTTCTTCAGTACGGCGGCTGCCGGGGGTTTGACCTTCGCGGCCGCGAGCTCGGTCAGGTAGGTCTGCCAGCGGCTGAGGGCCTGCTGGTTGCGGGCGAGCTGCAACTGCTTGGACAGCTCGGACGCGCCGTCGAGGTCCGCGGCCTGTCCTTCCATCGCGGCCGCGGCGAAGGCGGCCTTCTGCTGCACCTGCAGGCTGAGCTCCTTGGCCTTGCCCGCGGCCTCGTTCGCGGCCGCCCGCTTGCTTGCGGCGTCCGCGGTCAGCCGGTTGGACTCGGCTTCGGCCACCATCGCGGTCCGGTACTGCGCGACCTGAGTGCTGCCGAGTTGGGTGATGGCGGTCTGCCGGTCGGCGATCTCCTGCAGGTTCTCCGCGATCGGTGCCAGCGACCACAGCATCGACTCGGTGCCGAGCACGGTCGGGATGCCCATTTGATAGGCCTGTGCGGTCAGCAGTCCGAGGTGGCGACGCTCGGTGTCCGCCCTGCTCTTGGAGACGGTCGCGCTGGCTTCCGCGTTCTTCGCGGCGGCTTCGGCGGTCTGCGCGGCCTTGAGCGCGTTCGTGTAGGCGATGGTCGCCTTGGCGAAGTCGGCCTGGACGGCAGCGGCCTCGGCCTGGAGCTGCTCGAGGGAGCGGTTCACGTCCGTGACGGACGCGGGTGGGGGAGGTGTCGGGTCATCGGCGTACGCCGGCAGCGCTACCGCCGCCAGCAGTGTGCCGAGTGCCGCCAATCGCAGCCCCCGACGGCTCCCCAGCACCATCAGGCCCCCATTCGTCTCGCCTCACGCGCGCGGAGGGAGACGGCCCCCGCGCGTGCCCAGCGTAGGCGGCGAACGGTCCTGACGGAACCCGGATGAACGGACTGTAACCGCACAGGGCGTGCAGCGGCGGTGAACACTGCCCGATCGGGACGTTCCAGTGACCCCGGTCACGCCTGCGGGCGAGCGTCGTACCAGTGGTCCGATCGGCTGGTGCGACCCACTAAAGTTCACACCATGGCCTCGCACTTTGACGTTGTTGTCCTCGGCGCGGGTCCGGGTGGGTACGTCGCGGCGATCCGCGCTGCCCAGCTCGGCCTCAAGACCGCCATCATCGAGAAGAAGTACTGGGGCGGTGTCTGCCTGAACGTGGGCTGTATCCCGTCCAAGGCGCTGCTGCGCAACGCCGAGCTGGCGCACATCTTCCGGGCGGAGGCGAAGACCTTCGGTATCAGCGGCGAGGTCAGCTTCGACTTTCCGACCGCGGTGCAGCGCAGCCGCAAGGTCGCGGACGGCCGGGTCAAGGGCGTCCACTTCCTGATGAAGAAGAACAACATCACCGAGTTCGACGGCTGGGGCTCGTTCACCGACGCCAACACGCTCGACGTGACGCTGAACGACGGCTCCTCGGAGACTGTCACCTTCGGCAGCTGCATCCTGGCCACCGGCGCGACCACCAAGCTGCTGCCGGGCACGCAGCTGAGCGAGCGCGTGGTGACCTATGAGGAGCAGATCCTTACCGAGGAGCTGCCAGGTTCGATGGTCATCGCCGGCGCAGGTGCGATCGGTGTCGAGTTCGCCTACGTGCTGGCGAACTACGGCGTGAAGGTGACCATCGTCGAGTTCCTGGACCGGGTCGTCCCGCTCGAGGACCCGGAGGTGTCGAAGGAGCTGGCCCGGGCGTACAAGAAGCTCGGCATCGACCTGCTGACCTCGACGCGGGTCGACTCGATCGACGACTCCGGCTCGCAGGTCAAGGTGACGGTGACCGGCAAGGACGGCGTACAGCAGACGATCGCGGCCGACAAGGTGCTGCAGGCGATCGGCTTCCAGCCGCGCGTCGACGGCTACGGCCTGGACAAGATCGGCGTCCAGCTGACCGAGCGCGGTGCGATCGGCATCGACGGCTACTGCCGGACCAACGTGCCGAACATCTTCGCCATCGGTGACGTGACCGCGAAGCTGATGCTCGCGCACGCGGCCGAGGCGATGGGAGTGGTCGCGGCCGAGACGATCGCCGGGCACGAGACGATGGAGCTCGACTACGCGATGATCCCGCGGGCGACGTTCTGCCAGCCGCAGATCGCCAGCTTCGGGTACACCGAGGAGGAGGCCCGCAAGCTCGGGCACGACGTCAAGGTCGCCAAGTTCCCGTTCACCGCGAACGGCAAGGCGCACGGTCTCGGCGACCCGACCGGCTTCGTCAAGGTGATCAGCGACAGCAAGTACGGCGAACTGCTCGGCGCGCACCTGATCGGCCCCGAGGTCACCGAGCTCCTCCCCGAGCTCACCCTGGCCCAGAAGTGGGACCTCACCACCAAGGAACTGGCCCGCAACGTCCACGCCCACCCGACCCTGAGCGAAGCCCTCCAAGAGGCCTTCCACGGCCTCGAAGGCCACATGATCAACTTCTGATCAAGGCGTATCCGGACCACGCTCGACGGTCCCCGGAACGGCGGCAGACAAGGGACCTCGCCACTCAGCGGTTCCCATCGTCTGCCGCCGTTTTCGATGGCGGCGGAGATCTTGTGAGAATTTCTTCTGGCATGGCGTCGGATCCGGGGCGAGTCGTTCGTAGAACAGGCGAGAGGCGGTCGGAGAGGCCGCCGGGACAAGGGAGTCATGGGATGCCGGAGTACTTGATCTCGTTCAATGACGGTGCGATGGACCACATCCCCGCCGAGGATTGGCCCGACGTGGGCAAGGCCTCGCACGAGGTGGTCGAGGAGGCCGTGAACGCCGGCGTGTGGGTGTACGGCGGCGGGCTCGAGAGGCAGCGGGCGAGCGTCGTGGCTACGGACGGGATGGTCACCGACGGGCCGTACCCGGAGACCAAGGAGGTCATTGGCGGGTTCTCGGTCGTCGACGTGGCCACCCGCGAGGAGGCGCTGGCGTGGGCTGCCAAGATCGCGGCCGCTTGCCGCTGCGCGCAAGAGGTGCGGGAGCTCATGCCCGACCCCGAAACAGACGCGATGCTCCGCGAGGCCGCCAGGCGGAGGTGACATCCCGACGTCGTCAGCTGTGGTGGGTGATGCCGGCCCCGGCCGCGACCCGAGATCCTGGACCTGTCCCACGGTGACCCGCTGATCCTGGGACCCAGGTCCCTGTGATAGGGGACTTTCGGCCGGGGTGGTGGAGGGGTGCCGGCTGGTGAACTTCAGTGGGCGGGATTTCTCACTGAGGGCGGGACGAATGACATCGTGCGACCAGTACGAGCCGGACAGCACCCACGAGCTGCACGCGGATGTGGAGACCTACCACCAGGGCGGCACGTGGTACACGCGGCGTTGTGACACTACGGAGCCGTTCGCCTCCGGGGCGAGCCGGCTGCGGCTGATCGCGATCGGAGTCGAGGTCGCCCGATGGAACGGGCTGCGGCACGTGATCAGGGACGCCGACGGCACGATCGCGGAGGTCAACACCTACCTCACCGGCCCCTACCCGAGCCGGTCTCCGATCAGCGGTCGGCGACGTCCCCGAGCACAGGCTTGACGTCGACGATCGGGGTGTTGTCGAGAGCTTCGAGGTTGTTCACGAGCAGGCGCAGACCGTCGACGGCGAGGACGGTGACCCGGTGCAGGCCGAGCGGGTTGGGGCGGTCGGGGGATCGGGTGCTGAAGACGCCGGTCGGTGGCCGGGTGCGGTCGCCGCGCGGGTACACCGTGAGGACGTCGCGATCGGCCCGATCGAACCAGCTGACCAGGATGATCTCGTCGCCGGCCGCGAGGTCGGCGAGAGCGGCGCGGACAGACTCGTCGAAGACGACCCACGCGTCCGGGGCGCCTTCGTCGCCTTGACGTGGCGCGTCGGCTCGGCTGGCCAACGGGGACTCGACTCGACCGAGGACCCGCAAGGCGAGATCGGTCATCGGACCGGGTAGCGATAGACGGTTTGGAGGGGCTCTCCGGCTACGTGGACGTGGAGGGCGAAGCCGGGGTGGGCGGTGGGGTCGACCAGGGTGCCGGCCGTGGTGGCGGGCTCGAAGGGGAGCGGCACTGAGGACCGGATGCCAGGGGCGACGCGCAGCGGGATCCCCGCGAACGTCGCCGAGATGGCGTTGTGGACGTGACCGGCGAACAGCGCGGTCACCGGCTTGCCCTCGAGGACCGCCGCGAACGGCTCGCGAGTACGGAGCATCCACTGATCCATCGTGGGGTGATGGAGGTCGAACGGCGGCTGGTGGAACGCAACGAACAGCGGTCCGTCGACGGGCTCCCGCAGTACGCCGTCCAGCCACGCCAGCGACTCCTCGGGGAGCAGGCCGTGGTTCTCACCGGGAACGGTCGTGTCGAGCAGGACGAACCGTGCCTCGCCGACGTCCCGAACCTGGTGCACCGGATGGCCTTCGCCGGCCGCGTCGACGAACGACGCCAGCCCGGATCGCAGGGGCGCACTCACATCGTGGTTGCCGGGCAGCACGAGCACCGGCATGTCCAGCTTGAGCTCCGCCGCCAGTTCGGCGTACTCCTCTTCCAGCGCGTGATCGGCCAGGTCGCCGGTGACCAGTACGACGTCGACCGGACGCCGGAATTCGCGGAGGTACGACGTGATCCGCCGGAGCCGGCCGCGCGCCTCCTCCGAGCCGTCGAGATGCGGGTCACTCAGGTGCGCGATGACGTACATGCGTGCACCTTAACCACAGAACCCGGTCGGGAGATCGCCACACGGGACCAAGCCGCTGCGCTCGAGCACCGGGCGGGCCGGCGACGACCGCAGGTAGTCCAGGAACGCCGCGGTCAGCGACCCGGCCTCCGGCACCTGGTAGGTGTACGCGTGCTCGACCTCCCAGAACTTGTAGGACCCCGACGCCACCTTCGACGGATCGGGTACGACGTTGTCGACCGTCGCGACCGCGATCTCCGGGAACTTGCGGGCACCACCGAGCTCGGCGTACCCGATCGCGCCGTCGATCTCGTTGACCCGGGTGAGCAACTCCTCCGTCGCACCGACCTCGCAGCGGTGGTACTTGGCGATCGCATCGTCGTCGCGCCGGCAGTCGTCGGAGGAGATCCCGAGCTCCTGATCACCGCCGAGCACCTTCTCCCGGAACACCCGCCGCGATCCCGAGTCCGGTCCGACCCGGCTCACCATCCGGATCGGCAGATCCCGGCCGCCGACCTGCTTCCAGTTGGTGACCTTCCCGCTGTAGATCTCGCGCAACTGCGCCGTACTCAGCGCCGTGACGTCGGCCGCCCGGTTCAGCATCACAGCGAACACGACGACAGCGACGGGCTCGCTGCGCAGGTTGGGTGCGTCCTCGGCCGGCCCGTCCGACATCGCGATGACCTTGTCCGCGGCCTTCGCGTCCATCTCGTTCAGGCTGCGAACCCCGCTGCGGCTGCCGTTCGCGTCAATGGTGATATCGGCGTGCGTGCACTCGGCCGCGTACGCCGTCCGCAGCTCCCGCATCGTCGGCTCCACCGCCGTCGAGCCGATCACCCGCAGCTGACCCGACACGCAGTCGTCCGGCGGCTGAAAGACGTCGACCAGGAAGAACGCGACCAGCGCACCGACCAGCACCAGCGACAGCGCACCGAACATCAACGTACGCCGACCTGGGCCGCGCGGCCGCGGTTCGTGATAGACCCCGCCACCGGTCGACCCGCCGGCCAGATAGCCCGAGTGACCGACGCCCTTGCCGGTCCCGGACAACACGAGCAGGAACTTGAAGTGGTCGCCGCGGTTGATCGCGATCCGGGGCAGCACCAGCTTGCTGGTGTCGACGAAGTTCGCCGGGACCATCCGGCGCTGCAGCATCTCGCCGAGCGACTTCGGGTGCGCCTCGGTCACCTTCAGCCCGACGATCTTGCGGTCCGGGAAGGCGAACGACACCTTCTCGTGCATGTCGTGCGGGTCGATGTCCATCCCGCCGGCGTTGTCCAGCCGGAGCAGCACGATGCTCGGGTCCTCGACCACGGCGCCCTGGTGCCGCACCTCGACGTCGACCATCCGCTGGGTCTTGTCCTGGCTCGGATACACCCCCATCTGGGCGTCCACCTGGACCCGGTAGACGAGCCGCTTGCGGCGCAGCACGTACCGGTCGAGCAGCCAGGCGACGGCCGTACCTATCAGGGCGATGGCGGCGATGACGGTTTCGAGATTGATGCTGCCGAAACCCGAGAAATCGAACAACTGCGATCCCCACTTCTCTGAGCCCCGACCGTAGCCCGGCGCAGTGAACGGATGCTTACCGCGCGATGACACGCAGGCTCAGCGCTTGGCCGGTTCCGGCCGGTCTGCGAGATTGGGCGGCATGGCTGACAACGTGGATGTGGTCGTGATCGGGGTGGGCGTCGGTGGCGAGGAGACGAGCGGCCGGCTGGCGCAGGCGGGGCTGCGGGTGGTCGGTATCGAGTCCCGGCTGGTCGGCGGCGAATGTCCGTACTACGGGTGCATCCCGAGCAAGATGATGATCCGGGCCGGGAACCTGCTCGCCGAGACCCGTCGCGTCCACGGCATGGCCGGTACGGCGACGGTCGAACCGGACTGGGCTCCGGTGGCCAGGCGCATCCGGGAGGAGGCCACCGACACCTGGAACGACAAGGTCGCGGTGGACCGGCTGGTGAACAAGGGCGCCACGATCATCAAGGACCGCGCCACGATCACCGGGCCGACCACGGTCCGGGCCGGTGACCGCGAGTACGAAGCATCCCGCGGTCTGGTGATCGCGACCGGCACGATCCCGACGATCCCGCCGATCGAGGGCCTCGCGGGTACGCCGTACTGGACGAACCGGGAGGCGATCGAGGCGGACACGCTCCCGGCCTCGATCGTGGTCCTCGGCGGCGGGGCGATCGGGATGGAACTGGCCCAGGTGTTCGCCCGGTTCGGCACGCAGGTGACCGTGGTCGAGGGCGCCGCCGAGGTGTTGTCGATGGAGGAGCCGGAGTCCGGCGTACTGGCCCGTGAGGCGCTGGAGCGCGACGGCGTCACTTTCTTCACCGGGGCGCGGGCTCAGCGGGTCGGGTACTCCGGTGACACGTTCACCGTCACGCTCGCCGACGGGTCCTCGGTCAGCGGCGAAAAGTTGCTGGTGGCAACGGGACGCCGGATCGCGACCGACGAGCTCGGCCTCGAAAAGCTCGGGCTCGACCCGAAGGCCCGCCGGATCGAGGTGGACGAGCATGTCCGGGCGGGGGACAAGGTGTGGGCGATCGGCGACGTCACCGGCGTCGGGGTGTTCACCCACAACGCGATGTACCAGGCCGACATCGCGGTCCGCGACATCCTCCAGGAGCCGGACGCGCCGACCGCGAGCTACCACGCCATGCCGCGGGTGACCTTCACCGATCCCGAGATCGGCGCGGTCGGGATGACCGAGAAGCAGGCCCGGGAGGCGGGGCTGGACGTCCGCACCGCGTTGACCCAGATCCCGGCCTCGACCCGCGGCTGGATCCACAAGGCCGGCAACGAGGGCTTCATCAAGCTGATCGCCGACACCGAGCGCGGCATCCTGGTCGGCGCGACCAGCGCCGGCCCGACCGGTGGCGAGGTGCTCAGCGCGCTGTCGGTCGCGGTACATGCGCGCGTTCCTGTGCACTCTCTGCAACAGATGATCTACGCCTACCCGACGTTCCACCGAGCGATCGGGGCGGCCCTGCAACAGTTATGAGATCCCTTGTTGCGAATCGGTCGCAACTAGATCAAGAATGAGGCCGTGCATGTTCCTGATGGCTTCTTCGATGCGCCGACGTCCGTCGCCACCGGCCTGATCGCGGCCGGTGCGGTCGGGTTCAGCCTGCAGCGGGCGAACCGGGAGATCCGCGAGACCGGTCCGGCGCTGGCCGGGCTGACCGCGGCCTTCGTGTTCGCGGTGCAGATGGTGAACTTCCCGGTCGGCGCGGGGACCAGTGGGCACCTGCTCGGTGGTGCGCTGGCGGCCGCGCTGGTCGGCCCGTGGACCGCCGTGCTCGTGATGTCGACGGTGCTCCTGGTCCAAGGGCTGCTGTTCGCGGACGGCGGGCTGACCGCGCTCGGCACGAACATCACGTTGATGGGCCTGATCACGGTGCTCGTCGGGTACTTCCTGACCCGCGCGGTGCTGCGGGTGCTGCCCCGCCGGGTGGGCAGCGTCGTACCGGCGGCGACCGTCGGCGCACTCGTGTCGGTGCCGATCGCCGCGCTGGCGTTCACCGGGCTGTACGCAATCGGCGGCGCGGTCGACATCCCGCTCGGCAAGCTGGCGACCGCGATGGTCGGCTGGCACATCCTGGTCGGGATCGGCGAGGCCGTCATCACCGCCGCCGTGCTCAGCGCGGTCGTGGCCACCCGGCCCGACCTCGTGTACGCCGCCCGGCACCTGCAGCGGGATCTGATCCTCGTCGATGCCGACGGCAACACCTCCACGGTTTCGCCGGACAAGCCGATCGCGGCCAAGCCCGCCGGGCGCTCACTCGGCGTCGGCGTCGCGGTCACCCTCGTGGTGGCCGGTGGAGTGAGCCTGTTCGCGAGCGCGCATCCGGACGGTCTGGAGTTCGTCGGCGCCAAGCTCGGCTTCGAG
>NZ_JBEZYF010000020.1:0-141290 GCF_040638415.1 Kribbella sp. NPDC026596 | reverse complement strand
GGCTGTTACTCCCGGCCTTCCCTCGTCGCTCCAGTCGCTTCGCTCCCTCCGCTCCTCAGTCCAGGCCGGGAGGCCCCATGACCGGACTGGCCATCAGTACGACGGGACTCGTGCACATCTACCGTGCACACGGCCATGACGTCGCCGCCCTGTCCGGCATCGGGATCACAGTCCGCCCCGGCGAGTTGGTTGGACTGCTCGGCCCATCTGGTGCCGGGAAGTCGACACTGCTGCAGTTGTGCGGCGGTCTGCTGACTCCGAGCGCGGGGCGGTTGCAGATCGGTGAGCACAACGTCGCCACCATGACCGAGGCCGAGCTCGACCGGATGCGAGCCGGTGACGTAGGCATCGTGCTGCAGGGCGCCGGACGGAACCTGATCCCCTTCCTGACTCCGGTCGACAACATCCGCTACGCACAACAAGCCGCACCGCGCGATCGCGAACTGCCCACGCCCGCAGCGATTCTCGAGCTCGTCGGCCTTCCCCAGCACGCGAACACTCCATTGACGTCGCTGACTCCGGGACAGGTGCAACTGTGTGCGGTGGCGGTCGGGATCGCGACCTTCCCGGGGTTGTTGCTGGCCGACGAGCCGACCAGTCAATTGGATCACCAGGCACGGGATGAAGTACTCGCGGCGATCCGGACGATCAACGCCGAGACCGGGATGACCGTCCTGCTGATCACCCACGACCCGGAGGTGGCGGCGACCCTGCCGCGGACGATCACGATCCGGGACGGACGGATCGCCTCGGAAGGACGGTCGGGTGAGGAGTACGCCGTAGTCGCGACCGACGGCTCGTTGCCGCTGCCGCCCCACGTGGCCGAACTGCTGCCGGCCGGGACACTCGTCCAGGTCACCACGGAAGACGGCGAGATCCGGCTCACCCCGGTGGACCAGGAGGTAACGCGGTGATCGACGTCAGCCAGGTCACGGTCACGTACGGCGAGACGACTGCCGTGGCGGACGTGTCGTTCAGGGTGCCGCCGGGGTTCGTACTCGCGGTCAGCGGGCCGTCCGGCGCCGGGAAGAGTTCGTTGCTGTGGGCAATCGCCGGCGCCGTACCGCTGACGACCGGTCAGGTCGAGGTCGACGGACTCGTCATCACCGACCGGCCATCGGCGGCCGCGCACGGCGTCGTACTGATCCCGCAGGGCAACGGACTCGCGCGCGTACTCACCGCCCGGGAGAACCTCTCGATCCCGCTGCTCGCCGAGCGCAAGCCGGTGGATGAGCTCGACCGGGCGGTCGAAGCGGCACTCACGCAGGTCGGCCTGGAGGACAGCGGAGACCATCTCGTCGAGGAACTCTCCGGTGGTGAACAGCAACGCGTGGCCGTTGCCCGCGGCATCGCCCAGCAAGGCCGGGTGATCCTGGCCGACGAGTCCACCAGCGAACTCGACAGCACCAACCGCGAGCGCGTCCTGGAACTGCTCCGGACCGAGGCCGACCGCGGCGCCGCCGTCGTCATCGCCACCCATGACCCCAACGTCGCGGACAGCGCCGACGGCCACGCGCTAATGGACGAAGGCCGGCTCAGCTGGGTACGACGCCTGTAGCGCCACGTCGGGACCGACCAGGACCGGATCGAGCTGGATCCTGGTCACGCCGAGCGGTGCGAGCATCTCCCGCAGCGTCTCCTCGGTGAGTCGCATCCACTCCTGCCGCGGACCCGTTGCCGCCCGCAACTGTGCCAAAGTACTGAACGCGATGCCGACCCGTCGTCCGTCGGGCAGTCGCCCGGTCTGCAGCGCCGCCGCCGCACCAGTCGATCGAACGGGAACCAACCAGTCAGCGCAATGTCGAGGCTTCTCACTTCGACGTTAAGCCGCCGGATCCCAGCAATCCTCTGTCCTCACAGAACTCCCACATCTTTCTCACAGGCCCAACTGGATCGGCGTGGTGGGCGGACCGTTCGCCAGCAACCGCTGCACCAGCTCGGGCAGGGCGCGCGGAGCGAAGTCGCCCTCGTGGGCCTTGAGCTCCTCGAGCGTCCACCAGGCGTGGCCGTGGACATTCTCGGCCTGGAGCTCGGCCTCGGTGAGCTGGGCGGCGGGTGTGAAGGCGTCGACCCGGACCAGGAAGTAGTCGTTGAGTACGCCGTCGTACCCGGTGGCGTGGCCCTCGGCAACGACCTCCTGGTGCCACAGATGCGGTGGGTCGTCCGGGGTGTCGAGACCGATCTCCTCGCGGAGCTCGCGACGAAGGCCCTCGACAACCGACTCCCCTGCCTCGATCCCGCCGCCGGGCGTCGCCCACAGCGGGCCCGAAGAGAACTCGAACCGGACCAGGAGGATGCGGTCGTCGGCGTCGAGGACAACACCGCGAGCGGCTGGGCGCAAGTGCGGGAAGGTTAGCTCCAGCTCGCGATGCTCCTCGATGGCGCGGAAGCCGAAGCGGGCATTGACCTTGCGCATCGGCGCGTTCGACAGCGCGGTCCACGTGTGCAGGAAGCGCTGGGTGGTCCGGTGCTTGGCCAACTGGGCGAGGTTGGCGAGCTTCAGGTGCGTGCCCAGGTGGTGACCGCGATGCTCACGCAGCACCAGGGTGTCGTCCTGCTGGGCGTGCTCGGCGTCAGCGCGCGGCAGGTACAGCAACGTGTACCCGGCCGGCTCTCCCGACAGCGTGTGCACCATCGTCACGAGAGCCAGGTAGTTCCGGTCGATCCGCTGCTCGCTCGCCTGCAGCTTCTCGACGGTCCACGGCACGACCTCCCGCGTCATGCCGCCCGTCGGTACGTCGTGATCCATCGCCGTGTGCAGGTCGGCGTACGCCTGCTGATGTTCCGGCGGGCACACCCCCGCCCACGACGTGAGCACGTAGCCGTCGGGTGAAGCCGCGGACTCCTGCAACTCGGACAGCCGGAACTCGTCGTACGGCAGCGGTACGACGAGATGCTCCTCGACATGCTCGACGGTGAAACCCAGGCGCTCCGCGAAGGCGGCACCCGGCCACGGATCCGACGGGACCCCGAGCTCGGTCTGGAAGATCGTCCGCCCGAGCTGCGCCGCCCGGGTCACGGCCCACTGCCACAGCGCCGTACCGATCCCCCGCCGCCGATGCTGCGGAGGTACGTCGATCTCGACCTCGACCGTGTCCAGGTTGTCGGTCAGCCGGTACTCGAACAGCATCGTGCCGAGCACGCGATCGTCCTCGAACGCGCCGATCGCGAGCCGTTGCTTCAACGGCCCCGGATGACGCAGTGAATACCCCAGGGCCTCCCGGCCGACCACGAGGGCGGCCTCGCGCCCCGCGACCGCACCGGCCCGGAGGGCGTCGTACCACTCGTCGAACAGGGCCAGGTCGGCCGGGTCGATCTCGCGAACGCTGATCACCCGGCCGACCCAACCAAACAAACGGGTCAGACCGCCAGTCAATAACTCAGACCGGCGCGACCTTGCCCTGGTACATGTACATGATCACGAAGTTGTCCGCGTACGGAGCGTTCTTCAGGATCGGGTCGTCGTCGGCCGGGAACTTGGCCACCCGGGTGCCCTCGAGCGCCGGGTTGTTACCGTAGCGCTCCCAGAGCGGCATGATCGGGAGCAGCTCGTTGAAGGCCAGCGCCGCGGCGGTGACGTTCTTCTTCTGCTCGTCGAGGTTCAGGCCCTGGGCGGACTTGTCGACGACGGCCTGCAGGTCGATCGGACCCGCGGATGTCGTCTGCTTGAGCGGGAAGTTCATTCCCTTGCCGCCGGAGTTCGCCGCCGTCACGTAGTTGAACGTGTAGAGGTTCTGGACGAACGAGAAGTACGGGTGCGGGTGCGACGACGCGCCCCAGCTCTGGATCGCCATGTCGAACTTGCCGGCCAGGACGTCCGGGCTCAGCTGGGTGAAGGTGATGCCGCGCTTGGTGATGTTGAACCCGAACTTGTTCAGCTGGTCGGCCGCGTTGGTGGCGGCCGGGTTCCAGTCGGCGAACTCGGTCGGGAACTTGAGGTCGTACGCCGCCGGCTTGCCGTTCGGCAACGTCCACTTCCCGCCGGAGTTCTTCCAGCCCGCCGCCTGCAGCAACTGAGTCGCCTTGGCCTCGTCCTTCTCGTAGGCCTGCAGCTTCTTCTGGTCGGCGTCGGAGATCCAGTCCGGTACGGCGATGTCGGAGAAACCGGCCATGAACTTACAGGCCTTGCCGGAGTCGCCGAGCGCGACGGTGCCGTTCTCGTTGCGGTCGATGATGTAGGCGATCGCCTGCCGCACCCGGACGTCGGAGAACTCCGGGTGGGTGGTGAAGTTGTACACCAGGGCCGGACCCGAGTACACCGGCGGACGGAGGATCCGGAAGCCGGTGTTCAGGAACGTCTTCTCGCTGGCCACCGCGAAGCCGTGGGTGGCGTAGTCGACGTCCTTGTTCATCACCGTCGGGGTGATGTCTGAGGTCTCACCGTTGTACAGCAGGACCTTGCTGAAGCCGATCTTGTCGGCGAACAGGCCCTTGTCGTTCTTGACCAGGCTCATCTGGGAGTTGGTCATGGTCTTCGCGTCGTAGTTGAACGGACCAGACACGACCGGGTTCTCCGGGCGGAACTTCTGGAAGTCACCGTTCAGCGCCTTGCCTTCGGCGCTGTCCAGGCTGGTCTTGGCCTTGCGCATCGTCTCGGCCTTGGTGGCCCACTCACCGTAGACCGAGTCCGGCAGGATCGGCGCCCGGAGGATGTAGCGCTCGAGCACCGTCGACGGCGTGCCGATGGTGAACAGGACAGTGGTGTCGTCCTGGGCCTTCACGTCGGACAGGAACGTCCACGACTGCTGGCGCATCAGCCAGTGCAGGTTGAACGTCGACACGACGTCCTTGCTGGTCACCGGTGAGCCGTCGCTCCAGGTCAGGCCGGACCGGAGCTTCATCGTGTAGGTGTTGGCCGCCTCGTCCAGCGCACTGGATTCGGCCATCATGTATTCCCACTTCTTGTCCGCCCAGTAGTACAGACCGCCGCTCGGGTAGATCAGGTCGAGGTACGGGCTCTGCTGCTGGATGCCGTCGGTGACACCGGCGGCGAGGTTGAAGTGACCCTTGGGTGGCAACTGGTACGGGTACGCGCCGTGGAACTCCTTGTTGCCGCCCGACTTACTGCTCTCCGCGGTCGGAGAGCTCGGCGAACACGCCTCCAGCGACCCGATGCCGGCGATGCCGACGCCGGCGATGCCGAACAGCTGGAGCACGTGCCGGCGAGAGACCGCGTTGGTCCGGTCGCTCGCGCCGGATTCGTTGGTGCCGGTGGGACTCATCCTTCGTCCTTTCCTGAACTGACCGCACGCCCGCGTGGTCAGGCACTACTACCACTGGTTGTTACTAACCGTCCTCGCGTTTGCCCCGGCGCCTGGTCAGGACGACCCCGGCGACGACGATCAGGGCCAAGAGCAGGCCCAAACACAAGGTGAACAGGGTGATCACGAACTCCGGCGTCCCCGGTGTCAGCATGAGGAGCAGAACCCCGCTGGCCAGGATCAGGAACGCCGCCCAACCGAGAGCCACTCGGCCCATCTCGGGTGGCATCAGCCGGCCGGCTCATCCAGCCGGACCTGGTCGGCGCCGTCGCGGGCCACCACGTGGCACGCGGCCGCCTGACCAGGACGTACTTCGAGCAGACCGGGCACCTCGCCGTCACACAGGCCGCCCTCGAACCGGCCGCAGCGCGGATGGAACGCACACCCGGGTGGCAGGTGCGCCAGACTCGGGATCTCCAGGCTGCGCAGCGATCCGGCGCCCTTGGTCTTGGTCAGGTCGGGATCGGGCTCCGGGATCGCCTCGATCAGCGCCCGGGTGTAGGGATGCGTGGGCGCGTTGATGATCTGCTGGGTCGGCCCGAACTCGACGATCCGGCCGAGGTACATCACCGCGGTCTTCCCGTTCCAGCCGAAGTACTTCGCGATCGCCAGGTCGTGGGTGATGAACAGGAACCCGACGCCGAGGTCGTCGCGCAGCCGTCCGAGCATCGCCAGGACGCTGATCCGGATCGACACGTCGAGCATCGAGGTCGACTCGTCGGCGATGATCAGCTTCGGGTCCAGCGTCAGCGCCCGGGCGACCGACGCCCGCTGCCGCTGGCCGCCGGACAACTGGTGCGGGTACTTCTGCAGGTAGTTCTCCGGTGGTGTCAGGTCGACCTTCGTCAGCAGCTCGGCCGCTCGCGCGACCGCGGCCTTCGTGCCTTTGACCACCCCGTGCTTGAGCAGCGGCGCGGTCAGCGTCTGCTGAATGGTCCGGGTCGGGTTCAGCGAGGCGTACGGATCCTGGTGGACGTACTGGACGCTGCGCCGGAAGGCGCCGAACTCCTGCCGCTTCAACGACCAGATGTCGGTGCCCTCGAAGGCCACCTTGCCGTCGGTCGGCCGGGTCAGACCGGCCGCCATCCGCGCGGCCGTGGTCTTGCCCGAGCCGCTCTCGCCGACCAGGCAGAGCACCTCGCCGGAATTGACCGACAGGTCGACATCGTTGACGGCCCGGATCGGACCGGCCTTGGTGTCGAACACCTGGCTGACCCCCACAAGCGTCATCAGCGGCTTACGCCCCTCGGCCGTCCCCGCCGGAACCGTCTCTGTCGTGGTCATCGGGCCTCCCGGCCTGGACTGAGGAGCGTAGGGAGCGAAGCGACTGGAGCGACGAGGGAAGGCCGGGAGGTGAAGCCCGATGACCCTGCCGGCGCCGAAGGCCCGGCCAAAAGCACAGTCATGAGGCCGTCCCAAGGTCGTCGTCGCGCACCCGGCGTTCGAGGTGCACGTCTTTGGAATGGATGCAGGCGACTTCGTGGGCGTCGCCGGGCTGGTCGGTCACCGGGATGAGCGGGGGATCCTCCGCTTTGCACTCGTCGGTGGCGAACTTGCAGCGCGGGTGGAACGTGCAGCCCTTCGGCAACGCGGCCAGACTCGGCGGACCGCCCGGGATCGACTCGAGGTCCGGCAGGTCGCCGACGATCGGTGGTACGGCGTTGATCAGGGCGAGCGTGTACGGATGCCGCGGCCGGTAGAACAGGTCCCGGACACCACCGGTCTCGACGAGGCGACCGGCGTACATGGTGGCGACCCGGTCGGCCAGCTCCGCGGCCAGCGACAGGTCGTGGGAAATGAAGATCATCGAGAAGCCGAGCCGCTCACGGATCTCGTGCAGCACGTCGACGATCGAGCGCTGGGTGAGGATGTCCAGGGCCGTGGTCGGCTCGTCCAGGATCAGGACCTCCGGGTCGAGCAGCAGGCTCATCGCGATCAGCACCCGCTGCCGCATGCCGCCGGACAGTTCGTGCGGGTAGCTGTCCATCACCCGCGCCGGCTCCAGCCGGACCAGTCGGAGCAGCTCCCCGGCGCGGTCCTCGACCTCCTGCCTGGTGACCTTGGAGTGGGCCCGCATCGTGTCGTACATGTGGCCGCGGATCTTCAGCAACGGGTTGAAGGCGTTCATCGCGCCTTGGAAGACCATCGCCGCGTCCCGCCAGCGGAACTCCCGCAGGTCCCTGCCATTGAGGCCGAGGATGTCGATCTCGGCACCGTCGCCGCGGTTGAACGTCACCTTGCCGCTGGCGTGGCCGAGCCGCGGCAGGAGCCGCAGCAGGCCGAGCCCGAAGGTCGTTTTGCCGCAGCCACTCTCGCCCACCAGCGCGAGGCTCTCGCCGGGGTACAGATCGAGGTCCACGCCGCGGACGGCCTGCACCGTGGCGCCGGCGCCGGTCCGGTACTCGACCTTGAAGTCGCGGATGGACAGCAGTGGCTTGCCCTGGCCGCCGCGCACCGCGCGCGCCGCACCTGAAGTTGTCGCCGTCACCATGCTCACCGGTCCCGGAGACGCGGGTTGAGGATTTCTTCGAGCGATCTCGTCATCATCACCAATCCGAGGAGCAGGAGAACGATCGCCGCGATCGGGCTCAGGATGAACGCCAGGCTGTCCTCGTTGAAGATGGCGCCGGCGATCCAGGCGCGGTTGAGCATGATGCCCCAGTTCGATCCGGTCAACGGCGCCAGACCCAGCAGGTAGAGGCCGACCAGCGCGTAGATCGCGTTGCTGACGGCGATCATGAAGTTCATCAGGATGAAGCTGGCCATGTTCGGCAGGATCTCGACGAAGATCACCCGGACCGTGCCGAGGTCGAGCAGCCGGGCCGCCTCGACGAACTCACGTTCCTTCAGCGAGAGCACCAGGGACCGGATCGCCCGGGTCAGCACCGGCCAGGCCAGGCCGCCGACCAGGAAGGCGAGCAGGATCGGCGAATCGAGCTTGAACAGCGCGCCGAGCACCGCGAGCAGCACGATCGTCGGGATGGTGAGCGCGACATCGGCGGCGCTGACCACGACCGAGTCGACCCAGCCACCGAGGTAGGCGGCCAGCGAGCCGAGGACGATCGCGATGACCGTCGAGATCGCGGCGGCGAGGAATCCGATGAAGATGACGGACGCCCCGCCGTCGATGATCTGGATCAGGACGTCCTTGCCCTCGTTGTCGGTGCCGAGCAGGTGCCCGGGCGATCCGGCGGGCAGCATGATCGACTTCACGTCCGGAACCAGGTCCGGGGTGAAGATCGGCCCGATCGCGGTGATCAGCACCAGCAGCGCGACGATGATGAAGCCGATGAAGCCGGCCGGGCTCCGGCGCAGCCCGCGGAGGATGCCGGACATCCGGCCGACGCTGGTCGTGCCGATGACCTCGCTGGGGCCGGGGATCGCTACATCTGTCATGTCGGACATCTCGTCACCCCTTCGCCTTGGCGCCGAGCCGGATCCGCGGATCCAGCCGGCTGTAGAAGATGTCGGCGACGAGGTTGGCCGCCACCACGGAGATCGTGAGGACCAGGAAGATTCCCTGCAGGACCGGGTAGTCGCGGCCCGAGAGCGCGTTGTAGAGGCTGAAGCCGATGCCCTGGTAGCCGAAGATCCGCTCCACGAAGATCGACCCGCCGACGACGAAGCCGAGCGACACGGCGAGCGCGCTGAACATCGGCAGGACGGCGTTGCGTCCCACGTATCCGGTGCGGATCCGCGCCGACGACAGGCCGCGGGCCCGGGCGACGGTCACGTAGTCCTCGCCCAGTGTCTCCACGGTGGAGGACTTCATCACCAGTGCCCAGGACCCGACCGTGGTCAGGGTGTAGGCGAGGATCGGCAGCGTCGCGTGGTACAGCGCGTCGCTGAGGAAACTCAGGGTGAAGCCGGGCTCGACACCCGGCGAGTACGAGCCGCGGGCCAGGGTCAGGTTGAACCACTGCAGTTTCACGCCGAGGAAGACCACGATCAGGATCGCGAGGATGTAGTTCGGGATCGCGTGCAGCAGCGCCCCGAGCGAGGTGAGCACGTGGTCGATCCAGCTCTCCCGGCGGTAGGCCATCACCATGCCGGCCAGGATGCCGACGACGAAGGCGATGACCGTGGCGATGCCCACGGAGAACAGTGTCCAGGGCAGATAGGTCCTGATCACCTCGGCCACGGTGGTACCGGGTGACAGCAGCGAGTTCCCGAAGTCACCGTGCAGCATGTTGACCATGTACGTGGCGTACTGCTGGATCAACGGCTGGTCCGGATCGAGCGAGAACAAGCTGCGCGCCTGCGCCGCCGCGTCGGCGTACGAGACGCCGGTCTGCGCGATCTGGGTCGAGATGAACGTGTCGACCGGGTTACCCGGCAGCAGCCGGACCAGGAAGAACGTCAGCGTCGCGACGATGTAGATGGTCAAGATCGCCTTGGCCACTCTTCGGACCAGCCAGGCATTGTAGAAACGTCGCACCGCCGTCGGTCTCGGCTCTTCGGCCGGACCTTCGATCAGTTCTGACGCGGTTGTCTCGACCGCACCGCTCACTGCTCACCTCCACGCGACTACCAGGGAAAGTCGGTGGCGCAGACCCTCAGACAGCGGATTTAGTAATGCTGTCTTGCAAGGATCTGCGCATAGTGACGACAGTGTGCGCAACCTCGGTCATCGAGTCAACGTCTTGAGGCAACGTTGAGACAACGTTGCGAACTGTGACGCAACGGTATCGGGGCGTGTTGATATCGCCCGCCTCCGACACGGGGAGACGGGCGATATCTGACGGCTCAGCGAGTGGCGCGGTTGATTGCGGACACGACCGCTTTGAGTGAGGCGGTGAGAATGTTGGCGTCCCGGCCGACACCCCAGAAGACCTCGTCGCCGACCTCGCACTCGACGTACGCCGCCGCGAGGGCGTCGCCGCCGGCGGACAGCGCGTGCTCGTGGTAGTCCAGCACGCGGACGTCGTACTTGAGCGGCTTGATGGCGTCGACGAACGCGGAGACCGGACCGTTGCCCTCGCCAACCAGTTCGTGCGGCACACCGTGCGAGTACACCTGGACGCGGAGCTGGTCGCCCTGGCCCTCACCCGAGGTCGAGTTGACGGTCAGCAGCGACAACTTGCCCGGCGCCAGGTACTCTGCCGCGAAGATGTCCCACATCTGCTGCGGGCCGACCTCGCCACCCTCGGCGTCGGTGTGCTGCTGGATCACGCGACTGAACTCGATCTGCAGCCGGCGCGGCAGGTCGAGCCGGTGCTCGGACTTCATGATGTACGCGACGCCGCCCTTGCCGGACTGCGAGTTCACCCGGATGACCGCCTCGTACGACCGGCCGACGTCCTTCGGGTCGATCGGCAGGTACGGCGCCTCCCAGGCGATCTCGGAGACCGGCTTGCCCTCGGCCGCGGCCTGCTTGTCCAGCGCCTCCAGGCCCTTCTTGATGGCGTCCTGGTGCGATCCGGAGAACGCGGTGTAGACCAGGTCACCGGCGTACGGCTGCCGCTCGGGGACACGCATCTGGGTGCAGTACTCGACCGTACGGCGAATCTCGTCGATGTCGGCGAAGTCGATCTGCGGGTCGATACCCTGGCTGAACAGGTTCATCCCCAGCGTGACCAGGTCGACGTTGCCGGTCCGCTCACCGTGTCCGAACAGGCAGCCCTCGACCCGGTCCGCACCGGCCATCAGGGCCAGCTCGGTCGCGGCCACCGCCGTACCGCGGTCATTGTGCGGGTGCAGGCTGATCGTGCTGTGCTCACGCCGGGTCAGGTTGCGGCCGAACCACTCGATCTGGTCGGCGTACACGTTCGGGGTGGACATCTCGACGGTCGCGGGCAGGTTCAGGATGATCTCCCGGCCCTCGGCGGGCTGCCAGACGTCCGAGACCGCCTCACACACCTCCAGAGCGAACTCCAGCTCGGTGCCCGTGAAGATCTCCGGGCTGTACTGGTAGCCGAACTCGCAGTCGCCCAGGATCTCGTCGGCGTACTTCATCACCGTCTCCGTGCCCCTTACGGCGATGGTGCGGCACTCGGCCTTGTCCACGTTGAAGACGACCCGGCGGAACAGCGGCGCGGTCGCGTTGTACAGGTGGATGGTCGCCTTCGGGGAGCCCTGCAGCGACTGCACGGTCCGCTCGATCAGCTCCTCACGGGCCTGCGTCAGCACCGAGATCGTCACGTCGTCGGGGATGACGTCGTCCTCGATCAGGCTGCGGACGAAGTCGAAGTCGTACTGGCTGGCGCTCGGGAAGCCGACCTCGATCTCCTTGTAGCCCATCTTCACCAGCAGGTCGAACATCCGCCGCTTGCGGGCCGGCGACATCGGTTCGACCAGGGCCTGGTTGCCGTCGCGGAGGTCGGTGGACAGCCAGCGCGGGGTGCGGTCGACGGACTTCGCCGGCCAGGTGCGGTCCGGCAGGTCGATCGGCGGGAACGCGCGGTAGCGCTGGATCGGCAGGCTGGTCGGCTGCTGGACAGGCTTGGGCTGGTTCTTGGGTGCCACGGGGGTTCTCCTCGGAGGATGTGCTGCTGTCGCTGGGGGTCGTGAGGACGACCGGCGTACGACGAAACTCCGCGGCGAGGGAACCGGCCTTGTCAGGCCTCGCCGCGGCAGCGAAGGAGGAGAAGCTGGTGCCGCATGATGCCAGCGAGTTTATGCACAACCCACCTCGCCCGTCGAACCGGGGGTCTCGACGGCCGAGACACAGAGGGTGACAGCGCCGACCGGCAGCGCTTGGTAGACAACGTCTAAGTCGGTCGTGTAGACACTGTCTACGTGATCGCTCTGGGGCTCCTGACGGCGGCTCCAGGCCTCGCGTTGTCGCCGGGGCGGTCTTGGTGCTCGGCGGCGTACTGATGATGGATCGGCCGCGCTCCCGAGCCTTGGGCCGCGGGGTTGCGCTCGGGCTGACCGTTGCGGCGTGCAGCGCGGCCGGACGCTGAACGTCGTGCTCGGCGCGCTGCTCGGTGCGGTCGTCCTGCACGAGCGACTCAGCCTTGCTCGCCTCGCCGGCCTCGTCACCATCATCGCCGGCGTGCTCCTGACTTGTGTTCAAGGGCGCTTGAAATTTTAAGCTTCAGTCATGACTGATTCCCTCGCCGACCGGATCGGCAGCCACGGGCTCGGTGTCCTCGTCACGATCAAGCGGGACGGCCGGCCGCAGCTGTCGAACGTCACCTATGTCTACGACGGCACCCGGATCCGCGTCTCCCTCACCGACGATCGCGCCAAGACGAAGAACCTCCGCCGCGACCCGCGCGCCAGCCTGTACGTCGGCGGACCGCGCGGCCGCTCGTACATCGTCCTGGAAGGCAAAGCCGAACTCACTCCGGTCGCCGCGGACCCGTACGACGAGGTCGTCGAGGATCTCGTGGACTACTACCGGACCGCCTCCGGCGAGCACCCGGACTGGGACGAGTACCGCGCGGTGATGGTCCGCGACAAGCGACTGATGTTCTCGATGACCGTCGACCACGCCTACGGCATGCCAGCACCTGACTGAACGAGGACGCCCGCCCGGGCGGCGTCGCGGTAGCGCTTGGGCGCCACCCCGTTGACCCGCTTGAACGCGGTACTGAAGGCGCTGTCCGACGTGTAGCCGAGCGAGTGCGCCAGCGCCGAGAGCGGTTCATCGCTCTCGCGCAGCGCCCGCTGGGCGAGCCGCATCCGCCAGTTGAGCAGGTAGGTCAGCGGCGGCTCGCCGGCGACCGCCTTGAAACGTTCGGCGAAGGTGGTCCGCGACATCGACGCGGTCCGGGCCAGGTCGTCGAGCTGCCAGGCCCGGCCGGGATCCGCGTGCATCGAGCGGACCGCGGGCGCGATGCGGTCGTCGCCGAGCGCCCGCAGCCAGCCGGCCGGCAACGTCTGCGCCTCGGTCAGATAGGTCCGCAGCACCTGGACGAAGACGAGCTCGACAAGGTTGCCGGAGGCAAGCTCTGAACCGACGCGGCCGTCGGCCACCTCGTGCGCGAGCCGGTCCAGCAGCCAGCGCAGTACGACGGCCTCTTCGCTGTCCGCACGGACGTGCAGCAGCGGCGGCAGCGCGTCCAGCAGCAACTCCCGGCCGACCTCGTTCAGGTCGATGTGGCCGCCGAGGTTGACCACCTCGCGACCGCTGCCGATCTGCACCATCGGCGCCCGGTCCGCCGGGAACAGCTCGGTCGCGTCGACTGGCTCGAGCTCGAGGTCGCTGGTCAGCACGAATCCGCGCGTACCGTCGAAGACCGCCAGTTCACCAGGCGTCAGCCGGACCGGCGGGTGCTCGTCCAGGACCAGCCAGCACTCGCCCTCCACGATCGCGATGAGCTTCAGCCGGTTCGGCTTCGGGAAGCGCAGCGACCACTGGCCGCCGGCGACGAACCCACCCGACACCAAGCAGCGCGCGTCGATCAGCTCCAGGACATCGGACAACGGATCAGCGGCCATATCCGTACTATCGCGCAAGAAATCCGGACTCACAAATATTCTGCGTCCGGATCCGCGTTCCTAGGCTGATGCCATGACCACTCTCCAAGAACCCATCGACTCCGGCTTCGGCGCGGCCTCCACGGCCGCGGACGTTGTCCGGGGCCTTGACCTGACCGGCCGGACCGCGATCGTCACCGGAGGCTATTCCGGCCTCGGACTCGAGACCGTCCGGGTGCTGCGGCTGGCCGGAGCCGAGGTGATCGTCCCGGCCCGTGACGTAGACCGCGCCGGCAAGGCCGTGGCCGCACTGGACGGCGTCCGGGTCGCCCCGATGGACCTGCTCGACCAGGACTCCATCGACACCTTCGCGGACAGCTTCCTCGCCGACGGCAAGCCGCTGCACATCCTGGTGAACAGCGCCGGAATCATGGCGAACCCGTTCACGCTGGATGCCCGCGGCTACGAATCGCAGTTCGCGACCAACCACCTCGGACACTTCCAGCTCACCACCCGGCTGCTGCCGGCACTGCGACAGGCCCAGGGCGCTCGCGTCGTCTCCGTCTCGTCGCGCGGGCACCGGTACTCCGACGTGCACTTCGACGACCTGCATTTCGCGCATCGCGAGTACCAGCCGCTGGCGGCGTACGGGCAGTCGAAGACGGCGAACATCCTGTTCGCGGTCGCACTCGACGAGCGCGAGCAGGACAACGGCGTACGCGCGTTCTCGCTGCACCCAGGCACGATCGTCACCAACCTGGCGCGGTATACCAACCCCGAGACGCTTCGCTCGATCGGCGTCCTGGACGCGGATGGCGAGCCGGTGATCGACCCGTCGCGAGGGCTGAAGACGGTCGAGCAGGGCGCGTCGACCAGCGTCTGGTGTGCGACCAGCCCGCGGCTCGACGGACTCGGCGGCGTGTACTGCGAGAACACCGACATCGCCCCGATCCGCAGTGACGAGGCGGAGCTCGGCGAGCTGGAGTTGTCCGAGGGTACGCACGGTGTCAGGCCGTATGCGATCGACGCCGACGCGGCCCGCCGGTTGTGGACCGTCAGCGAGGAACTTCTCCACCGCCGATAAATTGGTCGCGGTAAGTGTCCATCTGTTGGACGCTGTGGGCGTGGAGATCAAGAGACTGTCACCCGACGACGAGGTCGGGTGCGCGGACGCCGTAGCGCTGATCAGTGCCGCGACCAAGCTGGACTGCCCGGACGCGAACGTACCGACGCCTCGCGGCTACGCGGCCAAGTTGAAGCATGGCTGGGACGGCGACCCGGGCCAGGCCTATCTGGCCCGGGACGAGGACGGCGTGGCCGTCGGACTGCTCGGCCTGCACGCCCCGACGTACGACAACACCCATCTCTCATGGGTCGACCTGCAGGTGCATCCCGACCACCGGGGGCGCGGGATCGGCACCGAACTGCTCGCGTACGGCGAGCGGCTGGCGCGCGAGCTCGGGCGGACCTCCGTCGGCACGGACAACTGGGACCTGCCGAAGGCGAACGCGTTCGCGCTACGGCACGGGTTCGAGCAGAAGGCGGTCGAGGTCAACCGGCGGCAGGACATCGCCGGGCTCGACTGGGCGCTCGTCCAGCGGCTGTACGACGAGGCGGTTCAGGCATCGACGGCGTACGAGCTGCTGCGGGTGCGAGGGCCGGTCGCCGACGAGTTGCTCGACGGCCTGGTCGCCCTGACCGCGTCGATCAACGATGCACCCAAGGACGATCTGGAGATCGAGGACGACGTGTTCAGCCCGGAGCGGATCCGCGCGTACGAGGCCGCCCAGGAGGCCGGCGACCAGACCGTCTACCGGGTGATCGCCCGCGAGCGCTCCACCGGCGAGCTGGCCGGCCACTCGGTCGTCGCGGTCGAGCGCGAACGACCGCATCTCGCCGACCAGCACGACACCGCGGTGGATCGTCAGCATCGCGGCCACCGCCTCGGCGCACTGGTCAAGACCGACATGTTGCTGTGGCTGCGCGACGAGGAACCGGCGATCACCCAACTCGACACCTGGAACGCCGAGTCCAACACCCACATGATCGGCATCAACGAACAACTCAACTACCACATAGTCGCCCGAGCAATCGCCTACCAAAAACCGCTGTAGGTAGTTCGTCCCACGCGTGGGTAGGTCTACACCACCTCGACGAGGGTGACCTTCATTTGGTTGGAGAGGTCGAAGCCCAGGGCTTTGTAGAGGCGGATGGCGGGGGTGTTGGTGCCGCCGGTGTGGAGGAACGGGGTGCGGCCAGTTGTGGTGATCTGGGCGGCGACCGCGCGGATGAGGCGGGTGGCTAGGCCCTGGCCCTGGTACGACGGGTGGGTGCAGACGGCGCTGATCTCGGTGTAGCCGGGGAGGTTGAAGCGGGTGCCGGCCATCGCGATCAGCTCGCCTTCGCGGCGGATGCCGAGGTAGGTGCCGAGCTCGATGGTGCGGGAGCGGAACGGCCCTGGGTCGGTCAGGGCGACGAGGGCCAGCATGTCGGGTACGTCGTCCGGGCCGAGGACTACCGTCTCGGGGTCCTCGGCGGCCAGCGACTCGGGTGCGACGAACTGCACCAGGTCGAACTGGCGGTCGAGTTTGAAGCTCTCGGGAAGCGGCAGGTCGGGGCGCATGAGGGCTGCCGTCGTACCAGGGCCGACCAGGTCGGCCGCGTCTGCCCAGTCGTGGTTGGTTGGGTTGTCGGGTAGGCCGAGGAACGGCGCGACCGCGGCCGGGTAGCGGCGGGCGTTGCCGCGGGTTTCGGCGAAGGTTGCGTGCGGGCCGGTGAGAGCGGCGTACACGGGGTTGGTGAGCACCGGGTGGTCTCCCAAGGTCGGATGGTCAGAACCCCAGTTTGCGGAGGTGCTTGGCGTCTGTCTGCCAGTTTTTGGCGATCTTCACGTGCAGGTCGAGGTAGACCGGCGTACCCAGCAGCGCCTCGATCTGGCGGCGGGCGGCCGCGCCGACCTCGCGCAGCCGGGCACCCTTGTGCCCGATCACGATGCCCTTCTGGCTGTCCCGCTCGAGGAAGATGTTCGCGTACACGTCCAGCAGCGGCTTGTCCTCGGGACGGTCCTCGCGCAGGCCCATCTCGTCGATGGTGACCGCGATCGAGTGCGGCAGTTCGTCCCGGACGCCCTCGAGCGCCGCCTCGCGGATCAGCTCCGCGACCAGCGTCTCCTCCGGCTCGTCGGTGATGTCGCCGTCCGGGTAGAGCGGGAAGCCCTCCGGCATCAGCTTGACCAGTTCGTCGGCGACCACGTCGATCTGGAAGCCCGACGTCGCCGACACCGGGACGATCGAGGCCCACTCGATCCCGACCGACTCCCCCAGCGCGGCGATCTCGGCCAGGTGCTCGACCATCCGGTCCGGCTCGACCAGGTCCGCCTTGGTCGCCAGCGCGATCTTCGGCGTCTTCGCGACCTTGGCCGCCTCGCTGACCAGGAACCGGTCGCCCGGCCCGATCTTGTCGCTGGCCGGCAGGCAGACCGCGATCACGTCGACCTCGGCCCAGGTCGTCCGCACCAGGTCGTTGAGCCGTTCGCCGAGCAGCGTCCGAGGCTTGTGCAGACCGGGCGTGTCGACCAGGACGAGCTGCGCGTCCGGCCGGTGCACGATCCCCCGGACCGCGTGCCGGGTGGTCTGCGGCTTCGACGAGGTGATGACGATCTTCTTGCCCACCAACGCGTTGGTGAGCGTGGACTTCCCGGCGTTGGGCCGTCCGACGAAGCAGGCGAACCCGGACTTGAACGGCTCAGGTGTGGACGACATCGCGGACCTCTCCGGTGCCTTGGGCAAGTACTACGGGGATGGCGGCGCCGGCGAAGTGGCGGACGACGTCGACGTCGACGGAGTCAGCCTCGCTGACGACCGCGGCGGCCTCCAGGCCCTTCACGCCGGACGCCAGCGCCATCGCGACCGCCAGCTGCAGCGCGGTCAGCTCGACGGTGTCGAGCGCCACCGTGCAGGCGGCGTACGTCCGTCCGTCGGAGTCGCGGACGGCGGCTCCTTCGGCAGCGCGAGTACGAGCGCGGGCGGCGCGGGCGAGCGTGACGAGTTTGGCGTCCTCGGCCGAGAGGTCTGACAAGAAGTACTCCTAAGAGATCAAAAGGGGAAAGCTCAGGCGTGCTGGTGGTTCTGGTCCTGCGGCGAGGGGGCGGTCTCCTCGCGCCGTACCAGCACAGTACCGACCTGGTTGCGGCGGCCGGACGGCCGCTCCGCCGTCAGCGACAGGCCCGCGATCTCCACCTCGGCGCCGGGGATCGGCACCTTGCCGAGCAGCTTGGCCATCAGACCGCCGACCGTGTCGACGTCGTCATCGTCCAGCGGTACGCCGAACAGTTCGCCGAGCTCGTCGATCGGGAGCCGGCTGGACACCCGGTACGCGCCGTCGGACAGCTGCTGCACCGAGTCCGGGTCCTCGTCGTACTCGTCGGTGATCTCGCCGACGATCTCCTCGAGGATGTCCTCGATCGCGACCAGTCCCGCCGTACCGCCGTACTCGTCGACGACGATCGCCAGGTGCATCCGGGCCGCCTGCATCTCGCGCAGCAGCTCGTCGACCGGCTTGGAGTCCGGCACGTACATGCACGGCCGCATGACCGACTCGACCCGCTCGGTCGACTCGGCCTGGGCATTGTCGTAGACGCGGCGCATCACGTCCTTGAGGTAGACGACGCCGAGGATGTCGTCGAGTGACTCGCCGATCACCGGGATCCGCGAGTACCCCGAGCGCAGCGCCAGCGAGGTGAGCTGGCGGAGCTTCTTGTGCCGCTCGATGTAGACCATGTCGGTCCGCGGCACCATCACCTCGCGCACGATCGTGTCGCCGAGCTCGAACACCGAGTGGATCATCTGCCGCTCGCCGGACTCGATCACCGCGGACTTCTCGGCGTAGTCGACCAGCGCGCGCAGCTCGGCCTCGGTCGCGAACGGGCCCTCGGCGAACCCCTTGCCGGGCGTGAGCGCGTTGCCGATCATGATCAGCACCTTCGGCAGCGGGCCGAGCACCCGGGTCAGCGCCATCACCGGACCGGCCGAGATGATCGCGAACCGGTCCGAGTGCTGCCGGCCGAGCGTCCGCGGCGCGACACCGATGATCACGTACGAGACCAGGATCATCACCACGGCGGTGATCAGGATGTGTTCCCAGGTGACCTCGAAGACGCCGGACAGCGCCTGGGTGACCAGGACGATGGCAGTGATCTCGCAGCTCAGCCGGAGGAGCAGCAGGGAGTTCAGGTAGCGCGGGGCGTCGGAGAGCAGGTCGCGCAGCCGGACCGCGCGCAGGTTGCCCAGCTCGACCTGCTCGTTGGCGCGCACCTTGGAGTACGACGACAGTGCCGCCTCGGCGCCGGCGAAGAGGCCGGCGAGCAGAACGAGCACCGCAGCCACAACCAGCAGAACGAGGTCGTGGGAGGTCACCGCAACGTCACCCTTCCAACCGGTTTCCAGGAGCCCGCCATGCTTCCAGAAGGCGGCCCTGGACATCCCACATCTCCGCCTTCTCAGCGGGTTCGGCATGGTCGTAGCCGAGCAGGTGCAGGATGCCGTGCACTGTCAGCAGCTCCAGCTCGGCCCACGTGCCGTGCCCGGCCTTCGCGCCCTGCGCGGCCGCGACGGTCGGGCAGAGCGCGATGTCGCCGAGATGCCCGAGCGGCGGCTCGGCATCGTCCTCGGCGCCGGGCCGCAGCTCGTCCATCGGCCACGACATCACGTCGGTCGGACCGGGCAGGTCCAGGAACTCGACGTGATACCTGGCCATGGTGTCCTCGTCGACCAGCTTGATCGACAGCTCACACTCCGGGTGCAGCCGCAGTGACGACATCACGAACCGGCTGAGCCGCATCAGTCCGTGTGCGTCGATCTCGACCCCGGACTCGTTGTTGACCTCGACGTTCATCGCTTGTTGTCAGCGCTACCTTCATAGTTTTCGTACGCCGACACGATGCGGCCGACCAGCTTGTGCCGGACGACGTCGTGCGAGGTGAGCCGGCAGAACGTCAGGTCCTGGACGCCGTCGAGGATCTCCTGGACGACCCGCAGACCGGAGCTGGTGCCGGTCGGCAGGTCGACCTGGGTGACATCGCCGGTGACGACCATCTTGGAGCCGAAGCCGAGCCGGGTGAGGAACATCTTCATCTGCTCGGGCGAGGTGTTCTGCGCCTCGTCCAGGATGATGAAGGCGTCGTTCAGGGTCCGGCCGCGCATGTAGGCCAGCGGCGCGATCTCGATCGTGCCGGCCGTCATCAGCCGCGGGATCGACTCCGGGTCGAGCATGTCGTGCAGCGCGTCGTACAGCGGGCGCAGGTAGGGGTCGATCTTCTCCGACAGCGTGCCGGGCAGGAAGCCGAGCCGCTCGCCGGCCTCGACCGCCGGCCGGGTCAGCAGGATCCGGTTGACCTCCTTGGCCTGCAACGCCTGCACGGCCTTGGCCACGGCCAGGTAGGTCTTGCCGGTACCGGCCGGGCCGATGCCGAACACGATGGTGTTCTTGTCGATGGCGTCGACGTAGCGCTTCTGGTTCAGCGTCTTCGGCCGGATGGTGCGGCCGCGGCTGGACAGGATGTTCTGGGTCAGCACGTCGGCCGGGCTCTCGGCCGTCGCGGACTTGATCATCGCGATGCTGCGCTCGACCGAGTCCGCGGTCAGACCGTGCCCGGTGCGCACGACCGCGATCAGCTCGTCGATCAGCCGCTCGGCCAGGGCCAGCTCAGCCGGCTCGCCGTTCAGCGTGATCTCGTTGCCGCGGACCATGATGTCGGCGGCGAACTCCTTCTCGACGATGCGGAGGAACTCGTCCCGGGCTCCGAGCAGGGCCACCATGTCGATGCTGTTCGGCACGACGATCTTGTGGCTTGCCTGCGCGCTGGTGGCGGCGCTGTCTGCGCGCGCCTCCGGATCGATACTGCGTGGCCTGGACAGGCTCTTCCTCCTGATGCCGAGAATGGATACCCACCCATGCTAGCCGTCCGGCCCGACAGCCTCACTTGTAATTCCCCCCAACACGCCCTTCAGGCAACGACACGCCGCTCCGCGGCGGCTGGGAGGGACCAGCCATCTCGTCCGACCACCTACCGTGACCGCGCTATTTCGTCCTCCAGACTCCCGCTCGACCGGGCTACCGCCGTTGTCAACCTGGAAGGTGGTCTTGGCGTCTTCGTGTCGTGGCACAACCGGCCGTGGTGTACGAAGAGTGCGTGACACATGAGTCCTCGTGGGATGCCGACGAGGCGCTGACGGCTGTCTACACGGCGCACTACACGTCGCTGGTCCGGCTCGGCGCCTTGCTGCTGCGTGACACCGGTACGGCGGAGGAGATCGTGCAGGACGCGTTCGTCGCGATGCACGGCCGCTGGCACCGGCTGCGCGACCCCCACAAGGCACTCGCGTACCTACGGACCGCGGTGGTCAACCGCTGCCGCTCCCGCCAGCGCCACCTGGTGGTGGTCGACAAGCACACTCCACGCTCCCTGCCGGACGAACCGAGCGCCGAGCAGGCAGTACTGCGCACAGCCGAGACGGACCGAGTGATCGAAGCGATGCGCAGCCTGCCGGACAAGCAGCGCACCGTGATGGTGCTGCGGTACTACGGTGACCTGTCGGAGGCCGAGATCGCCGACACGATGGGCATCAGCCGGGGATCCGTGAAGAGCCACGCCGCGCGCGCGAGCAAGTCGCTGCGCCAGCTCCTGGAGCAGACCATATGAGCGAGCACTCGAATGAGCCGTTCGACGAGATGATGCGGCGGGCCTTGGCCGAGGAGGCGGACCGGATCGAGCCGGCCGACGCTCTGCCGGAGATCCGCGCCCGCGCGCACGCCCAGCGCCGGCCCGCGGCCCGGCGCCCCTGGCTCATGACCGTCGGCGCGGCCGCGATCGGTACCGCCGCGGCGATCGGCGCGTTCACCGTCTTCAACGGCGACCAGAACACCGCGAACGACGGCGACGCCGTAGCCGGCCCCGGTACGACGACCACCGCGAGCAGAGCACCCTCGTCGGCCAGTGTCAGCCCCACGCCGTCCCCCGTTGCTACCCTCCCGCCGGCCACCGCGCCCGAGGCGACCACAGCACCCACCGAGCGCGGCAAACCGGAGCAGGTCGTCAAGGGCGCGCTCGTACCGATCTATTGGCTGGGCGACAGGGCCGGGACCAAGAGCGTCATCGTCGGGCCGAAGCCCAGCACGCAGGCCCGGTCCACCGTGCGGCTGTACCGCACCTGGGCGAAGGTCAGCGGTCGCCCGGCCGTCGAGGCAGTCCGGATCATGACGAGCAAGCAGCCGGGCGACCCCGACTACTACTCGGTCTGGCGCGGTGCCGAGGTGAACACCGTCACCCGGTCCGAAGGCGTGGTGACCGTCGACTTCAAGGAACTCCCGGCCACAGACCTCGACGCCGACACCGCCGACGTCGCCACGCAGCAGCTGATCTACACCGTCCAGGGAGCCCTCCACAACAGCTCCGAGCCGGTCCAGGTCACGCAGCGCGGCCGCCCCGGCGCCAAGCTCTTCGGCCAGATCGACACCACCGAGCCCCTGAGCCGCGCCCAGGCCGCCGACGTCCAGGCCCTCGTCTCGATCGACTCACCCGCCGAAGGCCAAACCACCGCCAGCCCGGTCACCATCCAAGGCACAGCCAACGCCTTCGAGGCCACCGTGAACTACCAGGTCACCAACCTGAAGACCCGCAAGTCGACGAAGAGCTTCGTGAACACCAAGGAAGGCTTGAAGTTCGCGCCCTTCCTCATCGAACTCAAACTCACCCCCGGCCCGTACCAGATCGACGCCTACCTCATCTCCGACGCCGACGGCACGATCTCCGACGCCGACACCAAAACCATCTTCGTCAAGTAACCCCGCCCCGCGCGCGGCGTACGCGCGCGGTCGTCGAGTGGGTCAGGGAGGCGCCGGGGTCGCTGTGGTGAGCTGGGAGGTGTCGGATCGGGGTGGGGGTGTTCGTTGCAGGGGTGAATGGCTGATCAAGCGGACTCGAGGAGAGCATCATGACCGCCATCTACACCTTCGACGTGTTTTCCAGCCTTGATGGGTACGGCGCGCATAGCGGTGACTGGGGCGGTTACTGGGGTAAGCAAGGTCCCGAGCTGCTTGAGCGGCGGTTCGCCTTGTACTGCGAGGAGCAGCGGATGGTGTTCGGGGCCAACACGTACCGTGCGCACGCGGAGATGCTGGCCGCGAGTACTGCGGAGTCCGAGGAGCGTGATCCATGGGTCACCCGGATGAGGGAGCTGCCGGCGACGGTGGTGTCGAGCACGCTGCAAGGACCACTCGACTGGCCGGACGGGACGGTCGTGAGTGGTGACGCTGTCGAGGTCGTCGCTCGGCTCAAGGAGGAGTCCGAGGTGCCGTTGCGTTCGCACGGCAGTCTGTCGTTGAATCGGGCGCTGATGGCCGCCGGGCTGGTCGACCGCGTCCAGGTGACGCTGTTCCCCGTGATCACCGGTCAGACCGGTGCGGATCCGATCTTCCAAGGTGCGCCCGACTTCGACCTCGAACTGCTCGAGAGCCGGACACTCGACGGCCACACCCAAGAGCTCATCTACCGCCCCACCCTGCACGTCTGAGTCCATCCACCGCCTGTGCGGCCGTCGGGATCAGGTGGGGAGATGGATGGTGAAGGCGGCGCCGCCTTCGGGGGCGGGGGCGGCGGTGAGGGTGCCGCCTAGGCGGGTGATGAGGCCGTGGGCGAGGGCCAGGCCGATGCCGGAGCCGACTGGGCGGCGGCCGCGGTATTTCTGGTTGAGTACGCCGCGTTCGAAGGCGACCGCGTAGTCCTCGGGAGCTAGTCCGGGGCCGCCGTCACGCACCTGGATCACCACCGCGCCCGCACCCGAGTGGCTCGGTGGACCTGCCTGGTTCGAGGGTCCTGCGTAGCCCAGCGACATGGTGAGGTTTGCGTGGGGTGGGGTTGCTCGGAGGGCGTTTTCGGCCAGGCCGTCGAGGACCTGGCGGATTCGGCGGGGGTCGGTGGTGACGACTGCCGGAGTGGGTGGGAGGTCCAGGCGGAAGTGGACTCCCTGGCGTTCACAGCGGACTCGCCAGACTTCGGCGCAGGCGGTGAGGGTTTCGCGGAGGTCCACTCGGGCCAGGTCGAGGTGGAACTGGTCGGCGCCGATTCGGGCCAGGTCGAGGAGGTCGGTGACAAGGCGTTCGAGGCGTTGGGATTCCTGCTGGATGACCTGACCGGCGTGTCGTGGATCGGTCGCGACACCGTCGGCGAGCGACTCGGCGAAACCGTGTACGGCCGTCAGCGGCGTACGGAGTTCATGCGAGACGGACAGCAGGAACTCGCGCTGCCGCTCCTCGCTGTGCTGCAGAGCGATCGAGAGTTCGTTCACCGCCTGCGCGACTTCGGCGACCTCGGCCGGGCCCTCTACCGGTGCACGCAGGTCCCGGCGCCCCTGACGCATCGCGGCCGCGACATCCGCCGTACGACGTAATGGGCGCCCGAGCAATCGACCTAACAGGGCACCGGCCAGCGCGGCCACCAGTAGGCCGGCGCCGAGCGCGAAGAGGATGTTCCGGATCAGGATTCGCTGGGTGTCCGACGCCATTCGGACCGGCTCGACCAGGGCGAACCCCGAGCTTGGGCCGATGCCCCTGGCCTCCACCAGGTAGTCGGTGCCGTCGACGCTCACCGTGGACGAGATCCGTTGCGTACTCGCGATATCGTTCAGACCGGCTGTGGTCGCGGCCTGGGTGGATCGCTGGTCGGTCGGTTGGATACCGCGACGGGGCAACAGAATCACCACCACGATCCCCTGCCCGCGCACCACCTCGGCCACCCGCCCGAGCCCGACTGCCCTAGAACCTAGCCCACGCTCGTCCACCTGGCTGGCGATGACATCGGCCTGCGCGGACAGCGAATCCTGCAACACGTTCTGAGCTGACCGCCGAGCCAGGCCCGCCATCACCACACCGGCCACCAGCACGGCAATCCCGGCCACAGCCACGCAGGCAAGCACGATCCGCGTAGCCAACGACCCCCGCCGAGGCTCGCCCGACACCCGATCGAGAGCCATCATCAGTCGAGGTCCGCGGCGTAGCCGACGCCGCGCACCGTGCGGATGGGACTGGAAGCCCCGAGCTTGGACCGCAACTGCGCGATGTGTACGTCGACAGTCCGCGTACCGGCCGACGCCTGATAACCCCAGACCGAACTCAGCAACTCGTCCCGCTCGAACACCCGCCCCGGCCGCCGGAACAACTGCGCCAGCAGATCGAACTCAGTCGACGTCAGACTCACCTCGGCGTCGCCCGCCCACGCCCGCCGACGGCTGACGTCCACCCGCACAGAACCCACCGACAACACATCACCAGACGGCAGCGTCCCGCCCGACCGTCGCAGCACCGTCCGCACTCGCGCGGCCAACTCACGCGGACTGAAGGGCTTGGTGATGTAATCGTCGGCCCCAAGCTCCAGACCGAGCAGCCGGTCGACCTCGTCATCGCGCGCGGTGACGAACAGGACCGGAGTCCAGTCCCCCGCCGCGCGCATCGTCCGGCAGATGTCCGCGCCGTCGCGCCCCGGCAGCCCGATATCGAGGATCACGGCAACCGGGTGCAGCCGTCGCCAGGCGACCAGTCCGGCCTCGCCGTCGGACTCGATCTGTACGCCGAACCCGTCGCGGCGCAGATACAGCGCGATCACCTCGGCGATCGCCGCCTCGTCCTCCACGACCAGGACCAGGCCGCGACCGGCTGCGGTCATCATCTGCTCCTGGCCGTCGTCTGTTTCGTGGGCGTGGTCTGTTTCCCGGGCGTGGTCAGGGCGAACCGTCGGTCGCCAGTTCGCCATCGATCGCGTCCAGGGTAGACCCGATCTGCGCCAGCTCCTGATCCGGCGACTCCACCTGAGTCGTCGCCGGCTGACCGGTCTCCTGACCACTGGGCTGCTCGTCGGATTGTCCACACGCGGACAATCCGACGACGATCGCCGCCGTACCCACCAGCACGATCAGCACCCTGCGCATCACTTGACCGCCTGGCAGTGCTGGGTCTTGAAGGTCTCGAGTTTGGTCTTCATCGTGGCGAGCTGCTCGAGCCGGCCGGAGCGGCGTTCGGCGCGCTTCTCGAGCTGGGCGGCGATCTTGTCGTGCCCCTTGGCCTTCTGCTTCTCGGCCCGCGCCTTCAGCCACGCCACCGAGCCCTTCACGTCGGCCCCGCCGCTGATCCGCTTCGCGAGCTTCTCCCGGCGCTCGATCAGCTTCGGCAGCTTCACCGCACACAGCTGCTGCGACTCTTCCGGGCTCAGCGTGACCTGCTTGTACGTCGGAGTCGGCGTCGGACTCGGATCAGCCGCGGCCATCGTCGTACTGCCGACCAAACCGCCCACCAGGACGACGGCCGACGTACCCAACGCCATCGCGCCGCGCACAGACCTGCGCATCTCTTCACTCCTCGTTCTCGGTCAACCTGACAGGAACGACTCTCCCCGAACGGCGTTCGAGGACGATCGGAGCAATGTTCGGGCTTTGTAAGGATCGGTCCGCGTAAGGATCAGTCCGCGCGGTCGATGGTCGCGGCGAGCAGGCCCGGGAAGGCCTGGTCGAACTCGGGCCGGCGGAGGCGGTTGAGCCGGCGGGCGCCGTCGTCGCGCTGCTCGATCAGCCCGGCCGCACGCAGTACGGCGAAATGGTGGCTGCGGGTCGCCTTCGTCACGGGCAGGTCGAAGGCGCCGCAGGCGCGCGTCCAGTCGTCGTGCCCGGCCAGGTCGCGGAGGATCGACCGGCGGACCGGATCCGCGAGCGCGTCCAGCGCCACCTGCAGCGAGACCTCGACCGGCTCGGTGTGGACGAGCGTTCGCGCCCGGGCTGAGTCGGCTGACATGTTCGATCCTCGTCGCACAATGGTGTTCGGTTGCCGCCTAACAGCTTAGGCCGAGAATTAGGTCCAGCGGGAGCGGGCGAGCAGGGCGGCCGCGGCGGCGACCCCGGCGGTGGAGGTGCGGAGCACGGTGTCGCCGAGGCGCACCGGCTCGACGCCGAAGGCGGTCAGTTCCGCCGGCGCGATGCCACCCTCGGGGCCGATCACGATGACGACATCGCCCTCGGAAGGTACGTCGACGGCAGCGAGCGGGACCTTGGCTTCCTCATGCAGTACGACGGGAAGCGCAGCGCCGGCCAGCAGTCCCGCGACCTCGGCGGTAGTCGCGATCGGCGCGACCTCGGCAAACCAAGAACGCCGCGACTGCTTGCTCGCCTCGAACGCCCACGCCTGCCACTTGGCGAGAGTCTTCGCGACCCGCTCCGGATTCGCCCGGAACTGACTCCGGTCGGCGTTCCACGGAACGATCACATCCACGCCGACCTCGGTCAGCATCTCGACCGCAAGCTCTGCCCGCTCACCCTTGGGCAGTGCCTGCACCACAACTAGCCGCGGCTCAGCAGCCGGCACCACACCGCGGTCATCGACAGCAACCGTGACGCCGGTCTTCGACGCCGCCGTCACCGGCCCTTCGGCCCAGGCACCACGCCCATCCGTCAACCGGACCCGCTCCCCCGGCCCGATCCGGCGTACGACGGAAGCGTGCCGGCCCTCCGGACCGTCCAGGGTCAGCTCGGCACCGGACAGGCCTTCCAGATGGAAGACCGCGACGCCCATCTAGTGGGCGCCGAAGGCGTCGCGGAGGCGGCCGAAAACGCTCTTGTGGGTGGCCTGGACCTGGCCTTGCGGGCGCTCCTCGTCGCGGGCGACGGCGAGTTGCCTGAGCAGCTCGGCCTGCGAGTCGTCGAGCTTGGTCGGGGTCTCGACGATGATCTGGATGATCAGATCGCCACGACCGGCGTGCCGCAGGCGCGGTACGCCGCGAGCCGTGAGCGTCATCGCCGACCCGGACTGCGTGCCCGGCCGGACCTCGAGCGGAGTCGTCTCACCCTCCAGCGTCGGCAGGTCGATCGTCGTACCGAGCGCGGCCGCCGTCATCGGCAGCGTGACCGTGCAGTGCAGGTCGTCACCGTTGCGGGTGAAGATGTCGTGCGGTTCGACCTCGATCTCGACGTACAGATCGCCGGCCGGGCCACCGCCGGGGCCGACCTCGCCCTGGCCGGACAGCTGCACCCGGGTGCCGGTGTCGACGCCGCCGGGGATCTTGACGGTGACGGTACGGCGGGAGCGGACCCGGCCGTCGCCGGCGCACTCGACGCACGGGTTCGGGATGGTCGTGCCGTAGCCGCGGCAGTTCGGGCACGGGCGCATGGTCCGGACCTCGCCGAGGAACGACCGCTGCGTGTGGGTGACCTCGCCCCGGCCGTGGCAGATGTCGCAGGTGACCGGCTTGGACCCGGCCGCCGCGCCGGATCCCGAACAGGTCGGGCACAGTACGGCGGTGTCGACCTTGAGCTCCCGGGTCGTCCCGAAGGCGGCCTCGGCCAGGTCGATCCGCAGCGGGATCAGCGCGTCCTGGCCGCGCCGGGTCCGCGGCCGCGGCCCGCGGGTGGCCCCGCCGGTCTGGCCGAAGAAGGCGTCCATGATGTCGGTGAACGTGAAGGCCTGGCCGAACCCGGCACCGCCGGCGCCGGCTCCCGCGGTCGCGAACGGGTCACCGCCGAGATCGTGCATCTGCCGCTTCTGCGGATCGCTCAGTACCTGGAAGGCGCGGCCGATCTCCTGGAACTTGTGGTGCGCGTCCTCGGAGTCGTTCACGTCCGGGTGGTACTGGCGTGCCAGCTTGCGGTACGCCTTCTTGATCTCGTCCGGTGTCGCGTCACGGCTGACGCCCAGGACGGCGTAGTAATCGGTGCTCATACTCCAGACCAGGGGGTTGGTGTTGTCATGAGTCGGCCAGGATCTGACTGACGTAGCGCGCGACGGCGCGGACAGCGCCCATCGTGCTCGGATAGTCCATGTGGGTCGGGCCGACGATGCCGAGGGTGGCCAGCGCCTCCGACTTCGACCCGTACGCGGTCGCGACCACCGAGGTGGTGGCCAGCTCCTCGAACGGGTTCTCGTGGCCGATACGGACGGTCAGAGTCTGTGGGTTGGTCGCCTCGCCGAGCAGCTTGAGCAGAATGACGTGCTCCTCCAGCGCCTCCAGCACCGGCTTCACGTTCCGCTCGAAGTCGTCGCCGTACCGGGTCAGGTTGGCCGCGCCGCCGACCGCGATCCGCTGCTCGACGAGGTCGTCGGTGAACGCCTCCAGCAGCGTCGTCACGATCGCCGCCACCAGTGGGCGGTCGGCCGGCGCGAACATCTCGGTGACCTGTACCAGCGACGTGGTCGCGTCGGTCAGCCGCTGGCCGGCCAGCACGGTGTTCAGCCGGGAGCGCAGGTCGGCGATCAGCTGCTCGTCGACGTCCTGTCCCTGCTCGACGATCCGTTGCTCGACCCGGCCGGTGCTGGTGATCAGGACCAGCAGCAGCCGGCGAGGGGTCATCGTGACGACCTCGATGTGCCGGACGCTCGACCGGTTCAGCGACGGATACTGCACGATCGCGACCTGGCGGGTGATCTGGGCGAGCAGCCGGACAGTACGGCGTACGACGTCGTCCAGGTCGACCGCGCCGGCCAGGAAGGAGGTGATCGCCTTCTTCTCGGCCGGCGTCAGGGTCTTGACCGTGCTCAGCTTGTCCACGAACAGCCGGTAACCGGCGTCGGTCGGGATCCGGCCGGCGCTGGTGTGCGGCTGGGTGATATACCCCTCCTCCTCCAGCGCGGCCATGTCGTTGCGCACGGTCGCCGGCGACACCCCGAGGTTGTGCCGGTCGACCAGCGTCTTGGAGCCGACCGGCTCGTGGGTCGCCACATAATCCTCGACGATGGCGCGGAGAACATCGAGCTTTCGTTCGTCCAGCACGCGCACCACCCTCTCTCACCGTCGACCCTTGGCACTCCGGAGTTCAGAGTGCCAGTCTACCGAGCCGTAGTAGCTCGCACCGACGCGCGACGGCGTGGGGCGGGTCTCAGGCGGATTCGGGAGACGCTCCCAACGGTACGGCGCTGGGGCGGTCGACCGTGCTCGCCACGTCCACCGGCTGGTCCTGAACGGCCGCTTCCAGCAGCGACTCGAGTACGTCGAGCACGTGGTAAGCCAGCGCGCCGTCGGCCCGGTGCGGCTCGCCGTTGCGCAGTGCGCGAGCCATGTCCGCGACCCCGACGCCCCGACCGGCTCCGGCGTACCCACCGGCGACAGGGACCTCGGTCCAGTCACGGTTCGTGGCCGTGGCGATCTCCACCGTGCCGTCGAACCCGTTCGGGTCCGGCACCGACACACTGCCCTCGGTCCCGTGCACCTCGATCCGCGGCAGCCTCGCCGCCCAGGTGTCGAACGACATGAACACAGTGGTCAATGCACCCGACTCGTGCTCCAGTACGCCGGTTACGTGCGTCGGCACCTGCACTGGGAAGGTCTCACCAGCCCGCGGACCGGTGTGGACCTTGCGCTCCTGCTTGGACTGCCCCGCTCGCGCCGTGACCCGGCGCACCGGCCCCAGCAGGGTCACCAGGCTGGTCACGTAGTACGGACCCATGTCGAGGACCGGACCGCCACCAGGCTGGTAGTAGAACTCCGGAGCCGGGTGCCATAGCTCGTGTCCGGGCGTGAAGAACGACGCAGTCGCAGCATGCGGTACGCCGATGTCGCCGCGGTCGATCACCGCACGCGCGGTCTGGGTGCCGGTGCCGAGGACAGTGTCCGGCGCACAGCCGACCCGGAGGTTGTTGGCGGCGGCGTACTTGAGCAGCGGCTCGGCCTCGGCGCGGTCGACGGCCAGCGGCTTCTCGCCGTACACATGCTTGCCCGCTTCCAGCGCGGCCTGGTGCACCGGCGCGTGGGCGGCAGGGATGGTCAGGTTGACCACGATGTCCACGTCGTCGGCGGCGTACAACTCGTCCGGGGACAGCGCGCGGATGCTCGGGTTCTTGTCGGCGATCGCCTGGGCGCGGGTGACGTCCAGGTCGGCGACCGCAACGACGTTCACGCCCGGGAGCTTCGCCAGGTGGTCGAGGTAGGTGCCGGAGATGACTCCGGTGCCGACGATGCCGATACCGGTCACTTGCTCGCCCACAGCAGCCCCCGCTCGATGATCGTGCGTACCTCGGGCACCGCGAGGTCGTCCAGCTTGTGGCCGACGGTGCACACGAAGACCTTGCCCTTACCCCAGGTGCGGGTCCAGACGGCCGGCATCACCGCGCCCTCGATCCACGGATAGTCCGGGTGCGCGGCGAACGTGGTGGTCGCGAGCACCGTGTCCGTCGGGTCGTAGTGGACGTAGTACTGCTCGGTGTGGACGTCGAAGTGCGTGATGCCCTCGACGATCGGGTGCTCGGCGACCACGTCGACGCGATAGTCGGTGAACCCGTGCGGGTGCGAGATGAACTGCCCGCCGACGATGAAGTTGTAGTCCGCGCTGTTGCGGAACGAGTCCGCGATGCCGCCGTGCCAGCCGGCCAGGCCGGTGCCGTTGCGGATCGCCGCGTCCAGGCCCTTGACGTGCTCGGCGGGGATCTCGCTCATGGTGACGCACTGCAGCACCAGGTCGACGCCGTCCAGGTCCAGGTAGCTCTCGGTCGTGTCGGAGACGGTGACCTCGTAGCCTTTCTCCTTGAGGTACGGGATGAACAGGTCGGTCGCCTCGACCGGGGAATGACCTTCCCAGCCGCCCCGGACCACCAGTGCACGTCGTGTCGTCAAGACATCCACCCTTCGAAAGTTTTCGGAACCGAGACAGAAAGATTGCGAACCACCCTCGTGACACTAGGCGCGTCCCGACCGGCCTTCAAGTCCGATTCCGCCACCTGGATTAAGGTCGATCAATGGGATGGAAGTTCTGGAAGCGTTCGAGCGAGCCGGTGGACACCTTTCCCGGGGTGCGGCCGCAGGACACGCTGCCGGTCGGGGCGTTCGGGCTGACGGTCGAGGACGTGTTCTCGATCACCGGGCGCGGCACGGTGGTGACCGGCCGGGTGATGGCCGGCACGGTGACCGTCGGCGAACAGGTCCTGCACAGCCGGGCCGGTCAGCCGCTGGCGCAGGTCGAGGTGACGGGCATCGAGATGTTCCGCAAGACGGTCACGACGGCCAAGCCCGGCGACAACGTCGGCCTGCTGCTCCGCGGCCTCCAGCGGGACCAGGTGCTCAAGGGCGATGTACTGAGCAAGTAACCTCAGGGCCATGAGTGCGTGGGCCGAGGTCGGGGATCGTTGCTGGGTTCGCCGGTACGACGAATTTGACCTGAACATCGGCCTGGTCGTCGGGTCCGATGGCGCAGTGCTGATCGACACCCGGGCCACGACCGAGCAGGCCGAGGAACTGCGGAAACACATCCGCGAGGTGACCGACGTACCGGTGCGCTGGGTCGTCAACACTCACGCGCACTTCGACCACGTCGTCGGCAACAGCGTCTTCGACCAGGCCGAGATCGTCGCGCACGAGAACACTGCCGCTGCCGCGATGCTGACGGCAACCACGTTCGCGGTGGCGAAGGTGATCGACCTCGGGGATCGCAGGGTCGAACTCCTGCATCTGGGCAACGCCCACACCGATGGCGATGCCGTGGTGATCGTCCCCGACGCGGACGTCTTCTTCGTCGGTGACCTGATCGAGGAGTCGGCACCTCCGTCGTACGGCGACGATTCGTATCCCCTCGAGTGGCCTGACACGATCGACCGGGTGATCGGTCTGCTGTCCGACACCGCGAAGGTCGTTCCGGGACACGGGGCCGTGGTGGACGCCGAGTTCGTCCGCGATCAGGCCGGCGATCTGGGCACGGTCGCCAACACCATCTCGGGTCTGCACCACGCCGGTACGTCGCTGGACAAAGCGCTCACGCACACCGACGACTGGCCGTGGCCGCTGGAGAAGCTCCAGGACGCGATCAAGCGCGGCTACGAGTCACTCGGCGCGCCGCCAAGGCCGACCCTCCCCTTGCTCGGCCCAAGCTGACTGCTCGACCGTTGCCCCCTCCCTCTCTTCGGCTTTGGTTACCTGCCTGAAGGAGCACGGCGGCTCTGCCGTAGCCCCCTCCCTCTCTCTTCTTCAGCTTTGTTTGCGTGCCTGAAGGAGCACGGCGGCTCGGTCGTTTTGGTAGTTGTCCGTTGACACGACGTCACGTCGTACCGCACGTTGTTGCGAAACGGATGTCTCGACCGGATCAGGTGGTGGGGCCAATGACCACGACAGAGCAGACCGTTCATCCCGACGGACGGGTCGAACTGACCAATCCGGAGGCAGTCGCGAACAGCCCGTACGGGAACGCCGAACTCGCGCCGACCCGGTTGCCCGAGCGGACCTGGACGACGTACAACTACGCCGCACTCTGGATGGGGATGGCGCACAACATCCCCAGCTACCTGCTGGCGGCCGGTCTGGTCGCGCTCGGGATGAACTGGCTGCAGGCCTTCATCACGATCACCTTGGGGAACCTGATCGTCCTGATCCCGCTGCTGCTGAACAGCCACGCGGGGACGAAGTACGGCATCCCGTTCCCGGTCTTCGCGCGGGCGTTCTACGGCGTCCGCGGTGCGAACTTCCCGGCGTTGCTGCGGGCGTTCATCGCGTGTGGCTGGTTCGGTATCCAGACCTGGATCGGCGGGCAGGCGATCTACGTGATCGTCGGTGAACTGTTCGGGAAGGGCTGGACCGACGCGTCCGCGATCGGCGGGCACCCGTGGACGCTGTGGCTCAGCTTCGCGTTCTTCTGGGTGCTCCAGATGGTGCTGATCTGGCGTGGCATCGAGGGTCTGCGCCGCTTCGAGAACTGGGCCGCGCCACTGGTCACCGTTGCGTTCCTGGCGCTGATGATCGCGATCCTGGTCAAGGCCGGCGGGCTCGGGCCGATCCTGGACCAGCCTTCGAAACTCGGCTGGGGCAGCGATTTCTGGAAGATCTTCCCGCCGGCGCTCATGGGCATGATCGCGTTCTGGGCGACGCTGTCGCTGAACATGCCGGACTTCACCCGGTTCGGAAAGGGCCAGCGGCAACAGGTCTGGGGGCAGATCATCGGTCTGCCGACGACGATGTCGTTCATCGCGCTGGTCTCGATCGTCACCACCTCGGGCACCGTGCTGGTCTACGGCTCGGCGATCTGGGACCCGGTCGAGCTGACCCGCCGGTTCGAGAACCCGGTGGTCGTGACGATCGGCCTGGTCATGGCGATCCTGGCGACGATGTCGTGCAACGTGGCCGCGAACGTGGTCAGTCCGTCGTACGACTTCGCGAACGCAGTCCCGCGGTGGCTGAACTTCCGTACGGCGGGGCTGGTCACCGGTGTGGTCGGCATCGTGATCCAGCCGTGGCGGTTGATCTCGGACCCGTCGATCTACATCTTCGTCTGGTTGTCCTTCTACGGCGGGCTGCTCGCGTCGGTGGCCGGCGTACTGATCGCTGGGTACTGGCTGATCGACCGGACCCAGCTGCATCTGGCCGATCTCTACTTGCCCAACGGCCGCTACTGGTACGCCGCCGGCTGGAACTGGCGGGCCGTAGTCGCCACCCTCTTCGGCTCCCTGCTGGCGGTCGGCGGCGCCTACTCCAACCCAGGCGCCGGCCCCTTCCCCGAGGACGGCCTGATCCCCTTCCTCAAACCCCTCTACGACTACTCCTGGGCAGTAGGCCTCGTCGTCGGCTTCCTCACCTACCTACTCCTCACCGCCACAGCCCCCGCCCGCCAACCATCCCCAACCCAAGCCGCCGCCACGTTGTAGGTCGCGCCGACCGCGTACACACCAACGGGTAGTCCTTCCCTCCTCCGACGCTTTTCCCGCTGGCTGCAGCGCTGACCAGTCCGGGTTCGGCGCCCACTACCCGTCCGTCGGTACGCGGCCGGGCTGCTGCGGGTGTCGTCAGTACCTCTGGCGTCTCCGCGATACCCGTGGCAAAACAACTGATGGTGGTGGCGCGGCTCCGGGCTGCGTGAGGGTGCTGGTCGGTGGCTCACCCGAGTGGTCGCAGTACTACGTGATGCGGTGGAGCGCCCGTGGACACGAGCATGCGCGGAGTCGCGTGATCATCGGGCAGTGCCGCGCGGTTGCCGGGGTACAGCCGCGGGAGTTGTGGGGGCCTTGGACAGGTTGTGGGGGGATGACAGTAGTTATTCCTTGTCTTTGGCCACCAGTGGGGGTCCTAGCCCACGGTAGTTGGGCGGTTCGGTCCGGATGCCGGGACTGCCGGTCTCAGACGCAGGAGGTCGAGCTGAGGTCTCTGGAGGTGTGGTTTCTGGGGGTGTGTGGTTGGGGTGGAGGGCGGGTTGGGGCGCTTACGGTTGGGGGGTGGCTGATCGGTATGGGAATGATGTGCTCAGTGGGGATTGGCGGAAGCCCAAGAATGGGCGGACCGTTGAGGTGGAGATCGAGAAGGGGATGGTCGTCGAGGAGCCGAGTTCGGGGTTTGTCGGGGCGATCGTGCGGTGGGAGCACGGGGTGGTCGATCTCGAGGACCGGTTCGGCAAGATCAGGACGTACCCGCTCGGGCCCGGGTTCTGGCTGGACGGGAAGCCGGTCAGTCTGAAGCCGCCGAAGAAGGCCGGGCCGGCGAAGAAGACGCGGACGGCCTCCGGTTCGGTTGCGGTGGACAACGTACGGGCGAAGGTCGCTCGAGCCAGCCGGATCTACGTCGAGGGCCGGCACGACGCCGAGCTGGTCGAGCGGGTCTGGGGTGACGACCTGCGGATCGAGGGCGTGGTGGTCGAGTACCTCGAGGGTGTCGACGACCTGCCCGGGATCGTCAACCGGTTCCAGCCCGGTCCGGGCCGGCGCCTTGGCGTCCTGGTCGACCACCTGGTCGAAGGCTCGAAGGAGTCGAAGATCGCGGCCCAGGTCACCAACAAGCATGTGCTGGTCGTCGGTCACCCGTTCATCGACATCTGGGAGGCGGTCAAGCCGTCGTCGGTCGGCATCAAGGCCTGGCCGAAGATCCCGCACGGGCAGGACTGGAAGAAGGGCGTGCTGAAATCGTTCGGCTGGCCGGCCACCGACCAGGCGGACGTGGCCGCGGCCTGGAAGCACATCCTGTCCAAGGTGAACAGCTTCGCCGATCTCGACCCGGCCTTGCTCGGCCGGGTCGAGGAGCTCATCGATTTCGTGACGCTGGACTGAGCTCCGGCATCCGGCGTTCGATCCAGGCCCGGATCCGCCGTCGCGCGCGCCGGACGTACCAGGTGACCAGGCCGAGCATCGCGGTCGCCGCGAGTACGGCTCCGGCCAGCACGGCGGCGATGATGCGTACGGCGGCGCCGTCGACGACCCCGGCGACGACGAGCAGCACCACCCCCAGCGCGAAGGTTGCCAACGGCAACCATGGCTCGAACAACAGCGGCCGTTGCGCCGGGCTCAGCTTCGCCCCCCGCACCATCCGCGCCCACACCGACTCCCGGGCCGGCTCGGTGAACCAGCGGGCACACCTCAGCAGCCATGACCGGGGTTGATGCTTGCGGCCCGCGGCCGCCTTCACCCAGTCGCCGACCTGCGACCCGAGGCCACCGGAGACGTCGACCATCCGGTCAGCCAGGCCTTTGGTGGTCGCGCGTCCCTCGGCCGACTCGTTGAGCTCGTCCCGCATCGTCACCAGCGCCCCCAGGCCGGCGTCGACCGGGAAGTCCTCGGCCAGCCGCTGGATGCGTTCGGCAACCGCCCCGATCTTCCAGTCCTCCGCCGCGAGAACCTGCCGCTGCGTCTCGCGGATCCAGTCCGCGTCGGCGCCGAGCATCGCCCCGAGGTGAGCGACGCAGTGCAACCGGCCCATCAGCCAGTCCCACCGCCGCCAGTCCGCCGCACCGAACGCGCCGAAGTGCCCGACCTGCGACCCGTAGAGGATGCGGTCCTTGAGGTCGTTGGCGATCGACCCCTCCGGCTGGTCGTCCAGCAACGTCAGCGGAATGTCCGGCCCGAGCCGGAGGAACTGGAACGGCGCACTGCGCTGCTGCGGCGTCCGCGCCGACGTGCACCGGGACACGATCTCGACCTCGAGCGCCGTGTCGATGAGCTCCCACCCGATCGAGGCGATCAGATCGAGGAAGACGTCACCCAACGCGCGCTGGATCTGCAGCTCGTCGAAGATGTCCGCCAAGCCGATCGCCACGGCTTCGGCGCCGCCGGCCGGCCGCAGGTCGAGGTCGGCCTTGGCCAGTTCTTCGCCCAGCGCGTCCCGCACGGCCAGCACATGCAAGAGGCAATCGCTGGCCGCCTTCAGCCGCCGCTCGAGCTCGGGCCGCTGGTCCGGCTGCGCGTCGCTGATCTGGTTCCGCAGGGAGCGCAGGATCAGCCGTACGACGCGCTCCGCCGCCCCGGTCCCCCACAGCCAGCTCGGGTGCCCGTCCGCGTCATCCTGCAACGCGGCCGTCGAGCCGTCCGGGTTCGGCACCCAGGGATGCTTGGCGGCCAGGACCTCGTCGATCTCCGGCTCCGACAATGCGGTCGCGGCATCCAACACAGTCGACTGGTCGTGGCTCGCGATCGTCACCGCCTCCCACACACCGCCGGCCGCACGGCCCCGCGAGTACACCGGCTGCAAAGCTTCGGCGGCCGCCTTCAGCCGAACCCGCTCTTCTGGTTGCTGCATGCAACGATCGAAGAGCCGCTGGGTGTCGGACCAGGATGCGTCCGCCTCCATCAGCAACCGCTCGAGCTGCTCGACATCGGACCGGAAGTCCACCTCGCGCGGGAACTGCACGGCCGACAACGCGGACACGCGCCAGCTCGGCTCCTTCGCCTCGGGTAGCGCCGTCGCCGCACTCCCGATCCCTGCGGACGGTACGACGTACAGCACATAGCGGCTCGCTCGTCCGGCGACCGGCCGGCGTGCGACGACGTCGAGGACCGGCCCGAACGGCGCGTTGTCGAGCACACCACCGTCCACCAGCCACGCACCGGATCCGGCGCTGGAGGTGGGTTGCATCCGCGGCGGCGCCGCGGCCAGCTTCGGCGTCTCGAGCACCGGTCCGAAGGCGGCCGGGAACGACGCGGATGCGCGCGCCGCCCGGGCGAGCAGCTGGGTGTCCTTCAGCCCGTTCTTGTCGGCGACCGAGTACTTCCGCGTACTGCCGTCGTACTTCTCCGCGTTCTCGCTGGTGAACGCGTACAGGTACCGATGATCGGGTACGACGAAGGCCTGCCCGGCAGCGTCCTTCGCCTCGAACTGCTGCACGCCGAGCCCGGACGACGTGACGAACAGCGTGACCGGCTCTTCCGCCGCGGTCTCGCCCGCGTCGGCGACCCCTTTGATCAGGCTGTCCAGCTCCTGCAGGAAGTACTTGCCGTCGAGCACCGACGTGGACTTCTCCCCCACCGACGGCACCAGCTTGCCGACCTCGAGCGATCCGAGTCCGACCCACTTCTGCCGCAGCCACGGACCGTTGGCGCCGTCCGGGTCCAGCGTCGAGCCGTTCGAGATCGCGGTCGCGAGCAACGATCCGTTCAGCCCGCCGGCGCTCGTCCCGGCGATCACGTCGACCACCAGCCGCCGGTCGTCGTCACCGCGCCGGCACAACTCACGCCAGCGTTTCGCGAGCTCCTCGTCGTACGGCTGCGACTTCGGTGCCTTGCCGTCGCCGGACGCGCGCCGGATCAGATCCAGCTCGTGCGTCACTCCGCCCATCCACACGGCCAGGCTGACTCCACCGTTCAGCACCAGCGCGATCCGGATCTCGTGATCGGTCATGCAGTCCGTCCCCCTTTCACTCAGAGATACCACGGTCGTCACCTGCTTCAACAGTTGTCGCAGCGGAGAGTGAACAAAAGGTTGTCGCACTCTGCACGCAGGGTCATTCTGTTGCTTAGGGGTGGTCGTTATGCGTGGACTGACAGTGGCGGTCACGATCGCCGCGGTACTGCTGACGGGCTGTGCGGACACGCCAAGTGACGGCGGTACGCCGACCCCTGAGGTCACCAGCGCGAACACCGGCGAGCCGTCGCCTGAGCCGACCGATCCGGAGAGCACGCAGACGGAGCAGAAGCAGCCGACGATCAGCATCGTCTCCGCACCGATCGGCGGCGACATCCAGACCGACGACCTGCAGCAATGTGCCGAGGTCAACTGGCTCGGGCGGAACCCGATCCCGGACGGCACGAGGATCAAGCTCGGCTCACCCAGCCTCGACCCGGAGGGAGTCTTCGAGTTCTACCAGGCGGCTTGTTCAGGAGATCTCCGGCCGTGCGCGGACGTCGAGTGGCAGTCGGAGAACTTCAAGCCGTGCTACGTCGGTGTCCGGCAGATCGCGAACGCCGAGGAGGGCGTCGACGAGATCGATCTGGTCATCTCTGTCGACGCGACCTGCGCGACCCAGGACGACTGCGACAGCCTCGCCGCCGGCAAGGGCGAGACCCAGATCAAGTTCCGGCCGAACATCCTCCCGACCCCGAGCGGCGGGTGATCGTCATGCTAGGTCCGCGGATGATCGCAGCAATCGGGATCCTGGCTGTCCTCGGCGCCTGCTCCGGCAAGCCCAGCAACCGGTCCGAGTCAACGACCGACTCTCCCACCACCGAGACGACAACGGGAACGACGACCGGTACGCCCACCGGCACCACCAGCGTTCCGACGACCAGTCCGACAACCGGAACGACCACCGGTCCGACAGTCGGGACGACCACCGATCCGACGACCGGGCCGACCAGCCGTCCGACAACCGGGACGACCACCAAACCGACGACCGGGACGACCACCGAGCCAAGGACTGAGCCAAGCAGCGAACCAAGCACCGAACCGGAGCCCGGCCCCGAGCCAACCGACCCCGAAACCGCCCAGCCGACCCGGAAGCAGCCGTCGATCCGGATCGCCGAGGCACCGATCGGACCAGGTGCCGACGGCGGCCAGCCGGACGATCCCGCCGACCAGTGCACCGGGGTCACTCTGACCGGGCTGCAGCTTCCGGCCGGCACCACGATGACGTTCGGCACTCCCGAGCTCAAGCCGGGCGGCGTCTTCGACATCCACCAGTCTGCCTGCGGCAGTCATGGCCCGTCGTGCGCCAAGTATCGCCTCCAACCCGACTCCGGTCCTTGCTACGTCGGAGTCCGGCAGGTGACGAAGACGTCTGGACAGCACGTCACGCTGATCATTGCGGCAACGGCCACCTGCGCAAGCGCGAAGGACTGCAGCTCCCTGGAGGGCCACGGCGGAAGCCAGATCGGCTTCGACTCGCAGGACCTGGGGGAACCGACCGCGACCACGACCACCGAGGCGGAGTCGCCGTCCGAGACTCCGTCCAGCGATGGCTGACGAACGGTCCCAGGCTGAGCGCTGGGTGAGTTTCGCCACCGGCATCGTTGCGCCGGTGACGCTGATCAGTGCGTTGTTGTTCTACTTCGGGTACGTCTCGTCGCGGTCGCAGTACGCGTACTTCGGAATCGACGTCGACACCATTGGCCTGAGTACGCAGGACTACGTGATGCGAAGTCCGCAGCCGTTGCTGGTGCCGCTGCTCGTGATCACATTGCTCGCGGTTGCCGGGCTGCTCTTGCACAACGCGATTCATCCGACGGCTTCCGGCGTACGGCGAGCCGCTCAACTGGCTGTCGTCGTACTGGTGCTGGGTGTGGCCGGGCTACTCGCGTATCCGTTGATCGGGAGCCTTCCGTACTACGCCTTGATCGTGCCGGCGGTGATCGGTCTGGCCGCGGCGGCGCTCGCGTACCTTACGTACCTGCGCCGCAAGGTCGATCCGCAGCTCGGCACCCAGCGAGTGCTGATCGCGCTGCTCGCTCTCGTCACGGTGACGTGTGCGTTCTGGGCGACCGCGACGACGGCGCAGTACTCCGGGCGTGGGCTGGCGAAATCCGATGCGCGGCACCTGGATCGCTTTCCTGTGGTCATTCTGGACACGAAGGAGAAGCTGGCGCTGAGGTCACCGGGTATCGAGGAGACTGCGCTCCGTTCCGGTGCCGGGCAGACGTTCAACTATCGGTACCGCGGTCTGCGCCTGCTGGTGGTCGGCGAGGATCGACTCTTCCTGGTGCCGCAGAACTGGACCGCGTCCAATACGACGGTCGTCGTACCGCTGGACGACTCGGTCCGGGTGCAGTTCCAGTTCCAGAATGACCCTCCTTAACCCTCGACGGGCGGCCGACGCCGGGCTGATACTCGAGACAGACAACAGGGGGGAAACATGGCGACTCCGCAGGATGTGATCGAACTCAAAAAGCAGATCGTCGAACTGCAGAACCAGTTGCAGACGATTACCGATGATGATCTGAAGGCCTACGTCAAGGTCCGCGACATCCTGGCGCTCGGCTCTGGTCTCAGTCTCGGGGGCGCTGAGGAAGCGACCGGACCGACCGCCTTCTTCGGCAGAGTCGTGCGGTGCGCGATGGTGGGGATCTTCGAGCCGGCCGTTGGATCGGGCGCGGTCGGTGGGTACGACGCCGGCGCCGTGCAGCGGTTCGCTGATCTCGGCGGATGACCTCGTTGCGGGCGGCCCCGGTTCCAGATTGGCTGTCCGTGGTGTCGTCGTCACCTCGCGAGCAGGAGGTGCTCGCGAGTCGGCTGGCCCCGCTTCGCGTCGTACTGATCGGGCGCGCGGACATCACTGACGCCCTGCACGTCGCCTTGACGGGCTCAGGGATCCAACCTGACCGGATGGTCCGCGTTCCGTATCCAGGACAGCGCGACGAACTGCCGGCCCTGATGACGGGTGCGGATCTGGTGATCGCGGCCGGTGATGGCGCGCTGCCGGTCCTGCATCAGTGGGTCAACACGACCGGACTGATGTTGGACGTACCAACGGTGCACGCCGACCTCCGCGGCACCCAGGCGACCGTCGGTCCGCTGGTGCTGCCCGGTGAGGGCCCCTGCTTCCTGTGCTGGCGGATGCGTGCCCTGGCCTGCGCGGATGACTTCGCGGCGGCGATGGCACTCGAGGAGGAGCTCGACGCCCGCCGGATCCCGGATGGCGCGGCGAGGCCCGTGATGCCGGCGCTGTTGCCGATGGTCACCGGCGCGCTCTTGGCGGAGTTGTTCGCGCTGACGCTGGCGATCGCGCCACCGCGGCTGACCGGTGGCGTGCTGACGCTCGACGTGCACAGCGGTGAGAAGTTGCACCCGGTCCTGCCGCGCCCGGATTGCCCAGCCTGTTCAAAAAAAGGCCGTCGGCCGGCGAAGGCCGACGGAACTGAAACCGCGGTCGACTCTTTGTGCGGTGTGGTCCGCCGGCTCGAGATGATGCCGAAGGGCCTGACCGACCCCGAGCGGCCCTTCATTGCCGGCGCTGAGCTGGCCAACGCCCACTTCCACACCGGCGATGCTGCCTTCCTGGTGTGCTCCGGTAAGGGTTGGACCCGGCAGCAGGCGCGCGACGGTGCGCTCGGCGAAGCCCTCGAACGGTACGCCGCGATGACCTGGCAACCCGAGCGCCGCATCACTTCGACGTACGACGATCTGGGCCGACCCGCGGTGCATCCAAGCGACCTCGTGCTGTTCGCCGACCACCAGTACGACGCTCTGCCGTACCAGCCCTGGCGGCCCGAGACCGAGCTGGAGTGGGTGCCGGCGAACTCACTGGTGACCGGCGGTGAAGTCTGGACCCCCTTGCTGGCAACGCATCTGGGGTACCGTCCGCCGACTGCAGCCGCACTGTTCCCGGCCACGTCCAACGGATTCGCGGCCTGGCCCGACCAAACCGGCGCGACGCTGCGCGCCTTGCTCGAAGTGGTCGAGCGAGACGCGTTCGCGATCGCGTGGTCGCATCGGCTGCCCGGGCGTTGTGTGGCCGCTGCGGACGTCCCGGACGACCAGACCCGCGCGATCGCCTCGTCGTACGAGCGTCGCGGTGTCGAGGTCGTGGTGCATCTGTTGCCATCCGACACGGTGGCGACGGTCGCCCTCGCGATCATGTGGTCCGAGCAGGCGCCGGCCGCAGTGATCGGCGCTAGTGCGGCGCTGGATCCGGTCGTCGCCGCCCGCTCCGCGGTGCTCGAGGCCGGGCAAGTGCGGCCGATACTGTGCATGCGCCTCCGGGAATCCGCGATCCAGGATCGGATGGCGGAGTTGGCCGCCACGCCGTCCAAGGTCGCGGTCATCGACGACCACGACTTGCTGTACGCCGACCCGCACACGGCCGCGACCGGGATGCGCTTCCTCCGTCAGGCACCGCATGAGCCGTGGCCGGACGCACCACTCGTTGCCCCGAGCAACGATGACCTGATCAGGTCGCTCGCCGACGTAGCGCCCGACGTACTCGCCGTGGACCTCACGCCGCCGGATGTGGCCGGCCTCGGGATCCGCGTGGTGCGCGCGGTGGTACCGGGGTTCGTCCCGCTCTGGTTCGGCGCGGGCCAAGCCCGGCTCGGTGGACGCCGGCTGCTGGAGCTGCCAAGCCGGTTGGGACTGCAACCGCGGCCTGCTCGGTTGGACGAGTTGAACCTCGACCCACACCCACTCGCCTGAGGTCGACCGATGCCCACCTTCCGCAAGGCTCAACCGCTCGCCTGGACCTACCACCGTGGCAGCGCCCGCGTGCTCCTCGAGACTCCGCAGACGACCTCAGCGCAGCACGGGCCGGGGCGGGAGGACCCGACCGCACCGTGGATCCCGTTGCCACCCGGCGTACCAATCGACGCACCGCTGACCGACCTGATCCGCGAGCGGGTGTCATGCCGAGCGTTCCGCGACAGACCGCTCGGACTCGCTGAACTGGCCACACTGCTGCGGACCGGATACGGCGTCACCGGAGTGACCGACGGTGGCCCGGTACACATCATCGATCGCGCGCCGCCGTCGGCCGGTGGGCTCTACCCGCTCGAGGTGAGTGTGCTGGTGCGATCGGTGGACGGCCTACCCGCCGGGATCTACCACTACGTGCCGTTCGCCGACGGCCTCGAACAGGTCCGCGATGCTGCAGTGCCCCCGGCTCTGGTCAGCCGGCTGTTCCTGGGGCAGCCGTGGGCAGCCGAAGCCGCGGTCGTCCTGGTGCTGTCCGCGGTCTGTGAACGCAGCCTGACCAGGTACGCCGACCGCGGCTACCGCTATCTCCTCCTGGAAGCAGGACACGTGGCGCAGACCCTCGTACTCGCGGCAACCGGTCTCAACCTCGGCGCAGTCACTCTCGGCGGCTTCCTGGACGACGAGCTGTCCAAGCTGCTGGCCCTCGACACCGAGTCGGAGATCGTCTTGTACGGCGCGGCTGTCGGTCACCCGGTCACCGGGAGCCGTCTCGCGCGCCGGGCTCTCGACCGGCTGTAGCGGGGCCGAGCCTGACCGCGAGAGCGGCGACCTCACGCCGGGACGACGTCCCGGTCTTGTGCAGCAGGTTCGACACATGCACGCTGACCGTCTTCTCACTGATGAACAGCGCCTTCGCGATCTCGGCGTACGTCCGGCCCGCGACCAGATGGGACAGCACCTCCTGCTCGCGCCGGGTCAAAGACTCGAACGGCGCCGGCACCTGGACGGGCGCCGTTGTCGCCGGTTCCTCGAGCCGGATCCTGGCGAGGGCGGCGAGTGTCTCGACCTGCTGCCGGAGCGGGATCGCGCCGACCTCCTGCGCGAAGCGGTACGCCGATCTGAGCGGTTCGGCGACCGCGGACCGGGTGGCACCCTCCTCGAGTAACGCCTGCGCCCATCGCCAGGAGGCCATGGCCTCGTCCCACCGCAGTCCGGCCAGGCCACACCGGCGTACCGCCTGCGCCCAGAGCGCGGACGTGGGCTTCTCCGCCTTGTAGCGCGCCGTCTCGGCGGTGAACAGCGCCTCCCGCGCCGGCTGGATCAGGTCCTCGGGACCGATGACCTCGAACGGCGCGGGCAGCATGCCTCGCCGGACGGCGAGGAGATTGTCGAAGGCCGCTTGGGTTCTGCCGACATCCGCGCCGTCGCTCCGGTTCCGCGCCTTCTCCATCAGGTCGGCGGCAGCCCGCGCACCCCAGACCAGCATCTCGTCCGCGTCGCGGGTGTCAGCGACCTGGACGACCATCGTGCGCGCCAGCAGGTCGAGCGCCTGCTCGGCCTGGCCCGCGGCCAACAGGTACTCGGCCAGGACGGGCTGCGCCGACAACCCGGCCCGGTCCTCGACGCCCGGCATCAACTCCCTGGCGCGTTGGAGATGCAAGCCGGCGACGTCCAGTTCGCCGCGTCGTACCGCCAGCGAGGCTGCGCCCAACCGGACCATCGCACTCGCGTTCGGCAGCGCCGCCAGGGAGAGCCCTTCGCGGATGACGGCACTACTTTCGGGGAGGCGTCCCAGCATCAAGAGGTGATGGGCCAGCAGTCCGGCGGCGAAGCCCGCGACCGAGAAGGCGCCGACGTTGAGAGCGATGGGGAGGAACTCCCGAGTGACGTCGACGCAGTCCGTCACGCGACCTCGCCGTTCCAGGTAGTTGTGCCTGATCACGAGAACCCGCCACGTCAGTTCCGGGTCGCCGGTCAGCTTGGCGAACCGCAGGCCTTCCGCGGTGTCGGAGTCGGAGTGCTTGCTGCGGACATCGCCGTTGCCACGGACCGCGTACGCCAGGCTCAGCGCCGCGTTGGATTGTGATCGATGGGCTGCCTCGACGGCGTCCTCGGCGTACGTTCGGGAGAGCTCCAGCTCGTTGTTCCACCATTGACACCAACTGAGATACGCCAGCGCATCGGCGTACTCGTCGCTGTCGGGGAACGGCCGGCTTAGGTCGACTGCATGCTCTGCCTCCGCGACCGGTCTGCCCTTGGTTCTGCCAGTGGCCCAGGCCGAATCCGCCCATCGCCGCAGCAGCCGGCATGCGCGCAGTGGGTCGGTGCGCTCGTCGACGAGCTCGAGGGTGCGGCTCCACGCCGCGAAGCTCGCCTCGCCGTCGCCGAGCAGGTCGTTGGCTCGGGCAACACGCTCCAGCAGATCGACCTCGCGATCCGGTTCCTCGCTGTCACCGCGGTGGACCATCGGCCACAGCCGGGCCGCACGGCGGAGATGAACCGCTTCCTCCCGCGGCGATCTGATGCCTCTGGCCAGATCAGCGGCTCGCAGCGACGCCTCGAGACAGGCCTCCAGGTCGCGTGCGCGCTCGTAGTGCAAGGCCAGATCGCTCTGCCGCTGCAACTCGTCGAGGCCGCCGGCAGGACGGGACTCCAGTGTCGCGGCCCAGGCGGCGTGCACCGGCTCGGCCTCACCGGGAACGAACGTCGCATAGAGCAGCTCGGCGAGCAGCGGGTGCCGGAACCAGCACAGGTCGTGCCCTTGCGCCACGCTGATGCCGGCGTTCGTCGCCTCGGTCAATGCACGGGTCAACGCGTCGCGGTCGATCCCCCGCGCCGCGGCGACCTCCCGCAGGTCGTCGATCGACGTCGGTCGCCCGGCAACCGCCATCAACCGCATGACCTCGCGCCCCGGGATCGACAGGCGATGCCAGGCCGCGAGCAGGGCTCCGGTCAGCTCCGCAGCGAGATCAGTGGGGAGTCCTTCGGCACTGCTCGTCAGCCCTTGCACGAGAAGTTCGGTGAGGTACGGATTGCCGTCGGACCGGCGTACGACCTGGTCCACCAACTGGCGGTGCGGCGGACCACCCAGCAGGAGTGCCAACTGTTGCTCGGTCTCGTCCCAGCTCAGCCGGTCCAGCCGCAGATCGGTGACCGACGGCAGCCGGCGCAGGTCGGCCAGCCACGTATGCATCGGATCACCAGACATCATTTCCTCGTCCCGGTAAGTGGTCAGAACGGCCAGCCGCTGACCGCGGAAGCCGGCGACCAGGTAGGCGAGCGCATCGCGTGAGGCCAGATCGGCCCACTGCACGTCGTCCACCACCAGCACTGTCGGACCATGTGAAGCGATCGCCTGGACCAGCGCATCCACCACGGACAACAGCCGGACCGCGCTGTCGGACGTGCGGCCGCCCAGTGAAGGCAACAACTCGCCCGCAGCCGGGACCGCATCGAGTACGGCGGACCGCTCGCGAGGCTCGGCCGATTCGAGCCAGCCCTCCAACGCGCCGATCAGCGGAATGTACGGCGCGTCCACGGCGCCGAACCGTACGCATCGGCCCCAGAGAACCGCGATGCCTTGCGCGGCCGCTTCGTCACATACAGCGGTGACGAGACGGGTCTTGCCCACGCCGGCCTCTCCGTGCACGAACACCGCACACGGTCGTCCTTCGACCGCTCCCCGGATGGCCGCTCCCAGAACCCCGCGTTCCTCGATCCGGCCGACCATCCCGGGCAAGCGCGCGACCGCCGGCCCTCCCACGGCTCCCAGTCTGACCCGATCAGGCCGGACCGGCCACCTTCGGCGGCGTACGGGCGTACGCCTCCCGATCGAACACCGCCTTCGCGGGCGCCAGCGGGTCGCACCTGATCGGGACCCGCTGACCGGCGTGGGGCACCGCGTCCTCGAGCGGGTACAGGACGTCGTTGTGAATCAGCGAGGTCCCGACCACGTAGCGCACCAGCAGGAAGGTGCGGGTGCTGGTGCGCAGGACCGAGACCACTTCGGCGTTCACCCGGCGCCAGTTCTCGATCTCGGTCGCCTGCTCCTGGTCCTGGTCACCGCGACGACGCACGCTGACCAGAACCAGGGCACCCAAGCCCAGAGCCACTCCGACCATCAGTAGCTGAACGATTCCTGACATCGGTCCCTCCCCCTCACGTCAGGGCTTCGCTTTGCCAGGCTAGGCAGTGTGCAGTTGGCGACGGCGGTACAGCCAGACGCCGCTCAGAGCGACGGCCGCACCACCGAGCGCGGACGCGCCCGACTGCAGGAACTCGACTCCGTTGTCGTCGGACTTGCTCTGTACCGACGCCGCATTGGTCGTGGCGGCCTTGGCGGGGGCGGGCACCTCGTACTTCGGGTCGTAGTTCGGGTGGTTGTACTCCGGAGTCGTGTCCTCCGCGCCCGGGTAGCCTGACCCTTCGTCCGGCCAAGGCGCCGGCTGCGACGTTGGTCTGGGCTGCGGGTCTTGCTGCGTCGCCGACGCCTCGGTTGCGGTGAGGACGACGGTGCCCATCGCGAGTGCGGACACTGCGAGGGCTGAGTAGTGCTTGCGGTTCATGACTTCTCCCAGGGGACTGTGCGGCGCGGATCGCCGCTACCCCTTCACCCTCAGCCCGCACCCCAGGCAGCCACATCCGAGGAAACCCCTCAGATGGGCCTCACAAACCCTCAGATCCGGCAGGACCTGGAACAGCAGTTCCTAGGCGGAGTCACGAACGATGAGTTCGGTGTCGTAGATCTCCGGGCTGCGCAGGTCGGCGCCGCCGATCTTGGCCAGCAGGATCTCGGCCAGCCGGGCACCGAGCTGCTCGACCGGCTGACGGACCGTGGTCAGCTTCGGCGTCGTCGTGGTCGCCAGCACCGAGTCGTCGAACCCGACCACCGCGACGTCACCCGGCACCCGCCGGCCACGCTGCGACAGGACGCGGAGCGCCGCGGTCGCCATCAGATCCGACGCGACGAACAGCCCGTCCAGATCGGGGTGCTCGTCGAGCAGCCGGAGGGCCGCCTGCTCACCACCGTCGGCGGTGAAGTCGCCGTACGCAATGGCTTGCGGCAGTCCGGCTTCCTTCATCACGTCCTGGTACCCGGTCAGCCTGTCCAGGCCCGCGGTCATGTCGAGCGGACCGGCGACGGTTCCGATCTTCCGGCGGCCGATCGACAGCAGGTACTCGACCCCGGTCCGGGCACCGGCGACGTTGTCCACGTCCACACTCGCGACCGGTACGTCGACGCCGAGCGGACGAGCGCTGAACACGATCGGCAGGGGCAACTGCGCGAGCTCCTGCAGCACGTTGTCCCGGCCGTGGTGGCTGATGATGATCGCGCCGTCGACGTGCCCGCCGCGCAGGTACCGCAGCAGGCGCTGGTCGTCTCCCTCGGCCGGCTCGATCAGCAGCACGAGCTGCGACGAGGTCGGCGCCAGCGTCATGCTCACGCCGCGCAACATGCCGGCGAAGAACGGGTCGGAGAACACCCGGCTGTCCGGCTCCGGTACGACGATCGCGATCGAGTCGGTCCGGCGGGTGACCAGCGCACGGGCGGCCCGGTTCGGCACGTAGCCGAGCTGGCCGATCGCGCGTTCGACCACGGCCACCGTGTCCGGCAGCACCTTGGGCGATCCGTTCACGACCCGCGACACGGTCGCCCGGGACACTCCGGCGAGCGCGGCGACCTGCTCCAACGTCGGAGAACCAGACTCGTTCATCGGTCCTCCCGAGGTTGGTGGGCTTGCGTTCACACCGTAGTACTTACCCGGTCGAATGCGCGTCAGGAATTGGCCGTGTCCAGTGCGTGGTGCCTAACCGCTCTTGCGTGTGTTGGCCGCTTTGTCGGCCAGGTCGAGGGCTTGCTTCCAGGCTGCGTCCGGTGCCTGCTTGCCTTCGTCGACGCGGGCGAGGGCCGCGCTGAAGACCTGGTTGATCTCGCCGTCGCGCGGACCCTTGTGCTGTTTGAGGATCACGTTCCTGGCCCGGTTGATGAAGATCTGGCCCACTGGCGCGCTGTTGAAGTAGGCATTGACCTGAGACTTCACCTGCGGGTCGCTGTACGCATCCAACGTGGACGGGAACGAACCGACCTTCTTGAACACCTTGACCTGCTGCTCCGGCGCGGTCAGCCAGGCGGCCAGCCGAGCCGCCTCGGCCGGCTGCTGCGACTGCTTCGGCACGGTCAGGTAGGACCCGCCCCAGTTGCCGCCCCCGCCGGGGAAGACGTCGGCGACGTCCCACTTGCCCTTGCCGTACGTGCCGGCGTTGTCCTGGATCACGCCGAGCAGCCAGCCCGGGCAGGCGATCGTCGCGAACTTGTCGGTGCGGAACGCCTGGTTCCACGGGTCGCTCCAGGCCGGCAACCGGGCGGACAGTCCGTCCTCGCTGCCCTCGACCACCTGGTTCCAGGTCCGCTTCAGCAGCGGGTTCTCCGCGCCGAGGAAGCGGTCCTGGTTGGAGTAGTAGGCCTGGATCAGCTGGTTGCGCATGGCTTCCCAGGTCAGCACCGCGGAGTCGTACCAGGCCGAGCCGGGCACCTTCTGCTTGAACGTCCGCCCAGTGGCGAAGTACGACGGCCAGTCCGCGAACAACTTGGCCACCTGCGCCCGGTCGGTGGGCAGCCCGGCCTTCGCGAACAGGTCCCGGCGGTAGCAGATCGCCTCCGGCCCGATGTCGGTGCCGTAGCCGAGGACCTTGCCGTCCTGGGTGGTCGCGCCGGCCACCTTCCAGTCCAGCCAGCGGTCCTTGAGGTCGTTGGCGCCGTAGTCGCGCAGGTCGACGAACTGGTCCGCCTTGGCGAGGTACTTGTAGATCCAGCTGACCTCCATCGCCTCGATGTCGGCCATCCCGGAACCGGAGGCCAGGTTGGTCTCCAGGTTCTTGATGTGCGCGTCCACGGTCGGGGCGCGGCGCTCGACGATCTTGATGTTCGGGTGCTGCGCCTCGTACTCGCGGTAGAGGTCCTCGTAGCCGAACTCGTTGAAGGTGGCGATGGTGAGCTCGATCTTCGGCTCGTCACCTTTGTTGCCGGAGGCATCGGAACCGCCGGGCCCACCACAGGCGGCGGCCAGCAGGACCGTACCGCAGGCAAGCAGGACTGCTATGGGGCGGACGCGGGCACTGGGCCGCATGGGAAAGCTCCCCTGAACTGGACGGAGTTGAGAGCGCTCTCGGATCGCGAAAGTGTGCTGAGTTTTCAGCGTTCCGGCTGGATATGTCAAGCACTCGGCCGTCACGCTGAGACACGGCACTTTCCAGGTCAGTACCTGCGGTCAGCCGTTGTCACGCTGCGAACCACACCGATTACCCAGTGCGCCGCCGCCTGGGAGTTCGCTGTGAGTAATCACTTTACGGCAGCAGGTCCCGCACCACCGCGTCGGCCAGCAGCCGGCCTTTCCTGGTCAGGACCAGCCGGTCGTCCCGCTGCTCGACCAGGTCCGGCAGCTGTCCGGCTGCAGCTCGCCCGGCGTCGTCCAGCACGTCCAGCGGAAGCCCGGCGGCCAGTCGGACCTCGAGGAGCACGCGCTCCACCCGGCGGGTCTCGGCGTCGAGGGTTTCCCGGGCGTACGCCGGACTGACGCCGGCGTCGAGGCGTTCGGCGTACGCGCTGGGGTGCTTCACGTTCCACCAGCGGACGCCACCGACGTGGCTGTGCGCGCCCGGGCCGATCCCCCACCAGGTGTCGCCGCGCCAGTAGAGCTCGTTGTGCCGGCAGCGCGCGTCCTCGGTGCGAGCCCAGTTGGACACCTCGTACCAGTTCAGGCCTTGAGCGGAGAGCATCTCGTCCGCCATCACGTACTTGTCGGCCAGGTCGTCGTCATCGGGCATCGGCAGCTCGCCTCGCCGTACCCGGCGTGCCAACTGGGTGCCGTCCTCGACGATCAGCGCGTAGGCGCTGACATGATCCGGCTGCGCCGACAACGCGGACTCCAAGGAGGCCCGCCACTCATCGATCGTCTCACCTGGTGTCCCATAGATCAGATCCAGATTCACGTGCTCGAACCCGGCCGCCGACGCCTCCTTCACCGCCTCCAGCGCCCGGCCCGGCGTGTGCTGCCGATCGAGGATCCGGAGCACCTTCGACGACGCGCTCTGCATCCCGAAGCTCACGCGCGTGAACCCGGCTTCGAGCAGTGCCTCGAGGTACGCCGGATCCACCGACTCCGGGTTTGCCTCCGTCGTCACCTCGGCGCCGGGCGCCAGACCGAACTCGTCCCGGACCGCGGCCAGCATCTTCCCGAGATCACGAGCCGGCAGCAGAGTCGGCGTACCCCCACCGAAGAACACGGTGTCGACCGGACGGTCCAGGTCCTTGAGGACTCGCCGCGCCTGCAGGACCTCGCCGACCGCGGTGTCGGCGTACGACGCCTGCGATCCGCCACCGCCCAGTTCCTTCGCGGTGTAGGTGTTGAAGTCGCAGTACCCGCAGCGGGACGCGCAGAACGGGACATGCAGGTAGAAGCCCAGCGGGCGTGATCCGGCCTCGCGGACGGCGGCTTCGGGCAGCGACCCATCCCGGGGCGCAACCTCCCCCTCGGGCAGTGTCGACGGCACCCACCCATGGTACGGACCCGTGTTTCGTCACCAGATCTCCGTCATTTCGTGGTCACAGTCCGTCCGGAGATAGCTACATTCGGCTCATGGACACCGAGGCTCAGCCCGTCGGACGCGCCACCCGGAACGCGGTCGTGGTCGCGATCATGCTCGGAATGCTGCTCGCGGCTCTCGATCAGACGATCGTGGCGACCGCGCTGCCGACCATCGTCAGCGACCTGGGCGGCGCCAACCACCTCTCCTGGGTGGTCACGTCGTACCTGCTGGCCGAGACGATCATGACCGCGTTGATCGGGAAGTTCGGCGACCTGTACGGGCGCAAGCCGATGTTCCTGATCAGCGTCGTGCTGTTCCTCGCCGGCTCCGCCCTGTGCGGGATGGCCGACTCGATGCTGTGGCTGGTCGGCTCCCGGGCCATCCAGGGCCTCGGGGCCGGCGGAATCATGGTGACCGCGATGGCGGTGATCGCGGACGTCGTACCGCTGAGTGAACGCGGCAAGTACCAGGGCGTGATGGGTTCGGTCTTCGGCGTCTCGACCGTCGCCGGTCCGCTGCTCGGTGGACTGTTCGTCGACCACCTGAGCTGGCGGTGGGCGTTCTACGTGAACATCCCGCTCGGCATCGTCGTACTGATCGTTGCCTCGATCACGTTGCCGTCGGTGAAGGCGGCGGTCAGTCCGAAGATCGACTACCTCGGCATCCTGTTCATCGGGCTCGCCGCGACCGGGCTGACGCTGGTGACGACCTGGGGCGGCAACGAGTACGCCTGGACGTCGCCGGTCATCATCGCGATGGCGGTCGGTTCGGTGGCCGCCTTGGGGCTGTTCGTCGTGGTGGAACAACGGGCCGCGGAACCCTTGCTGCCGTTGAGGTTGTTCCGGTCCGGTGTGTTCACGGTGTGCGCGGTGTTGAGCTTCATCATCGGGTTCGCGATGCTCGGTGGAGTCACGTATCTGCCGACGTACCTGCAGTTCGTCCACGGTGCCTCGGCGACCGAGTCCGGCTTGCAGATGCTGCCGCTCGTCGGTGGCCTGCTGGTCGCGTCGGTGGTGGTCGGCCAGACCATCAGCAAGACCGGCCGGTATCGGCTGTTCCCGATCATCGGGACCGTGCTGATCGGCTTCGGGCTCTTCCTCCTATCCCTTCTCGATAACCAAACCCCGTATATCGAGATCGCCGGCTTCATGCTCGTGCTCGGAATCGGCGTCGGACTGTGCATGCCGGTGCCGACCGTGGTCGTCCAGAGCACGGTCGACTACACGGACCTCGGCGTCGCGACGTCCGGGGTGAGCTTCCTGCGCACGATGGGCAGCTCGTTCGGTGTCGCGGTGTTCGGGTCGATCTACACCCACCAACTGCCTCAGAATCTTGGTCCTGCCGTCCAAACAGCTCAGATTGACCCCCGGCTCGCGACCACCGTCGACGGTGTCCGGAACTTGCCGGAGCCTGCGCGCTCCTTGGTCACCGCCGCGTACGCCGACTCCCTCCATGTCGTCTTCCTCTGGGCCGTGCCCGTCGCGGCGCTCGGGTTCCTGACCGCGTTGCTCCTGAAGGAGGTCCCGCTGCGCGACACCGCCCGGATGGCCGCCAGCGACGTCGGCGAGAACTTCGCCGCGCCCGCCTCGTTCGACTCCGAGCGCGAACTCGAGAAGCTTGCGGCTCTCGTCGTACAACACCACAAACGCAACCCTGCCCCCGAGGTACTCGCGCAGTCTGGCATCCCGCTGAACGTCGCCGAGGCCTGGATGATCATGCGTGTCTTCCGCGGCGGAGCCGACAGCGGCTCGGCCACCCTGGCCGAGATCACCGGCGACCTCCGCGTCCCACCGGGCGTCTTCGAGCCCCTGGCCGCCCAACTGGTTGCCGACGGCTACCTCTCCGAAACCCTCGGCCAGTACCGCTTCACGACAGCCGGCCTGGAGATGTTCCAGCGCTTCGTCGGCGCCTTCCGGACCTGGATGCTCGACCGCCTCACCGACTGGGACCCCGACAACTCCGAAGCCTTCTCCTGCGCGGTAGACCGCCTCGCCGAACAAATGATCGACCAAGGCCAATCCCTGACCACCGGCAAACACGCCGCAGCGCTAACCCCAGCCCACTAGCCGCACTCGCGCCCTGCACGGGCCGCCGGTTCTCGGGGCCTGTTACCTCTTGGACGGCGATCTCGTCGAAGTGAGTAGAACCTCTACCAACGACGAAGGAGATCGACATGCCCCGGCTGAACCCTCAGGCCACCATCCTCGGCCCGAAGATCGCGAAGCACCTGGTGTCGGCCCACAAGGCCGTCGCCGGCTCGACGTTGCCGATGGCAACCATAGAACTCGTCAACATCCGGGCCAGCCAGATCAACGGCTGCGGCGGCTGCCTCGACATGCACACGAAGGAAGCCCTGCACGCGGGCGAGACGCCGCTCCGGGTGAACCTGGTCGCCGCCTGGCGCGAAACAACCGTCTTCACCGACGCGGAGCGAGCCGTGCTCGAACTCACCGAGCAGTGCACCCGCTTCGCCGACGGCACCGGAGTCACCGACGACGTCTGGGAAACCGCGGCCAAGCACTACAACGAAGAGGAACTCACCGCTCTGGTCTGCCAGATCGCCCTCATCAACGCCTTCAACCGCATGATGGTCACCTTCCAGCAGCCCGGCGGCAACTACCAACCCGGCCAACTCGGCTAGCCCATTCGCGCGGCGTCAGCCCGGGAGGGCGTTGAGGCGCGCACCCAGCGAGAGGTCACTGAGCCGACACATCTGCCTCCTCGCTTTCGCGGTCTGCACCGGGGTCGGGTGGTCGCACGCCGGGCGTCCAGAGTTCCTTGGTCTGCGTGACCCAGAAGGCGAGGAACAGCAGGATCAAGGCGATCTCGACGTGCAGCAGCGAGTATGTCCAGTCCCGCCACCAGCCGACGAAACTGTAGATGACACAGATCGCCATCAAGGCGGCAATCGCCCGGTAGATCCAGGTCACTCGCCGCTTCAGCCTCTGGCCGGTCTCGGGATTGCGGGGTGCGTGGAGCGCATTCAGCCCGACGATCCAGATGATCAGTACGAAGAAGGCGACCGCAGCCACGTAATGCGCCTTGCCCTCGAAGCTGGAGCGAGACACTGCGAACCACAGGACACCTGCGATGAGGATCAGACCCGATGCCACCAGTGCTCTGTTCTGCGGCTTGCCCCACTGCTCCTCCTCCACGCCGCCAGCGCCTTCGATCGCCTTGGCCTTGCGCTTCGCATCGCTCCTGATCCACAACGACAGCAGCAGAGCCAGCCCGCCCGCGGCGAACAAGGCCCAAATGTTGTTGGCGATGTTCGGCGACACGTTGCTCGGCGTGTATTTCTCCGACCAGCAGGTTCCTGCTCCTGGCGTCGGCACCAGCGCCACGACCGGCGCGAACATCCCACCGATATTCAGCAGAACGTCCTCCAGCTTCGTATTCCCCTTGAGCACGATCATGCAGACACCGATCGCGAGCACCGAGCAGACGAACACCGCGTGGGCAGGTGTGTAGTAGTACGCACTGATCGACTCCTGCCAGCATCGCGGCTTTGTCTTGGACTGCTCGATCAGTACCGACACGGTCAACAGCACCAGAACGGCAATCATCGCGAGCCGCACGTTTCGATAAGTCCTTGCCTCAGGACTGGCCATGACACTCCCCTCGCTAACTATCTGTACTGCTATCGGCTGAGATCGCCTGCCGACGACCCAGCCGTACTGAATTCGACGCGTACCGAGCCGTCGTCCGGGAGGGCTATGACGCCGTCGGCGGCGGTTCGCCAGCCGACGGGTAGGAGGTAGAACTTGTCGCCGGTTCGCTGGAGTAGGCGGAGGCCGTCGTACCGGAAGCCGTAGGCGGACGAGGGCTCGGTGATCCGGTACTTCGTCACTCCGGGGCCGCCGAGCTGGATGTCCTGCTTGCTGTACACGACAACGCCCGTACGGTCGTCGAGACCGGCCACGATCTGATGGGCGAGCCCGCGCCCGACCACGCCCGCGAACATCGACAACTCCCAGAAGATCGTGAGTGCGACCAGCGCTCCGACAAGCAGTTTCATCAGCGGCCAATGCCACCTCGCGAGCCGGCCGCCTTCACCGTCAGCCAGAGTCAGAGCGTCGATCCGGCGACACATCACCGATGCGTAGCTGGTGATCAGGATGCCGACGGCCATCGCCAGCGGCACAATCAGCTCCAACCACCTCGGCCACACCAAACCCGCGATCAGGCCGAGCGCCGGCAGCGCGAACCAGCTGAACCTCAACCATCGGAAGCCCTTGCGCCAGCGGGGCAGATCTCGGCCGTGATCGATCGCCGCCGAGATCTGCTCGTGTGCAAGCAACCACGCGATCCCGACACCGCCGACCACCAGCAGCGGCACGAAGAGTGTGTCGATGCTTCTGAGTACGTAGTCGCGCGTGGACATGCCGAGCACGCTCTCCTCGAGCCCCAGCTCACGGGCCTGCTCATCGCTCCTCGCCCAGCCGAAGTAGACGAGCAACGCGGTGGCCACCGTCAGCGGCGGACCGAAGACGCTCACCAGGTTGAGCGCCGACCTCAGGACATCAAGCCCTTCATGACCTGACTCGGGCCTTGTTTGTGGAGCGCTCCCGTGGCGTCGTCTGATTGTGGACAACTTCTCCCCCTAGGACCCACAGTCGGTGGTTGGCGCGGGCAGACCCGCCGCGTATTCGAAGACCGCACCCGAAGGGCTGGTACGACGACCACCCGGCGACTTGACCGTGATGCGGACCTCCCCGGGACCGACACCCGGCGGCGAGCACGCGTACATGAACTGGCCCGCAAAGTCGTTGCCACTGGTGAACTTGGTCGCCTTGACGTCACCGAAGTACACCTCGGACACCTGCACCAGACCCGCGCCGACGATTTTCACTTCGGTCCCACCGGTCACCGGTCCCGCGACCTTCCCGGGAGCGGTCTCGATGGGATCCCGGAGCTCCAGCTTGTCGATGCCCCACGGGCAGGCCGTTCCTGCCGACGGGACAAGGTCCAGCCGAGCCCTCGGCTGCGCACGGTGTGCGGAAACGAGTCGCTCGAGCAGCGACACCACCGAGTGCTCCAAGCAGCTCTGTGGTTGGCCGGCGAGGGCTTGCCGGGACTGGTTCAAGTAGGCGATGGCCGCGGTCCAGCGGGTCGAATCACCGCTCAGAGCACCCAGACAGGCTTCGCCCACACCTCGGTACGCCGACCGCATCCGTCCGAGCGTGTCGCCTTCCACGGCGGCCAAGTCCTCGCAGCGCCGTACGCGTTCCGTACCGGTGGCCAGGACGGCCCGATGCGTCCGGCCGAACCACTCCATCGGCGGCGGCGAGTCCGCGGCGGCTGGGCCGAACGGCACCCAGGTCACCTTGGCAACCGCGACCTTCCGAGGGAACGACCGCCCCTGGCCCGGCTGCGTCGACGTGGTCTGACCTGGTCCTGTCGAGGACGTCTTACCTGGTCCTGTCGAGAACGTCGCACCTGGTTGGCTCGGGGACGTATGGCCTGGTCGGGGCGAGTTCGTGTGACCTGGCTGCGACGTCTGCCCCGGCTGCGACGTCTGCCCCGGCTGCGACGTCTGCCCCGGTTGCGACGTCTGCCCCGGTTGCGACGTCTGCCCTGGCTGCGGCGTCTGCCCCGGCGGGGTTGTAGTACTGCCCGATCCAGTCGACGACGTCCCTGTCGGAGCTGGTGTCGACGGCGGCACAGGCGTCCAGGTCTTCACCGAACTCCCGCCCGGCGTCGGTCGTACCGAACTGCTCCGCGCGGCAGACGGGATCGGGGCGGCGTCAACCGAGCGAGCCGTGGTCGACCCACAACTCGTGACGACCAAACACGACAGCACGGCCAACGACCACACACGCCCCCGAATGCTCATAACTCCCCCTCACTTACCCCGGAGGAGAAATCGAGGCCAAAACGTACATACCCCTCGAAAGAACATCCCTTTGAAGCAATCCGGTGGATGCTTAGGGCGTGGGTGATGAGGATGTGGCCGCGGCGATGGCCGGGAGCTTCCTCGGCGGACTGCCGGCCGAGCTCGTCGGGCGGCTGCTGACCACGGGTGATCGGATCGATTTCCCGGCCGGTAGCACGCTCTACCGGGAGCGGTCGGCGCCGCGGGCGCTGCTGGTCGTCCATGGGCTGCTTCGCGTGTACATGTCGTCGCCGGAGGGCCGTCAGGTGACAGTCCGGTACGCGCGTCCTCGCGACGTACTCGGAGTTGCCGTCCTGGTCGGCGGTCCGGCGGACGTCGGCGTACAGACGTTGGCCGACTCCACCCTGTTCCGGATAGACGCCGGATTGTTGACGACCGCGGCGCGGGACGACAGCCGGGTCGCGTGGGCGATGGCGGAGGAACTCAGTCGCCGCCTGTACGAGAACCTGCAGCAGACAGCGGTCAACGCCTTCGGCACCGTGCGGCAGCGCGTCGCTGCTCACCTGCTGGACCTGGCGTCCACCCAGCAGAGTCCGCGCGGCGAGCTCGTCGCCCGCGTGTCCCAGCAGGAACTCGCGGATGCCGTCGGTTCGGTCCGTGAGGTGGTGGCGCGCGTACTGCGGGACTTCCGGCTGGCCCGGTTGGTCGCGACCTCGGCGGACCGTGTCCACATCCTCGACCCCACCGGACTCCACGACCAGACGTGGAACCCCGACGACGAGTGACCTCGGTTACTCGCGCGCGCTACAAAAGTCACAGACATGCCGCGACCGCAGGCGAAGACTGATGCCCTCGGCCCCGAATCCGTCGGGCCGATCGGTACCTCAGGAGTCCATATGTCCACGGAAGCGACCAGACTGCCGGCGCGCACCGGTGATCCGGTACGAGCGGTGTCGGTGATCAGCACCGGCAGCGTCGAGATCCACCCCGAGCACGCCCACGGCTCGAAGAAGCCGCTCTACTGGTGGCTGCTCACCTCACGCCGGTGGCTGCCGCCCCGCCCGATCAACGTGTACGTCGTTGAGCACGCCAACGGACTGGTGTTGTTCGACACCGGCCAGGACCGCGCCTCGGTAACCGATCCGTCGTACTTCCCGGGCGGGTTCAACGGCATCGTGTACGACCGGCTCGCCAAGTTCCACATCGCCGAGCACGAGACCCTCGACGCGCAACTGGGCACCCTCGGGTACTCGACCGCGGACGTCGACAAGGCGGTCATCTCCCACCTGCACCAGGACCACATCGGCGGGATCCCGCAGCTCGGCCGCAGCGACCTCCTGATCACGCCGGCGGAATGGGACCAGCTGTCCGGGTTCTCCCCCGAGGCCCGCGGTTTCCTCCGCGCGCATATCGACGTACCCGGCGCGCGCTGGAAGCACATCACCTTCGCACCAACGGATCTGGCGCCGTTCACCGAGGCGTTCGACGTCATGGGCGACGGCTCGATCGTCCTGCTCCCGACCCCCGGTCACACGCCCGGCTCGATCTCGATGCTCGTACGCCGACGCGACCTGCCACCCCTCCTGATGGTCGGAGACCTCACCTACGAGGCCGGCCTCCTCGAACGCCGCCAGCTCCCCGGAGTTGGTGACCGCAGCGAACTCGCCCGTACGACCGACAACGTCCTCGCCCTCGCCGAGCACCTCCCCGGCCTGGTAATCCTCCCCGCCCACGACCCGACCGCCGCCCAACGGCTCGTCGACAGCTCCCGGCGGCCGCAATGAAATTCACCAACACCATCACCATCGACCGTCCGCCGACGGAGGTCTTCGCCTACCTGTCAAACCTGGAGAACCTCCCCCGGTGGAACTACGCCCTGGCCGAAACCCGCCAGCTGGCCCCCGGCCCTCCCGGCGTAGGCACCCGCTACCTCCAAACCCGCACGATCCCTGTCCACACAGAAGAATCCCTGGAAATCACCGAGTTCACCCCACCCCACAACCTCACCATCCAAGGCACCCTCAACGCCTTCCCCGCGAACCTCACCTACACCCTCCACCCCACCGCCAACGCCACCACCCTCACCAACACCATCGACCTCCACCCCCCACGCCCCCTCAACCTCCTGGCCCCGATCGCCCTGAGCCGAATCAAATCCGCAGTAGCCGAGAACCTCGCCGTACTAAAACAACTCCTAGAGCACGCCTGAGCACCTCCGGCGCGCCAGGGACGCGCTCCGCCGATGTATCTGACCGGCCGGTCCATGCCTCAGACCTGTACAAGGGTTCTGAGGGGGTCCCATGCCTACACCGTTTTCTGGCGAGCAGTTCACTTTCACCAATCCCGACGGCACGCCTGTCGAAGTGCGCGGTTGGGGAGATCAGTTCGAGGCCGTGTTCGAGACGCTCGACGGCTACACCGTCGTGCAGGACCCGAACACCGGTTTTTACCACTACGCGACTCTGGCGGCCGATCTCACGGACCTGGTGCCTACGGCAGCCCGGGTCGGCGAGACCGCTCCAGGCGATCTCGGCATGGCGCGGCACCTACGGGCACCGCGCGCCACCAGCCGGTCTCGAGCGGCCGCGTTGCAAGCGGAGCTGGAAGCGCGGGGCAGCCGGCCCCGCTGGCAGGTTCGACGAGAGCAGCGGCGGTCCCAGGCCAGGCGGGATGCCGGCCTGGCGGCCGAACCGCACGTCGACGCGGGTCCTCCGGAGCCTGCCGGCACGGTGGGCGACTACCGCGGGTTGTGCGTGCTGGTTCAGTTCCCCGACGTACCGGCGACGATCGCGCAGGGCGAGATCGCGAACTTCTGCAACCAGCCGGGATACACGGGCTTTGGTAACAACGGCTCGGTCTACGACTACTTCCTTTCGGTGTCGGACGGCAAGTTGCGTTACACCAACGCGGTCACGACGTACTACACCGCCGCGCATCCCCGGTCGTATTACACGGACCCGGCGATTCCCTACGGTCAGCGTGCTCAGGAACTCATCGGCGAAGCACTCGCGAATCTCACGGCGAACGGGTTCGACTTCTCCGGGTTGAGCGCGGATGGTGCCGGCTTCGTCTACGCGCTGAACGTGTTCTACGCAGGTGACCGGGTGAACAACTGGTCCCAGGGGCTGTGGCCACACTCGTGGGCGCTGGCCACGCCGTACCAGGCGACGCCGACCAAGAGGCTGTCCGACTATCAGATCACCAATGTCGGCAGTCAGCTGACGCTGCGCACGTTCTGTCACGAGAACGGGCACATGATCTGCGATTACCCCGACCTGTACGACTACGGCGGCGAGGGGTACGGCGTGGGCAACTACTGCCTGATGTGTTACGGCGCGTCGGACACCAACCCGTGCCAAGTGAGCGCCTATCTCAAGGACGTGTCCGGGTGGACGTCGCGACTCACCACGCTCGGGCCGGGCATGACCGCGACCGTCGCGGCAGGCAGCAATGACTTCCTGATGCACCGCCGCGATGTGAACGAGTACTTCATCGCGGAGAACCGGCAACAGAGCGGCCGGGACAGCGCGCTGCCGGATGCCGGGCTCTTGATCTGGCACGTCGACCGGCTCGGCAGCAACAACAACGAGCAGATGACGCCGACCATGCACTACGAGTTGTCGTTGGAGCAGGCGGACGACCGGTTCGATCTGGAGCGCCGAGCCAATCCCGGCGACGTGGACGACCTGTACGGGGCGCCGACGGCCGAGCAGTTCGGTGCGGCGACAGGACCGGACAGCCAGTGGTGGGACGGAACCGCATCCGGGCTGGAGATCGTCAGCGTCTCCGCGCCGGGCGCAGCGATGACAGTGACTACACAAGGGGGAAGTGCAATGGCAAGTGTGGTGGGAACCTGGCCGGTGGTGGCCGTCGACTGGGGATGCTCTGGATCGGTGCTGAAGGCGAGCGCATTCACCTTCAATCCAGATGGCACGTGGACCTACGCCTTCGGCGGCGGCCGCTGGATCCAGGTGGGAAGTAACGCCTTCTGGAACTTCACCAACGCGCCGGGTCTGGTCTACACGGCCTCGGTCTACGCGGACGCGATGTCAGGCATCATGGGGTACGCCTCGGCCCCGCCGAACCCGGGATCTGGCTGCTTCTATGCGCTGCGCGCCGCGTCACCGGCGCCGGCGGAAGCAGGCGTGCCGGGGGCCGCGGCGGTCGCCGACCCGGCTGTCTCACCATAAGCCGAGCATCGCCTACACCGCCTCGACGTAGGCGGATGTTGCCGAGGTAGCCGTATCACAAGCGCCCACGGCTACCTCGGACCCACGTCTATTCGTACATCTTGTCCAGCTGGGCCGCGTACTCGGTTTCTACGTACTTGCGTTTTAGCTTCAGACTGGGGGTCATTTCGCCGGACTCTACGGTGAGGTCGCGGTCCAGGATGGTGAACTTCTTGATGGTTTCCCAGCGGTTGAGGCCCACGTTGAGCTCGTCCACGTAGCCCTGGACCATCTCGCGGGCGGCGTCCGAGGTGACGATGTCGGCGTACGGCTTGCCGGCCATGTCGTTCGCAGCGGCCCACACGACGATGGCGTCGGGGTCGAGGGTGACGAGCGCGGAGACGAAGTTGCGCTTGTTGCCGTGGACAACGAATTGCGAGGCGTAGGGGCAGATGGTCTTGAAGCGGCCCTCGATCACCTGGGGGGCGACGTACTTGCCGCCGGAGGTTTTGAAGAGGTCCTTCTTGCGGTCGGTGATGAAGAGGAACTCGTCCTCGAAGTGCCCGATGTCGCCGGTGTGGAACCAGCCGTCGGCGTCGATCACTTCCGCGGTCTGCTCGGGCTGGTTGTGGTAGCCGCTCATCACGCCGGGGCCCTTGATCAGGATCTCGCCGTCCTCGGCGATCTTCATCTCGGTGGCCGGGAAGATCGGGCCGACGCTGCCGAGCCGGTACTGCGTCGGCCGGTTCAGCGAGGACCCGGCCGCGGTCTCGGACAGGCCGTAGCCCTCGAGGATCAGCAGCCCGGCGGCGTGGAACCACTCGGCCAGCTTCTTGTCCAAGGCGGCCGAGCCGGATACGAAGAACCGGATCCGCCCGCCGAAGCGAGCCCGGATCTTCGACAGCACCAGTCGGTCAGCCGTGGCGTACTGCGCCGCCAGCAAGCCGCTCGGCTCCTTGCCGGTCTGGCGCAGGTCCGAGACCCGCGCGCCGACGCCGAAGGCCCAGTGGAAGAGCTTGGCCTTGACCCCGCCTTCGGACGCGATCATCGTGACGATCCGCGCGTGCGCCTTCTCGAAGATCCGCGGCGCGGCGGCCATGAACGTCGGTTGTACGATCGCCGCATTGTCGACAATCTTATCGATCCGCCCGTCGACCGCCGTGGCGAAACCGATCTGGAACTGTACGGCGAGCAGGACCTGGCCGAACACGTGCGACAGAGGCAACCACAGGAACTGCAGGTCGTCCGGACTGAGCACCCGGATCCCCTCGACCGCCGCCCCCTCGTACGTCCACACCGAGTGCGGCAACCGCACACCCTTCGGACGACCGGTGGTGCCCGACGTGTAGATCAACGTGCACAGGTGATCCGACTTGATCTGATCCAACCGCTCGTCGACAGCCGCGGGGTGATCGGCCAGGTACGACTCCCCCAGCGAATCCAGCGCGGACAGGCTGATCACCCAGTCGCCGTCACTCTCCAACGGAGAGCCGTCGATCAGCACGACCTTACGCAGCGAGGGCGTCTCGGAGCGATGCTCCCGGAGCTTGTCCACCTGCCCCGCGTCCTCGGCGAAGACGACCTGTACCTCGGCATCCGCGACGATGAACCCGACGTCGGAGGACATCGTCGAGGGGTAGATCGTGGTCGTCGCGGCCGCGGCCAGGACGGCGCCCAGGTAGCAGTCGATCCACTCCATCCGGGTGCTCGACGCGATCGCGACCCGCTGCTCGGGCTCGACGCCGAGCGCGATCAGGCCGGCCGCCCGGCGGCGCGCCAGCTCGTCGGTCTCCCGCCACGTCACCGACTTCCATTGATCCCCGGCCGGATACCGGAACGCCTCGCGCTGCGGGGTGGCGGCGACGCGGTCCAGGAACATCTGGGCCATCGTGTCCTTGCGGTTGCTGAGCAGTGCGAGCTGGCCGGAATCGGCGACAGGCTTCATAACTGGCCTCCATCGGGGGTCAAGTAACCGGAGGGTAATAGCTGGGAGGCATGCCTGACCATGGCACTCGCTTGCCCGCCTGAACCTTCTCCATCACGTTTCCGCAACATGCGCATACGGTGGCACGGATCTCACTATCCGTTCTGATCGAGCCTACGACGGACCACCTCGGCGTCGGGGTGGTCCAGCGCCTCGAGGATCTCGAGCGCCTCGGTCCAGCTGACCCAGGCCTCCCCATCCTGACCGGCTCGCTCCTGTACGTCGGCCAACGCCGTCAGACTGTCGGCAGTGTCAAGCCGGCGAGCATCGTCTGCGCATCTCGCACCCGCACCCCGGCCAATGCGGCCGCGGCGCCGACCGTGAGCTCCGCTCCAGGATGCTGCGACAGCAGGCGTAACAGCCCTCCGAGCTCGGGCCGAAGCTGCCGGTAGGACCACGAGCAGGTCGGCGTACAGGATGTTGTCGGGGAAGCTCTCCGCGACGGCTCTCGACCAGTGGATCGCCAGCGAGGTCTTGCCGACGCCGGCCGGGCCGATGATCAGTCCGAGGTTCGCGCCGGGCAGCAGGCTTTCCAGCTGCCGGAGGTGTTCGGTGCGGCCGGAGAACGCCGGGATCGCGGTCGGCAGCTGACGTGGTACGACGAGGCTGTCGGTGGTGACCAGCAGTTCTGCGTGCAGGCGTTGGAGTTCCGGGCCGGGGCCGACGCCGAGAAGATCACGCAGCCGGCGGGAGACTTCGCCGTACGTCGACAAGGCGAGCCTCGCGGGTGAGCGCGCCGGCGCCCAGGCCGGCCAGCGGATCGGCTCGCCAGAGTGCTAAGGCATCGCAGAGCGTAGCCACCGAATCTGGAGACCGAAACCGCAGGCCGGTCGACCCGGCTCCAGCACCCTTGCTCCGGCTCGGCCACCTCCCCCACAGGAGACCTCACCCTGCCGTCAGCCCAGGAGCGTCCCGGGGGTCAGCGGTTGGCCAGGAGTTCGGCGATCTGGACGGCGTTGAGGGCGGCGCCCTTGCGGAGGTTGTCGTTGGAGACGAACAGGACCAAGCCGCGGTTGCCGGGAACCGACTGGTCCTGGCGGATGCGGCCGACGTACGACGGGTCCTGGCCGGCCGCGAGTAACGGCGTCGGGAGGTCGGCGAGCGCGACACCCGGAGCCGCGCCGAGGAGCTCGGTGGCGCGTTCGGGGGTGATCGGCTCGGCGAACTCGGCGTGGATGCTGAGCGAGTGGCCGGTGAAAACGGGCACGCGCACGCAGGTGCCGGCGACCGGGAGGTCCGGGATGTGCAGGATCTTGCGGCTCTCGTTCCGGAGCTTCTGCTCCTCATCGGTCTCACCGGTGCCGTCGGCAACGATCGAGCCGGCCAGCGGGAGCACGTTGAACGCGATCGGTCCGGCGTACACCTTGGGCTCCGGCAGCGTGATGCCGTCCGTGCCGCGGGCGAGCTTGCCGCCGGGCTCGACCAGGGCACGCGCCTGGTCCTCGAGCTCGCTGACGCCGACGCCACCGGAGCCGGAGACGGCCTGGTACGTCGAAACCACGAGCCGGGTCAGCGTCGCCTCGCGGTGCAGCGGGGCGAGCACCGGCATCGCGGCCATAGTGGTGCAGTTCGGGTTGGCGACGATGCCCTTCGGAAGGTGGTCGAGGTCGCCCGGGTTCACCTCGGAGACGACGAGCGGTACGTCGGGGTCCATCCGCCAGCCGGACGAGTTGTCGACCACGATCGCACCGGCCGCGGCGACCTTCGGCGCGAACTCCTTGGACGCCGTCTTCCCGTTGGAGAACAAGGCGAGATCCAGGCCGGCGAAGTCCGCGGTGGCGGAGTCCTCGACGGTGATCTCCGTGTCACCGAACGGAAGCTTGCTCCCCGCCGAGCGCGCCGACGCGAAGTACCGCACCTCGTCCACCGGGAACTTCCGCTCGATGAGCAGCTCCCGCATGACGCTACCGACCTGACCTGTGGCTCCGAAAACACCTACTCGCATGCAGAAACAGTAGTGGGTCGGCGCCCCGATCGCCCGGTTGTTTCAGCATGCGGTGCTGCCCCTGGGCGGTCCGCACAAACGCCCGCCCGGCGCCTTGGGGCGGGGAGGCGCCGGGCCGACTGGGTTACTGCACGTCGGCGGCCAGGGTGCCGCCGTTGGCAACGTCGGTCTTCTCGATCTCGGTGAACACGATCCGGACGGCGTCGCGCTTGGCGCCGAGGATGGCGATGGCGGAGTCGGTGACAGCGGCGACGAACTCCCGGCGCTGGTCCAGGGTGCGGCCGGAGAGGAGTTCGACGGTGATGTTCGGCATACGGGATCTCCTGAGGGTTGGCGGTTCCGTGTCGTGGGACAGTGTTTCAGTTCAGGACGGGAGCCGGGCGGGCGGTGACCTCGGCGGGGTCGGTGTTCAGCGAATCGATCAGCTTGTCCACCTCCGGACGGTTCTCCGGCAGCAGCAGGCCGAGGCCGACGTACACCTCCAGGGAAGTTGCCAGCGGCAACGCGACGACCAGGGTGGTGTCGGTGGAGCCGACGCCCCACTTGACGACTGCCCACGCGATCAGTCCGATCGCCCACGACACCAGCGCGGCGAGATGCCGGACAACCACCAGGGGATCCGGCCACCGGTCGTGAAGTAGTCCACGACCGTCTTGATCTTGGTGCGCGACCAGACTCCGATCAGCACCATCAACACGAAGTACGCGACCAGGACTGTCCAGTCCAGAACGGTCATCGGGATCCTCCCAGGGGCGATGGGGGCGAGTGACTGGAGGGTTCCATCAGCCAGAACTTGGTGTCAAGACACGGAACCTGGAACAGTTCCAGCGCGGGTTCCACAGGCCGCGGTTGACAGGAAGTTCCGTGGAATAGAACCTAGTTCTGTGAACGGACAGCCGCCCCTTCAGGTCAGACACGCCACCCACCCCGCCCAGGTGCCCGGCTTCGACACCGCCGCGCTGCGCTCGCACTACCTGGTCGACGATCTCTTCACCCCGGACACGATCACCGCGGTGCTCACCCACCAGGACCGGATCGTGCTCGCCGGCGCCCGCCCCGCGCGCGGTCCGCTGACGCTCGGCACGTGGCCCGAGCTGCGCAGCGAGTACTTCCTCGAGCGCCGCGAGGCCGGCATCGTCAACGTTGGCGAACCGGGCACGGTCACCGCGGACGGCACCAAGTACGAGCTTCCGACCGGCGCCTGCCTGTACGTCGGCCGCGGCGTCCGTGAGGTCGTCTTCGACGGACCGGACGCGGCGTTCTACCTGTTCTCGGCCCCCGCGCACACCGACTTCCCCACCGCGCTGGTGAATCCCGGCGAGGGCAACCGGCTCGAGCTCGGCGACCAGCGGACCGCGAACCGCCGCACGATCGACCAGTACATCCACGCCGACGGCGTCCGCAGCTGCCAGATCGTGCTCGGCGTGACCACGCTCCACCCCGGCAGCACCTGGAACACCATGCCCGCCCACACCCACGACCGCCGGACCGAGTGCTATCTGTACTTCGGACTCCCCGAAAGCGAGCGGATCGTGCACCTGCTCGGCGAGCCCGACGAGACCAGGCATCTACTGGTCGCCGACCGGCAGGCCGTGATCTCACCGAGCTGGTCGATCCACTCTGGCTCCGGCACCTCGTCGTACAGCTTCGTCTGGGCGATGGCGGGCGAGAACCAGGCGTTCGGCGACATGGACGGCGTCGACGTACAGGACCTGCGGTGACGCCTGACCCGTTCAGCCTGCAGGGATGTACGGCGCTCGTCACCGGAGCCCGGCGGGGTATCGGGGCGGCGATCGCGGCCGGGTATGCCGCGGCCGGCGCCGAGCTGATCCTGATGGCGCGCGACGCGGCTCTCGAGGACACGCTCGAAGCAATCAAGCAGAACGGCGGCGGTGCGGCGACGGTCGTCACTGCCGACTTCGCCGATCCATCAGCGGTGGAGGCAGCCGCTGCCGAGCTGGCCGCGAATCGCCGCATCGACATCCTCGTCAACAACGCCGGCACGATCCGCCGCGCGCCGGCCGCCGAGACGAGCACCGCCGACTGGCAGCACGTGATCGACGTGAACCTCAACTCCACCTGGGCGGTCACCCGGCCGGTCGGGCGGGCGATGGTCGAGCGCGGCGCGGGCCGCATCATCACCATCGCGTCGCTGCTGAGTTTCCAGGGCGGGATCACGGTTCCGGCCTACACTGCGAGCAAACATGCGGTCGCGGGGCTGACCCGGGCGCTGGCTGGGGAGTGGGGACCGGCCGGCGTTCAGGTGAACGCGATCGCGCCCGGGTACATCAGTACCGACAACACCACCTTGCTGCGCGCGGATCCGGCTCGCGAGCCCGCGATCCGGGAGCGCATCCCGGCTGGTCGCTGGGGGCGGCCGGAGGACGTCGTCGGTGCCGCGGTCTTCCTGGCCTCGGCGGCGGCCGGTTACGTCAACGGCCACATAATCGCGGTCGACGGCGGCTGGCTGGCCAGATAGGAGTGGCAGGATGACCGACATGAGCTCGCCTTCGGCCATCGACAAGACGTTGATGGTGCTGGATGCCGTGCTGGAGCACTCGCGGTTCACCGACGTGGTCAACGCGACCGGGCTGGCGAAGTCGACCGTGCACCGGATCATGGCATCGCTGGTGGAGCACGAGTTCGTCGCGCAGGCCGAGGACGGTTCGTACCACCCTGGGCCGAAGGCGTTGCGGTTGGCCGGTCATGCCCTCACCAACGTCGACCTCGCCACGGTCGCCCGGCCGGTACTCGCGGACTTGGTCGCGCAGACCCGGTGCACGGTGCACGTCGGACTGCTCAACGGTGACGAGGCGATCTACGTCGCCCGCCTCGACGGACCGAAGCCGTACCGGATGCCGTCGCGCGTGGGCAAGGCCTTCTGGCTGCACTGCACCGGCATCGGCAAGGCGCTGCTTGCCGAGAAGGACGACGAGGCGCTCGACGCGCACATCACCCGGACCGGTCTGCCCGCCCGCACTCCCTTGACCCACACGACCGCGAGCGCACTGAAGGCCGATCTCGCTCAGGTCCGCGCCCGCGGGTACGCGCTCGACGACGAGGAGAACGAGCCCGGCATCCGCTGCGTCGCCTCGGTCATCCACGACCACACCGGGACCGCGATCGCCGCCGTCAGCATCTCGACCCTGTCGCTCGAGCAGTCGATCGCCCAGGTCGCCCTGATGGCCCCGGCCGCGATCGAGGCCGCCCGCAAGATCTCCGCGGCCCTGGGCTACCGCGAACCCACCAACTGACGCGCCGCGGCCCACCGCACAACGGGAACGAACAGCGCTCCGGTCACTGCGAACCACGCCCCCAGGATGATCCAGCCGGGCACACCAAGGCCGAGCGGCAACAGCGCCATGACGGTCGGGGCCAGCATCGAACTGACCGACGTACTGGTGTTCCAGACGCCTTGATACTGCCCCTGAGCGTGCTCGGCGGCCAGGTCGAAGCCCAGCAGGAACGAACCCGACGACTGCAGCAACTCCCCCGCCACCTGCACCAGCGCGGCCACCACGAGCACGATGATCGCAACCACGGCATCACCCACGGAGGCCGTCGCGAACAGCACCATCGATGCCAGCAGCAACAATCCGGCGGTCCTCGTCGCCCGGGCCGCGGTGGCGGTGTCGACGATCCCGCGAGAGGCCCGGACCTGCAGTACGGCGACGCCGGCGGCGTTCACGATCAGTGGAAGCGCAGCGGCCCAGTGCGGCGCGTCGGTGTGGTCGACCACCCACAGCGGGATCGCTACATCGATGACCGAGTAGTGGATCGAGATCGCGGCGTTGAGACCGGAGACGGCGAGGTACCCACGGTCTCGGAGGGCGACCAGAACCGGCCCGTCGGCCAGTCGCTCTCGTGGCGCGACCCGAGGTACGGCGAGGACGACCAACGCCGAGATCACACCGAGGACGACGTACAGGCAGAACATCAGCCGGTACGACGTCGCCGTACCGAAGGACAGCGCGATCGCGCCGAGGCCGGCTCCCGCGGTGACACCGATGTTGGTCACCGAGCGCAGGTAGGCGCGGGCCGCGACCCTCGCAGCGGAACCTTGCGTCACGCCCGCGATCAGCGCGAACCGGACCGCGTTCGAACCGCGGTCCAGGATCGCGATGACGATCGCGACGGCGAGGAACTGCCAGAAGGTGCCGATCGCCAGGTAGAGCAGCGCGAGCAGTGACAGCAGCAGACTGAGGACGACGAACAACGTCCGCGGACCGCGCCGATCGGCGAGGTGACCGAAGGGGATGCTCGAGAGCAGGCCGAACAACCCGGCGACGGTGAGGCCGAGGCCGACCTCGGCGATGGACAACCCGATGATGCGGTTGAAGTACAGGACGCTGATCGTCATCAGCAGGCCGTTGCCGACCCGGCTGAGCAGCGTCGCCAGAGCCAGCGGGCGCAGCGGACCCGGTGGCGGGAGCAGTTTCCGCACCGCTCCATGGTGGGCTATCTGCGACTAAGTCGCAATAAGCAGTTCACTCTTCCGGGCGGCGGCCCACCGGACGACCGGGACGAACAGGACGCCGATCACAGCGAACCAGACACCCAGGATGATCCAGCCGGGGACGCCGAGGCCGAGTGGGAGCAGGGCGAGAACCGTCGGGGCGACCATGTTGCTGATCGACATGCTGGTGTTCCAGACGCCCTGGTACTGACCCTGCGCGTGGTCGGCGGCGAGGTCGAAGCCGAGCAGGAACGAGGCGGACGACTGCATGAGCTCGGCGATCACCTGTACCAGGGCGCCGAGCGCGAGCAGGCCGACCGCGACCACGGCGTCTCCGGTGGACGCCGTCGCGAACAGCACCATCGATGCCAGCAGCAACAACCCCGCACTCCGGGTCGCCCGGGCCGCCGTCGTCGGATCCGCGATCCCCCGCGACGACCGGACCTGGAACAGCGCGACCACGGCGGTGTTGATGATCAGCACCAGCGCGACCGTCCAGCGGGGCGCGTCGGTGTGGTCGACCACCCAGAGCGGGATCGCGACGTCGAAGATGGCGTAGTGGATCGACATCCCGGCGTTCAGGGCCGCCACGGCGAGGTATCCGCGGTCCCGCAGCGCCACCCACACCGGCCCGTCGTCGCTGCGTGACTGCGGTTCGACCCGCGGCACCGCGAGTACGACGAGGGCCGCGATGATGCTGAGCACCGCGTCGAGCACGAACATCAGGCGGTACGCCGTCCCCGTGTCGAAGTGCAGCGCGAACGCACCGATCCCGGCGCCGGCCATGATCCCGATGTTGGTCACCGCCCGCAGGTACGCGCGGGCCGCGACCCGGCCGGCGCCCTGGGTCACCGCGGCGATCAACGCGGACCGAACGGCACCCGCACCCCGGTCGATCACGGTTACCGCGATGGCGACGACGAGGAACTGCCAGAAGCTCTCGACGAGCAGGTAGAGCAGCGACACTCCACACAGCATCAGACTCAGTACGACGAACAGCGTCCGCGGCCCACGTCGATCCGCGAGATGCCCCAGCGGCACGGCCGACAGCAGACCGAACAACCCGGCGATGGTGAGCCCGAGCCCGACCTGAGCAATCGACAATCCGACAATCCGGGTGAAGTACAAGACGCTGACCGTCATCAGCAGCCCGTTGCCGATCCGGCTGAGCAGAGTCGCGAGCGCCATCGGGCGCAGTGGTCCAGGAGCTGGGAGAATCCCGGTGGACTGCGGCGCGCTCACGCGCGCGCCGCCACGCGGTGCGCGGTGTCGCGGAGCTCGTCCATCAGATCGACGCCGGAATCCAGCATCCCCTGCATCTTCGCCGAATTCTGAGCGCTGAACATCTCACCGATGGTGACCTCGTGGTCCGGCCGGCTCAGGACCTCGATCGGGTCCCCCGCGCCGATCTCTCCGGTCCGGAGGACCTTCAGGTACGCGCCGGGACAGCCGGCCTGGTGGAAGAGCTTCACCCAATGCGGTACCTGCATGCGGTGCTGGAAGGTGATGCAGGGGATGCGGGGTGCGCGGACCACCACCTCGACCTCATCGCCGATCCGCCAGACCTCACCGAGCAGTGCGCCGGTGATGTCGAGTCCCTCGGTGCGCAGGTTCTCGCCGAACAGCCCGGTCGGGATGTCACGGCCCAGCTGCCCGGCCCACCAGTTCGCGTCCTCCTCGGCGTACGCGTAGAGGGCCAGGTCGGGACCACCGTGGTTCTTGACGTCACACACGCGGTCACCGGCGAGGCCGAGCTCGCCCACCGCGACCCGACCCGGCTGCGGTCGCTTGTCGATGGCCGTGAGTCCCGTCTCCTTCGGACCCGGGATCAGCTTCTCCACCACATTGACCGTCAGCAACCGCATACCGGCATCTTCTCCCCCAACGCCGGGCCGGATCCACCGGTTATTCGCGGGATCGGGGTACGGCGGCAACGACCAGCAACGTGATGGCGGTGGTGGCCGCGCCGGCCCAGGCGGCCGTGGTGTAGCCGGTCTCCCGTGGGAAGAGGTCGGTGGTGTAGGCACCGAGGATGAGTCCGCCGAGGGCGCTGCCGATGGAGAAACCGACGCTGCGGACGACCTGGTTGACGCTCATCGCGCTGGCGGTCTCGGCCGAGGGAGTCGCGGCCAGGATGACGGCCGGCATGGCGGCGGAGAACGCGCCGACGCCGAAGCCGAGGATGCTGATCGCGATCACCGGCTCGGCCAGGCGATCTCGAGCGAGCGCGAACAGGACGAACGCCGCCAGCACGACCGCAGTGCTTGCCGCGAGCAACAGACGAACCCCGAGCCGGCCGCGGAGGCCTGGCAGGATCCGGCCGGCCACGAAGCCGAGCACCGAGAACGGCACGAGGACCAACCCGGCCTGGAAGGTGTTCAGCCCGAACCCGTATCCGGCCGACGCAGGCGTCTGGACGTAACGCGTGATCAGGCTGAGCAGCAGATACATGCCGACACCACCGGTCAGCATCACCAGGTTGGCGGCGGCGATCGCAGGGTGACGAAGGAGCCGCACGTCGACCAGCGGATTGTCGGTCCGGGTCTCGACGACTGCCCAGGCGTTGAGCACCAGCACCGAAACCGCGAGTACGACGAGAGCGAGCGCGGTGTGGTCTCGCCAGAGATCGGTCTGGCTGATCACGATGAGCAGGGCGAGGAGCCCGACGGTGAGCAGCACTGCGCCACGTATGTCGACGCGGTTCGCCGGCCGCACCGGTGCGGCCGGGATCCCGACGGCGGCCGCGAGCAGTGCGGCAGCGGTAACGATGAGGCCGAGCGCATAGGCGGCGCGGATACCCCAGAGCTCGGTCAGCAACCCAGCCAACGGATAGCCGATACCGATCCCGGCAGTGGAGGCGACCGACAGGAGCGCGATCGTACTGGCGGAACGCTTGTCGTCGAGGTGGTCGCGGGCGGTCGCCATCATCAACGAGATCAGGCCGAGCCCAGCGCCCTGCGCCGAGCGGCCGACGAGCAGCAGCGCGAACGGGAGCGGGATCACGGTCAGCAGGCTGCCCGCCACGACGACGGCCAGCGTGACCAGTACGACGGTTCGCCGCTGCGGACCGGACCCAAGCCGACCCACCAGCGGAGTGGTGACGGCGCCGGACAGCAGTGCGATGGTCAGCGTCCACTGGGCCGCGGCGAGCGAGACGTCGTAGTGCTCGGCGACCGCGGTGATAAGCGGGGCGCCGAGGCTGCCGATGACAGCGACGAGCAGGCCGATGAAGACGACCACCGCGACCAGGACCCGCGGCGAGGTCTCCGTGCGGACGGTCATCTATTGGTGTCGCTGGTGATGTGGGTGAACAGACCTGGCTTGATCCGCGTGCGCGCCTGCCGCGCCCAGTCCTCGTCGACCTCAGGCAGATCGAGCGCCGCGTTGGTGTTGAGCAACATCCCGAAGGCCAGGAACGCCTTCACGGTTACCGGGTCCAAGCGGGCGGTGTCGGCAACGGCCTGCCAGAGTCGGCCGAAGCTGACTCGCACCGCATCCCGGACCTCACCGTCCCCGGCGGCCGCGGCGGCGGTGCCTTGCAACTGGAGTAGCAGGGTGGTGCGGTCGGCGAGCATCTCGTTGTACTCGTGGCCCATCGCGGTCAGCGCTTCGATCCCGCTCGCACCGCCCGCGGCAGCCAGCATCGCGAGCGTCATTCGCTCGAACGCGGCATCCACACACTCCAGGAACAGCTGCTTCTTCGTGCCGAACAACCGGAACACGTAGGCCTGGGTGATCCCCGCGCGACGGGCGATCGTCTCGGTCGAGGCGCCGTACAACCCGGCGGTGGCGAACTCGTCCTCGGCGATGGCAAGAATCTGCTCGCGGCGCTCGCGCCCGCTCATCCGTGTCGGCGACATGCTCTTAAGTTAGTAGGTAGTAACTACTAACTTAAGCCGACGTGCGGCATCTCACTCTTCAGTCCTGGATCGCCTTCACGATCGCGATGTTGCGGGTGAGCCAGTCCTGCGGGAGGGACTCGTCGGTGCCGGCGTCCTCCAGCGTCCACAGGACGTTGAGCATCTGCCGGACGATGACCCAGTCGCGGGCCCGCTCCTCGTCCAGACCACCGGCGTCGATCGCCGTGTAGAAGCGCTGCCGGACCGCGAACCGAAGGTCGCCGGCGGCAACGACCTCGTCCCAGCGGTTCCAGACCAAAGGCGCGACCTCGAAGTGCGGGTCCCCCGACAGCGGCTTCGGGTCGATCACCAACCACGGTTCGCGCTCCGCGGCCAGCATGTTCTCGTAGTGCAGGTCGGTGTGGATCAACCGTCCGTCGGTCGCCGGGTCCGCGACGAAGTCCTCGGACAGCGAGATCGCCTGCTCGACGTACCGGTGCGGGACCGGCGCCGACGTGGGCAACTGGCGGAACCGCTCGAGCCATCGCGTCAGCTCACCCGACAACGTCCGGTACTGCGGACCCGCGGGGACATGCAGCCGCTTGTAGGTGCTGCCAACGATCTCGCACGCGTCCACAACGTCGATCGTGGTCAGGTCCCGTGGCTCCAACCGCTCGAGCAGTAAGGCGAATCGCCGCGGATCTGCCCGCAGCAACTGCACCGCGCCGTTCCCACCCCACGCCCGCAACGCCAGGTGCTCGGTCTCCGCCTCCCAATGCGGGAACTGCACCTTGAGTACGGCGCGCTGCCCGTCGGCCGTGATCACGGGAACGACCAACGCGCAGTTCCCGTAGAACGACGTACCGTCGACGCGCAGCTGCCACTCCTCCAGCAGATCGCGCGTCAGCCGAGGCAGCCGGTCGAGCCAGTCGGCCCAGTCCGGACCGCGTGAACCGACGACCAGCAGCCCTTCCGGAATATCGACCGGAACTTACTTCTTGGCCTTCTCCGTGGTGTCCGAGGTCCGCAGGGCAGCGATGAAGGCCTCTTGCGGGACCTCGACCCGGCCGACCATCTTCATCCGCTTCTTGCCTTCCTTCTGCTTCTCCAGCAGCTTGCGCTTCCGGGTGATGTCACCGCCGTAGCACTTGGCCAGCACGTCCTTGCGGATCGCCCGGATCGACTCGCGCGCGATGATCCGGGACCCGATCGCGGCCTGGATCGGCACCTCGAACTGCTGGCGCGGGATCAGCTCCTTGAGCTTGCCGGCCAGGGCGACGCCGTACGAGTACGCGTTGTCGCGGTGCACGATCGCGGAGAACGCGTCGACCGTCTCGCCCTGCAGCAGGATGTCCACCTTGACCAGCTGGGCCGCCTGCTCACCGGTCGGCTCGTAGTCCAGCGACGCGTACCCCTTGGTCTTGGACTTCAGCTGGTCGAAGAAGTCGAAGACGATCTCGGCCAGCGGCAGCGTGTAGCGGAGCTCGACCCGGTCCTCGGACAAGTACTCCATGCCCTGCAGGTTGCCCCGCTTGGTCTGGCACAGCTCCATGATGACGCCGATGTAGTCCTTCGGGCTGAGGATCGTCGCCTTCACGACCGGCTCATAGATGTCGGCGATCTTGCCCTCGGGGAACTCGCTCGGGTTGGTGACGACGTGCTCCTTGCCGTCCTCCATCTCGACCCGGTAGACGACGTTCGGCGCGGTCGAGATCAGGTCCAGGTCGAACTCGCGCTCGAGCCGCTCCCGGACGATCTCCATGTGCAGCAGGCCGAGGAAGCCGCAGCGAAAGCCGAACCCGAGCGCGCCCGAGGTCTCCGGCTCGTACTGCAGCGCCGCGTCGTTCAGCTGCAGTCGCTCCAGCGCATCACGCAGCGTCGGGTAGTCGTCACCATCGATCGGGAACAGGCCGGAGTACACCATCGGCTGCGGATGCTTGTAGCCGCCGAGCGGTTGGGTCGCGCCATGCACGGCCGCGGTGACGGTGTCACCGACCCGGGACTGGCGGACGTCCTTCACCCCGGTGATCAGGTAGCCGACCTCGCCGACCCCGATGCTCGGCGACTTGGCCGGCTCGGGCGAGATGACGCCCACCTCGAGCATCTCGTGCACCGCGCCGGTCGACATCATCTTGATCCGGTCGCGGTGGTTCAGCTCGCCGTCGACCACCCGGACGTAGGTGACCACGCCGCGGTAGGTGTCGTAGACGGAGTCGAAGATCAGCGCCCGCGGCGGTGCGTCCTTGACGCCCTTCGGCGGGTCGACCTGGGCAACGATCTCGCTCAGCAGCTCCTCGACGCCCTCGCCGGTCTTGGCCGACACCTTCAGCACGTCGGACGGGTCGCAGCCGATGATGTGGGCCAGCTCGGCGGCGTACTTCTCCGGCTGCGCGCTGGGCAGGTCGATCTTGTTCAGCACCGGGATGATGTGCAGGTCCGCGCTCAGCGCGAGGTAGAGGTTCGCCAGCGTCTGCGCCTCGATCCCCTGCGCCGCGTCGACCAGCAGCACCGCGCCCTCACACGCCTCCAGCGACCGCGACACCTCGTAGGTGAAGTCGACGTGGCCGGGCGTGTCGATCATGTTCAGGATGTACGTCGTACCGTCCGGGGCGAGCAGGCCACCAGCGGACTCCGGTTTCGGCGCGAACGGCAGCCGGACCGCCTGCGACTTGATCGTGATGCCGCGTTCGCGCTCGATGTCCATCCGGTCCAGGTACTGCGCCCGCATCGAGCGGGCGTCGACCACCCCGGTGATCTGCAGCATCCGGTCCGCCAGCGTCGACTTGCCGTGGTCGATGTGGGCGATGATGCAGAAGTTCCGGATCAGCGACGGGTCGGTGCGACCCGGCTGCGGCACGGTCGTGGGGCCTACGGGCACGGAGGGGATCCAGTTCGTCTAGTTAATGCTGGTCAACTTAATGCTGGTCAACCGGTCAATCATCCCATGCGGAGCCAGCGGATTCTAAAATGCCGAGCGACCCGGGGCCTGCGGACCTACCGTAGGGCGGCATGGCGCACGCTGCTGGGGTCCGGTTGCCTTTCGAGGAGGTGCCCGCTCCTGTGCGGGCGTGGGTGGAACGCGCGCTCGGGTCGGAGGTGGTCTCCGCCGAGACCCAGCAGGGCGGCTTCTCCCCCGGCGTCGCCGCCCGCCTGGTGACCGCCTCCGGGCGCCGCGCGTTCGTCAAAACCGTCGGTACGGCGCTCAACCCGAAGACGCCGTCGCTGTTCCGCCAGGAGATCACCGCTGTCCAGGCCATTGGCCCCCTGCCGACGGCGCCCGCGCTGTACGACGTGTACGACGACGGGGACTGGGTCGGTCTGCTGTTCGAGGACATCGAAGGCCGACTGCCGTCCCACCCGTGGGAGCAGCGTGATGCTGATCGCGTCCTGGATGCCGTTTCCGAGCTGTCCGAGGCCCTGGACCCGTCGCCGTGGCCGGACGCGCCGGTCGCCGCCGTACGGAGTCTGGAGTTCCTGAGCCGTTGGGACAACGTGATCGCTGACGGTCTCGACGTACCCGCGTGGGCGGCTGGGCGCGAGGAGGAGTTGGCGGAGCTCGCCCGGACCGGGTTGCGTGCGCTCGCGGAGGGGAAAGCCCTGGCGCACTGGGACCTGCGGGCCGACAACATCATCCTGACCGACGACCGTGTGGTGTTCATCGACTGGGCGCACCCGGCTCTCGCACCACGCTGGGCCGACACCGTCATCCTGCAGGCAGACATGCGTGAGTCGGTCACACTGCCCGCGTTGCCGGACGATGTCGCCATCACCGGGTTCCTGGCCGCTATAGCGGCCGGACTGTGGTGGGGCGCGGCTCAGCCCGCCCCGCCTGGCCTACCGACCATCCGTGCCTGGCAGCGCGAGCACGCCCTCATCCACCTCGACTGGGTCCGCGAACGACTTGGCTGACCTTGGGGCGACCCCAGGTGGCTGGGGCCGCCCGACGGTCAGGCGTCTACTCGGACGATGGTCGAGCCGGAGCCGTCTGCGCCGTCGGTGTAGCGCAGCTGGCCCAGGTACCGGGTGCCGGCGGTCAGGCCGGTCCAGGAGGCGGTGACATTGGTCTGAGCCGCTACCTGGACTGTCTGGCTGGCCGGAGTGGCGGTGAGGTTGCTCTCCGGGTTCTGGAGTTCCCAGTGGTCGAGCTTGACGGTCTGCTCGGCGGCTCCGGCGTACAGGTCGACGTACACGTCGTACGAGCCGCCCGCCGGGGCTGGGAGGTTCGCCTCTTCTTCGGCGGAACCACCGGTGCTGCTGGCGAGCAGAGCCGTCGTACCGGACTTGTAGACGAACACATCGAGGTCGGTGCCGGCCGGGTAGTCCGCGTCGAACGTCGAGAACCGGGCGTACTTCGTGCCGGCCGGGACGTTCACCGTGAACTTGGCGACGTGGTCGTTGACCTGCGGGTTCGTCGTCGGGAACGACACGCCACCCGGATTCTTCAGCGGGGCGTCGTTGATGGTGGCCGGTGTCAGGCCGACGGACGTAGTGCTCAGAGTGCCGGAGTACCCGGCCGTGATCGGCACCTGCACCGACCCCGCGGTCCCGGTCCCGTTGACCTGCACCGGCGCCTTCACCGTCAGCGGCTTGATCGCCAGCGTGCTGCTCACCGCGTGCCGGTTCGACTTCCAGGTGAGCTTGCCGAACGAGTACTGCTCCAGCGGCGCACCGGCGTTCTCGAACGTCACCTTGTACGTCGTACTGCGGCCAGGCAGCGTGATCAGGATCCGCGGCGTCACGGTCACCTTGAGTCCGGTGAGGCCTTCGACCTTCGGGAAGTAGACCTCGGGCAACTGGCCGACGTTCGTCACGGTCCGGGTCACGGTCTGCTTGCCGGCCAGGTCGCCGATCGCGATCGTCGGGTAGTTCAGGTCACTCGGGTCGGTCGAGCCGCCCGCGCACAGCTCATGCGTGCTCGGGACCTGGCCGGATCCACAGACGAACTTCGCCCAGTCGGCGTACGACGAGTCGTAGACCAGGCCCGGGTCGATGCCCTGCTTCGGCTGCACCTCGCCGGCGCCGTACCCGAACGGGTTGGCCTGGGAGCCGGAGTCGTTCTGGATCGGCTTGCCGCTGGTGTCCTTGTCGGTCGCGGTCGTCATCAGCGCCGACTTGATCGCCATCGGGGACCACGTCGGATGCTTGCTCTTCAGTACCGCCGCGATCCCGGCGATGTGCGGCGTCGACATCGACGTACCGCTCATGAACGCGTACTCGCCACCGGCCGCACTGAACACGGTCGTCGCGGCGAGGACGTTCGTACCCGGCGCCATGAGGTCGGGCTTCAGCAGGTCGCCGTTGCCGGCCGGGGACGGGCCGCGGCTGGACGAGCTTGCGACCTTCGGTGCGGTCACGCGGACCGGCGTACCGGCGCCGATCGTGGCGGTCGGGTTCGCCGTACCGCCGACGTACGCCTTGACCGCGGGCGCGGCCTTGTCGTCGAGGTGCACGGTCGGGACCGTGTGCAGGTCGGCGTCCAGCGTGCCCGGGGTGATGTTGAGCAGGATCATGCCGACACCGCCGGCGTTCTTCACCTGCAGGCTCTTGTCGACGCGGGCGTTGACGCCGCGATCGCAGACCACGATCTTCCCCTTGACCTTGGCCGGGTCGAGCGTTCCTGCCTGGCAGAGGACGAGGTTCGTCGGGTTGGCGCCATCGAGCCCCGCGTCCTTGGCCAGGATCACCGGCGTTTGCGGGGTGCCGGCGCCGATGCCTGCGCCGGTGTAGGTCTTGCCGTCGCGCAGCGTCACGGTGGTCTGGATGTCGCGGTCATGGGTGCCGTTGGCAACCGACGTCACCCAGGGGTAGGTCTTGCCGACCGTGGCCTCGCCCGGACCGGTGTTGCCCGCGCTGGTGGCGACGAACACGCCCGCCTTGGCCGCGCGCAGGAAGGCCAGACCGGTGGCATTCACGTACGTCGAGCCGGAGCCGGAGATCGAGTAGTTGATCACGTCAACGCCATCGGCAACCGCGGCGTCGATGGCCGCCACGATGTCGGCGTCGGTCCCGCTGCCGCCACCGGTCGCGTCCACAGCCCACAGGGCCTTGTAGATCGCCAGCCGCGCGTGCGGGGCCATGCCTGAGCCCTTGCCGTAGTCCCGGCCCATGACGCTCATGTCGACGCCATAGTTGCCGGCCGCCGTACTCGCGGTGTGGGTGCCGTGACCGCCGTAATCGCGCGGCGACTTGAACTCCTCCGGGATCGGTCGGGTGCCGATGCCCTTGTCGAAGTACCGGGCGCCGATCACCTTGTTGTTGCAGGTGACGGCCGGCGCCTCCTCACCGGCCTGGCAGGTGCCCTTCCATTTCTTCGCCACGATGGCGTCCGACTGCCTGGTGGTCTTCATCGGCGCGAAGCTCGGCCGCTCCGGGACGAAGCCGGAATCGATCATGCCGATGATCACGCCGTCGCCGCCCTTGTCGACACCACCCGCCTGCTGCCACGCGCCGTCCTTGCCCGACAGGCCGAGGAACCGCGGGGTGTCCACGGTGTCCTCGTGCTGCAGCTCGCTCGGCTCGACGCTCTTCACTCCGGACGACTTGGCCAGCTTGACGGCTTCGTCGTACGACATCTCGGCGGAGAAACCGGCGTACGTGTAGCTGTAGTCGTAGAGCTTCTTTCCTTTGACCTTCTGGAGGAGTTGGTCGCTCTCACTGGTGAGGTGCTTGACGTAGTCGACGACCGGCGCGGCGGTCTTCAAGAGCTTGCCGCCGGGTGCCACTCGTGTCGCGGCCAGGCCGGCGATGGTGCCGTCGTATTCGGCCACCGGGGAGTCGTCGAGCTGGACGATGTACGAGCCGGTGCCGGAGCGCTTGACCTGTGGGTCGGCCGCGTCGGACGGGGTCTGGCTGGCGCTGGCCGCGCTGACCAGGATCGGTACGCCGGCTGCCGCGGCGATCAGTGCGGTGGCGATGACGATCGCCTGGCGCTTGGGGGTACGGCGGGTCACTGAGTTCCTCCAGGGCTGGGACGGCGCGATGGTGGAGCTGGGCTCGCTGTTCGTGACTCCCCGCGCGCACTCAGGCGGCTGCGGTGATCAGCGTCACGCGGGCCTGAGTATGCCGTCAGGCCCTGTCGATGTCACGCTCAGGTAGCCCCATGTCAGCCGACAGCAAGGGAAAACCCGATGGCCGACCTGACGGAGTCCATCCCCGTCCAAGCCCCGGCCGCCGCCGTCTACGCCCTGGTCAGCAACCTCCCCCGCATGCGCGAGTGGAGCCCCGAATGCACGCGCGTCACCTGGTCCTCCCATACGCCGGTCCCCAGCGACCGCTCTTCCGGTAGGTCGGACACCGGGCACGGCGCGTCCGGAGCGGCGGTCCGCCGCGACCGGACCTTCGGTACGTCGGTCCAACCAGAGCGGTCGCCCGATGCGTCGGGCACCGGGCACGGCGCGTCCGGAGCGGCGGTCCGCCGCGACCGGTCCTACGGTAGGTCGGTGCAACCGGAGCGGTCGCCCGATGCCTCGGGCACGGGGCACGCGGCGTCCCGCACGCCCGGCCCGGCCGTGGGTGCGCGGTTCGTGGGTCACAACCGGGTCGGTGTGGTCCGCTGGTTCACCTTCGGGCGAGTGGTCGACGCGGAGCCGGGCCGGCGCTTCGCCTTCACCATCCACTTCGGCCCGATCCCGATCTCGCTCTGGGCCTACGACTTCACCCCGACCGCGACCGGCTGCGAGGTCACCGAGTCCTGGACCGACCACCGCCCGGCCGCCCTCCGCCTCCTCTTCCGCCCGATCTTCGGCAACCGCACCCCCCGCAACCTCCACGGCATCCACACGACCCTCACCCGCCTAAAAACCACCGCCGAAGCCACCCCTTCCCCAACTCCGCCGACCGACACCGCCCAGGAATGAGCCTGGAGCCGCCCGGGGCTGAGTTTGGAGCTAGCGGCCGCTTGTTGGTAATCTGGCTCTTCGCGCGCCCACGGGTGGTGTTCAGCCGTGCGCCGCGACATTTTCCTGTAATGACCGCATACTCCTGATCGAGGCTCTGCTCCGTGGCGAACATCAAGTCCCAGATCAAGCGCAACCGCCAGAACGAGGCTGCGCGACTTCGCAACAAGTCGGTGAAGTCGACCCTCAAGACGGCTGTTCGCCGCTTCCACGAGGCCGTCGACGCCGGCGAGACCGACAAGGCGCAGGACACCGCTCGCAAGGCCGGCCGGCTGCTCGACAAGGCCGTCAGCAAGGGCGTCATCCACGCCAACCAGGCCGCCAACCGCAAGTCGGCCATCTTCAAGAAGGCCGCCTCTCTCTGAAGCAGCCCGCCAACGATCGGCCCGTCCCCGACCGGCCGATCGTTTTTGCGTGCCCGCACAACCCCGAACGCAGACCGCCTCCACCTGATCCGCGAGCACTAACGCCCCACCCCCGCTCCCCGGACCCCAGTCATGGAACCTGGCGCCCCCTCCTATCCCCGAGTCGTGCATCCCGGCGACCCCCTGCCAACTCGAGTCGTGGATCTCGGCGCTCGACACGCCGAACTCCTCAACCACAACCCACGACTCAACACCCCTCCAGCCCCCTGGTGGTGGCAGTAGGAGTGGTGTGATCCCGACCCGACTCAGGCCGGCGGTCGGCGGCGGCTCTCCATGTTGGGTGGGTTGCGGGGTCAGCGACGGCCGTGGGAGCGGCTTACGGTGATGACCATGCGTTCGAGGGCGTAGCCGGCGTCACCGGAGGCGCCCTTCACGTCGGCGTCGGCCTGGGCTACGGCCTTGATCGCGGTCGCCAGCCCACCGGGAGTCCAGCCGCGAGACTGCTGCTTCAACTGCTTGAGCTTCCACGGCGGTACGCCGACCTCGCGCGCCAGATCCGCCTCCCGCAAACCACTCGGCGCACTCGCAAACTTCGCCAGCCCGCGCAACCCACCCGCCATCGCACTCGTCACCAGCACCGGCGCGACCCCGCAGTCCAGCGCCCAGCGCAACTGCTCCAGCGCCGGCTCGGTCCGACCCGCGATCGCCGCATCCGCGACAGCGAAGCTCGTGACCTCCGCACGACCACCGAAGTACTGGCCGATCAGCTCCGGACTGACCGCCTGTCCGCCGGAGTCCGACACCAATTGCGAACACGCCCCAGCCAGCGCCCGAAGATCGTGCCCGACCGCGTCCACCAGCGCCGACGCCGCCCGCTCGTCCACGCTCCCGCCCAGCAACCGAATCTCACCAGCCACGAACTGGGGCAGCTCCCACGCTTTCGGCGCGGTCGCGACCACCTCGTTGACCGATGCCTTCCGCAACTTGTCGAGAACTGCCTTCCCCTTCTGCCCACCTGAGTGCACCAAAACTACGAGTACGTCGTCCACCGGTGCGCCGGCGTACTCGATCAGGTACGGCGCCATCTCACCCGGCAGATTCTCCAGCGCACGCAACACAAGCACCCGCTCACTCGCGAACAGCGAGGGCCCAGTGAGCTCCGCGAACACCCCGACGTCCATCGTGGACGCGTCGATCTCCGTCACCTCAACCTCGGCGCTGCCCTTGGACACCGCCGCGATCGCCGACTTCACCGCCCGATCCGCCAGGAACGCCTCGGTCCCGGTCACCAGCAACACGTCGCCCAGCTTCGGCGCAGAACCCCTACGAGCAGCCACCCCGCCAGCATCCCACGCCCCACCGACAACCCCCGCCCCGGGCAATCTCCCGGCACACCTCATGCCGCACCGACGATCCACACACCGGGCCAAGTCGCGTGGAGACCTCGCGCCGCACCGACAAACCTCACGCCCCGGAAACTGCGTGGAGACCTGTTGCCCGCACGCGTGAAGATGGCGGCATGACCAACACCAAGCCTGTCGACGCGCTCATCATCGTGGACATGCAATCGGCCTTCGTCTCCGGGGCGAACGCCGTACCCGATGCTCCTCCTCTCCTCGACCGCACCACCGAACTGCTCGACCGAGCCCGAGCTGCCGGGGCGGTCGTCGTACACCTCCAGAACGATGGCCCACCCGGCGCGGACGACGAACCCGATACCCCAGGTTGGGAGCTTTACCTCCCGGTCAAGCCCGGTCCCCGAGAGCACGTCATCCGCAAGCCGAGAGACGACGGTTTCGACAGCACACCCCTCGGCGAGGTGCTCGTCAAAGCCGGCGTACGCGCGGTTGCGATCTGCGGCGTCATGTCCGAGATGTGCGTACAGGCGACCGCCCGGACAGCCTTGGCCCGCGGCTACCGCGTAGTCCTCCCCCACGACGCCCACGCGACCTACAACGTCCCCGCCGCCCCCGGCATCAGCGACGAGATCCCCGCCCACACAGTCTCCCGGGTAGCCGCCTGGTCCCTAGGCAACCAACCCGAAACCCCAGTCAACGCAGCCAGCGTCACCTTCACCCCAACACCCTGACCCCCACCCAACCCCCAGCGCCCGCCGCCCACCACCTGCACCACAGCCAGCAGCCGATGGGCCAAGCTTCAGCACCCCGCCTCCTGCACCCGGTGGCGGAACCGGCAGGAGCCCGTCCTCCAGCACCCAATCTCCGGCACCTTCCGGGCTGAAGCTTCCGTCCACCGTCCAGCTTCAGGTGGTGGGAGGTTCAGCGGGTTGGGGATGGGGGTTCGTGGGTGGTTAGGGATAGGTGGTTGTTGGGGTTGGTGATGGTGAGGGTGCCGCTGGTGTTGGTGGTGGCGGTTCGGGTGGCGTCGTGGGAGAGGAGGTCCAGGGTTCGCGGGGCGGGGTGGCCGTAGTCGTTGTTGCGGCCTGCGGAGATCAGGGCCAGGCGGGGGTTGGTGGCGGCCAGGAAAGTCGGGTCCTGTTGGGCCGAGCCGTGATGCGGGACTTTGAGGATGTCGGCGTGAAGGTCCGCACCGGTAGCGAGGATCGCTCGTTGGGACTCGGGTTCCAGGTCGCCGGTCAGGAGGATTCGGAGGCCGGACAGCTCGACCATCATGGCGATGCTGGCGTTGTTCTCCGGTGAACCCTCGTCGGTCGGGGTCGCGGACGACGTACCGGGTGGTGGGAGCGCGGGGACGCGCGCGGGCCAGAGAGTAGTCCAGCTGAGTTGGCCGACGAAGCGCTTCTCGCCGTACGTGACTGTGCGAAGGCTGATTCCGTGATGCGACGCGAGTTCGACCACACGGTTGTGCTCCGCGCGTGGTGAGAAGTACGGCGTCACTTCGATCTCGTCGACGCGCCGATCCTTCAGTACGCCGGCCAGTCCACCGACATGGTCTGCGTGGAAGTGACTCAGCACGAGTACGGGGATGTGTTCGACCCCTAGGTCACGCAGGCAACGATCCATGGCGGCGGGATCCGGGCCTGTGTCGACGACGACCGCCGTACGCTCGCCTGCCCGCAAAACAAGGCCATCGCCCTGGCCGACATCGCACATCACGAACAGCCAGTCGTCCGGCGGCCAGCCTATTGATCCCACCGGACGGAGTACGACGACCGCGAGCAGTACCACCGCGAGGACCATGGCGATCGGTCTGGCCAGGATCCTGTGGAGGCCTAGTACGAGCGCGAGGCAGAGCAGGGTTAGTACGGCGACGCCGATCGTGGTGGCGGGCCAGGCGTTAGCGGCACCTGGGAGATCAGCGCCTTCGCGAGCGACAAGGATGATCCATCGAGCCGGCCAGCCTGCGGCCCAGCCGACGAGTTGGGCCGCAGCTGTACTGACGAGAGCGGCGCCGGCCGCAGTGAAGCCGAGGATGGTCGCCGGGCCGACGGCGGGACCGGCCAGCAGGTTGGCAGCGACTGCGACCAGCGAGACCTGGCCTGAGAGCCAGGCGACGACCGGCGTACACGCGAGTTGCGCGGCGAGCGGACAGGAGATTGCTTCGGCCAACCAGGTCGGCAGCCACTTGGCCAACGCGTCCCGCCAGCCGGGACCGAGTAGGACGATCCCCGCGGTTGCGAGTACGGACAGCGCGAATCCGGCCGATCGCGCGAGCGACGTGTCGAGGAGCAGTAAAGCGATGACCGCTACCGACAGGCTGCGTGCGGCTCGCCGGCGCGCTCCTCCGCTTGTCATCGCCGCCAGCGCGATCAGGCCCATCGCGGCCGCACGGAGGACGCTCGGCTGGGGTCTTGCGAGGACCACGAACACGACGACCGTCATCAGTCCGATCGCAGTCAACCCGCGAGCCCGGACGCCGATCAGCCGGGCGAACGGGAGAACGAACGCCAGCAGCAAGGTCAGGTTGGTGCCCGACACCGCCGAGAGATGCGTGAGACCTGTCGTTTGGAAGTCCTCGGTCAGGTCGGCGGGTAAGGCGGACTCGTCGCCCATCACGAGTGCTGGTACGAGGCCGCGGACGTCCTCTGGCTCCCCGGCGACGGAGTTGCGAAGGCCGCCGCGAACCTTCTCGGCGGCGCGTAACCACCAGGGTGGTTCGTCGGCAATCCGCGGAGGTGAACGGATCGAGAGCATCGCGGTGACATCGGATCCGGATTCCACTGCCTCGAGTCGACCGTTCGCGTTGACGTGCTGGCCGTACCTGACCGTTTGCCATTGCGTCGTACCGATCAGGAGCACCGGGGTACGCACTCGGGTTGCTGTCCCTCGAGATTTCACCTCCTCGATCGTTGCTCTCACTACGACGTACGGCGGGCGTCGGCCGCCTGGACTCTGGCGTACGGATGGGTCAGCGGTCATTTTCAGGCGGACGGTGACTGTTGCGTTGTTGGCCGCCAAGTTGTGTACCGGGCCGACGCGGAGGCTTTCCACCTGTAGGCCGGCCGCTAGTCCCATGCCGGCGATGACGACCAGGACGCCTACGACGGTCGAGCTAATGCGTGTCCGGGGACGCATCTGACGCCTGGGCTTGCCGGACGCGTGGGACTTGGTCAGGGCGAGTACGACGGCGGCGGTTAGGGCGACTGCGGCCGTGATGGCACCGGCGAGCGGGCGCTGGCCGACCAGGAGGACGGCGGTCAGCCAGCCTGCGGCCGCCGGCACCAACAGCCGAATGTCCAATCGCTCGTTGGGGGTGGCGGGCTCGGCGGAGTTGGAGTCGTCGGTCGAGTCGGCAGGGCCTGCGGGGTTGGTGGCGTGGGTGGGGTCGGCGGGGTTGGGGTGGGTGGGGGTGGTGGTGGGGTTAGAGGCGGACATGGGGTTTTAGGGAGTCGAACTTCTTGGGGCCTACGCCGGGGACCTCTTGGAGTTGGTCGATGGTCGTGAAGGGGCCGTTCTGGGTGCGGTAGTCGAGGATTCGTTGGGCCAGGACGGGGCCGACGCCGGGGAGGGCGTCGAGTTGGTCGAGGGTGGCGGTGTTGAGGTTGACGGGGGCTTCGGGTAGCGCGGTGGGTGCGGATGAGGTGGTCGCGCCGGGGGTGGAGGCGGGTGGGAGTGCGTTTGGTTGGCCGACGATGATTTGTTCGCCGTCGGTGACTTGGCGGGCGAGGTTGAGGGTGGTGAGGTCGACGCCGGGGAGGGGGCCGCCGGCGAGGGCGAGTACGTCGGCTACGCGGGAGCCGGTTGGGGCACGGACCAGGCCGGGGCGGCGTACCTTGCCGGCTACATGTACGACGACCAGGCCGGTTGGCTGTCCGGGGATGCCGGTCGACTGCCCGGGCTGGCTTGGTGAGGCCTGAGCTCCTGCGGGTTGGGTGGTGCCGGCGGCGGCTGGGGATTGGCTGCCGGATGATGGTTGGGCGACGGGTGAGCCTGTGGCGGCGGTGGACGGGCGGGTGTCGGGGAGGGTCTCCGGGCGGGTGCGGAAGACGGACCATGCGGCCCAGGACAGGCCGATGGCGAGTACGGCGGCCAGGACCACGACGTGTCGTGGGGACAGGGTCCAGCGTGCGTCTCGTAGTCGCTCGGGCCGGACTGATTCGGGGATCCATCCACCTCGCACCTCCTCATCACGCTCCTCCAGGTGTTCGTCGGGTGCGTGCTCCGGTGGGCGGGCGCCGAGACGTTCCAGCGCACGCTCACGGGCGCCCGGGTCGGGCGCTGGAGCACGACGAAAGACCTTCACGCCAGAGAAAGTACGAGTCCGTGGAGCTGCTGGAACCACGACTTTGAAGCTGTGGAAAACGTCCCGCCCGCGCCTGCGGCGCGGACGGGACGAAAGGCCGGGTGACGAGGCAGGACCGGGTCGAGTGAGCGGGGAGGTGGCGCGGGTTTGGCCGAGCGCGGAGGCGACGCGGGTTGGCCGAAGGTGGAGGTGGCGCGGGTTTGGCCGAGCGGGGAGGTGGCGCGGGTTGACCGAGCGCGGAGGCGACGCGGGTTGGCCGAAGGTGGATGAGGCGCGGGTTTGGCCGAGCGCGCAGGTGACGCGGGTTGGGCGAGAGTGGAGGTGGGGTGGGGGGCTAGCGGGGGGCTATGACGACGGCTAGGAGGCCGGGGCCTACGTGGGCTCCTATGACGGCGCCTACTTCTCGGAGGACTATTTCTTCGGCTTGGGGGAGGCGGGTGGCGAGGCCGTCGGCGAGGGTTTGCGCTTTTTCGAGGTTGGCCAGGTGGTGGACCGCTACCTGGACAGGGGTGTCGCCGGCGCGTTGGACGGCGATGTCGGCGAGGCGGGCGATGGCTCGGCTGGAGGTGCGGACCTTTTCGAGGGGGACGATGCGGCCGCCGCTGATCGTGAGCAGTGGTTTGACGGCTAGCGCCGTACCGAGCAATGCCTGGGCGGCGCCGATGCGGCCGCCGCGGCGGAGGTATTCGAGGGTGTCGACGTAGAAGTACGCCGAGATCGACTTCATCCGGGCGCGGGCCGCGGCCTCGACGCCGGCCAGGTCCTCCCCCGCGGAGGCAGCCGCGGCCGCGGCGAGGGCTGGGAAGCCGAGTCCCATGCCGAGCGAGCGGGAGTCGACCACGCGGACCGGGATCGGCGAGTCCTTGGCGCCGATCATGGCGGCCTCGAAGGTGCCGGACATGTCACCGGAGAGGTGGATCGACACCACCGACTCCGCGCCGTCCTTCGCACACCGAAGGTACGTGTCGGCGAACGTCTGCGGCGCCGGGCGGCTGGTCGACACCGGCGTGAAGGTCTTGAGCGCCTCAGCGACCGCGTCGGCCGAGGTAGCGCCGTCGTCGTACGACGTCCCGCCGATGACGACCTGGAGCGGTACGACGGTCAGCGGGTACCGGAGCACCTCGTGCGTGGACAGGCCGGCCGTGGAGTCGGTGACGACCTGCACGCGGGCTGACATGAAGCGAGGTTACCGGACGGTTTTTGTCTGCGCGCGGTGCCAGACTGCGGAAGATGAAGGAGACAGCGGCCGAAGTCACCGAGTTGCAGGAGCTTCTGGACCGGGCGTACGAGCGTTCGACGGAGCATCTGCGCAACATCATCACGGACCCGCGCCGACTGGACGCCGACGACCTGGTGCGGGTTCTGACCGGCATGTGCACGCTCAACCTGGCCACGGTCACCGCACGGGGCGAGCCGCGGATCAGTGCGGTCGACGGGCACTTCCTGCATGCCCGGTGGGTGTTCACCACGTCGGGATCGGCGGCGAAGGCGCGGCACCTCAAGGCCAGACCGGCCGCCAGCATCTCATACGTCGATGGCGCGCGGATCGGCGTGTTCAGTCACGGCGACGTGGAGTTCCTGACGCCGGAACACCCGGACTTCGCGGAGATCGAGGCGCATCTGGTCAAGCACTACGGCAGCTCGCCATCGAGCTGGGCCGACGACATCGTCTACTGCCGCCTGCAACCGAGCTGGATGGTCGGCTACGCCTTCGACAAGGCTGCTGTGCTCAAGTCCTGAGGCCGTTTAGCGGTGGCTAAAAGTGTGGTCCACGCATGAGCTCGTCGGGATAGTCAGCTCATGACAGTCAGGTGGGAACGACTCGCGGCGTCCCTCCAAGGAGCACTGCTCCTTCCCGGGACCATCGAGTACGACGAAGCCGCGAAAACGGCCCGGCCGCGGCCCACAGCACCCTGTCCACAAGCTATCGTCCAGGCCGCAAGCGCGGGCGACGTCGCGACTGCCATCAGATTCGGTCGCGATCAGGGGATCCGGACGGTCCCCAGAGGCGGCGGCCACTGCTACGCCGGCCGATCGACGACCGCCGGGCTGCTCATCGACGTTGGTCCGATGGACCGGGTCGAGCTCGCCGGGACGCTCGTCACCGTCGGCGCGGGAGCCCGATTGGGCGGTATCTACGACGTCCTGGCCCCCGCGGGCCGGATGCTCCCAGCCGGAACCTGCCCGACGGTCGGCATCTCCGGACAGGTGCTTGGTGGTGGCTTCGGGTTCCTAGGCCGGGCTTACGGGCTGGCGTGCGACTACCTCGTCTCGGCCGAACTCGTCCTTGCCGACGGATCGATCGTCCGGTGTGACGCCACCCATGATGCCGACCTGTTCTGGGCCCTCCGCGGTGCCGGCGGCAGCCAGCTCGGCGTACTCACGAACCTGGTCTTCGACACCGTGCCACTCCCACCCGTCATGACGTCGTTCGACCTGACCTGGGCTTACGATCACGCAGCCGCGGTGACGACGGCCTACCAGCGCTGGGCACCTTCAGCTCCGGACGAGTACGACCTGGACCTCCGGCTGTTCGTCCCAGCCGATCCCGTCCGGCCGCCCGAGGTCCACCTGTTCGGCTCGATGCTCGGCACCGGGCCACTCGACGTGGTCACCGACATCGTCGCTGCGATCGGCGTGGAGCCTCACTGGGTCTTCCACGAGCACGGCGACTACCTGGGTGAGGTCGAGCGGCTCGAGACCGTCGGCCCCGGCTACTCGCCGGACTCGACAAAGCCCAGGTTCGTGAAGTCGGAGTTCTTCCGGGAATCGATGCCGCCGGCGGCGATCAGAGAGTTGGTCGCTCGGCTGACGGCCGATCGGGTCCCGGGCCAGATCCGCGAGTTCAGCTTCTCCCCGTGGGGCGGTGGCTACAACCGCGTCCCGACCGAAGCAACCGCCTTTGCCCACCGCGAAGAGGCATTCCTGCTTGAGCACAGCGTCGAGGTCGAAGACGCAACCGCTCCGGACTGGCTGGACGAGGCGTGGCAGTTCACGCATCAGTGGGGGTCGGGACGGGTCTACCCGAACTTCCCGGACGCCGGACTGACCGACTGGGAGTCCGCCTACCACGGTCCCAACCTCGGTCGGCTCCGCGAGGTCAAACGCCGTTACGACCCGGACAACTGGTTCCGCTTCCATCAGTCGGTGCCTCCGGCCGAGGACACAAACTAGCGAGGTGAAGGCCACCCCGCCGGGGCCTTCACCTCGCTGTGCTGACTGCCTGATCTCTCCGGGCTGACGTCCCCACGTGCGTCAGCCTGGCGACTCCCCCCACGCGTCAGCGGGCGGCTTCCTCATGGCGCCGGCATGCTGGCTCCCCCTGTTGGCCAGCGAGCGACGTGGCTTTCGGTTCCTCGCCGAGCTACTCCCCGCGCCGGTCCGGTGTGGACCGCTCTGACCGCGAGCTCGTCGAGGTCCCGGGAGGCCCCAGCGACTGACCCGCCGGCGGGTGACCAAACCCACCGGTTTCCCCGTGTCAGCCGGACCGCAGCACTCGTCCCCTGTTTCGTGTGCCTGGCCCGTTGCTGGGACCTCGCCCCGGGTGTGGTGCCCTGACGGCGCACGGCACCCGGTTCAGGCAGGACAGATCCGCACTGCACAGCACTCCGGAGCTCTCGACAGCCGATCGGCGCCCCCACCGTCCGGCCGCCGGATGCCCTCCGCGTCGCCTCCCCCAAGCTCGACGGCAGTCCAGTGCGGTTCCATGGCCTCTTCATGGGTTCACCGCCCTTTCCTGCCCGCACTGCCCGGCGTCGGTCTCTGCTTCGTGGAACCTGTCCTACGGCTGTAATTCTTCGTCGGGCAGCCAGGTCAGGACGAGGCAGAAGTACCGGCAGTTACCCGGCAGCTTCAGCAGAAGGGCGTCATGAAAGCGCGGTGAGTACGTCGTTCGCCAGCCGCTGGACCGCGGCTGCGGGATCAGGCTCCGGCCACCCCTCGGCAACGGACGCACTGGCACACGACTCCTGCAGGACCGCCCACGCGGTCGGCAACATCGGCGGGTCCATCGACCGCTGCCACGCCAGCAGCTGGCCGCACAGCAAGTCACCCGCGTCCGACCGCCCCAGCGCGTGCAGGACGGCGACAGCCTCAGGCAGTACTTCGAGCAGATATACCACCCGGCCTTCGACCAGCAGCCGGTTGACCGCGTCCCGGATGCAGACCCGGGCCTGCTCGGCGTCACCGGCGTCGCGCGCGAGTCGGGACCGGTAGAGCATCACCAGGTAGTCGAAGTACCCACGGTGCCCACGGATGTCGGCGTCCGCCGCGTCGAGCAGCGCCCGCGCCTCGTCGTACCGGCCGGCGTGGTACTCGACCATGGCCAGGCAGCCGGCCACCTTCGTCCGCTCCGGATCGTCTGAGGCCTGGCTGTCCCGCGCCAGCAAAACCCAGCGACGGGCCTCGGACAGGTTGCCCAGCTCGAGCTCGACGCGGCTGAGCGCCATGTACGCGATCTCGTCCGGATAGACGCCTGGGTTGACCAGTGCGGCCTCCCACGCGAGCAGGAGTTCCTTTGCCTCCGGCAATCGGCCCCAACGCAGCAGAGCGAGCCCACAGATCGCCTGTACGGTCGCCGACCGCTGGAGGTCGCCGTGTTTGCGCGCGTCGTCCACCAGCGCCGGGATCTCGGCCAGACTCCGGGTGTCGAGCAGATGCGATCCGGACGACACCCAGCCGCCTCGAGCGACCAGACCCATCTCGGTCTCGCCAGGGATGAGCGTGCGCGCCGCCTCGTAGTGCCGGCGGGCTCCACGGATGTCACCGGTCAGACTGGACAGCCGTCCCGCGATCGCGAGCAACCTGCCACTGACTTCCTTGTCCTCGACGTTGTCGGCGCACAGCGTCGCCCAGCGGATCCCGCTCTCGGCAACGCTCGCCTGGTACTGCCAGGCGATCCGGAACCCCAGCACGATCCGCGCGGCCACGTCCCACTGCCCGAGCTCGGACGCGCGCTCCAGCGCCACCTCGAACAAAGCGGAGTTCGCATGCGCGGCCCGATACCGCCGATCCCGGTCCGGCGACGACCACGCGCCCTCCAGCCCGGACATGTACGTCGAACACCACTCGACCGCGCGGTCCCGGAACTCGATCAGATCATCGCCTTGCGACGACAGACCGGCGTACGCGTGCTCCCGGATCGTCTCCAGTAGCTTGTAGCGAGTGCCGTACAGCTGCTCGAACTCGTGGACCGGCTGTAGCAGCGACTTCTCCACCAGCTCGGCCAGCAGCATCGGTACGTCGGCAGCGTCGATCGGAGCGCCCGGACACACCCCGGCCACAGCATCGAGGGTGAACGGCGATCCGAGCACAGACGCCCGATAGAGCAACTGCCGCGCCGGATCAGACAGTGCGTCGACGCTCCACGCGATCGTGTCGGCCAGCGTCCGCTGATGCGGCGCACCGAACCGTCGCGGCCCGGACAACAACCGGAACCGGTCGTCCAGCGCGGACAGTATCGTCTCCACCGGCAGTGACCCGGCCCGCGCGGCCGCCAGCTCCAGTGCGAGCGGCAACCCATCCAGCCGCCGGCACAGGCGAGCGACAGTGGCTGCGTTCTCCTCGGTCAGCGCGAAGCCAGGCCGCACCCGCGCGACCCGCCGGCAGAACATCTCCGCCGCCGGACTGGCTGCAATCTCGTCGAAGTCCTTGTCGTTCTCCGGTACGCCGAGCACCTGGACCCGGCGGACCACCTCGTCAGGCAGTCCGAGCGGGATCCGCGATGTCACGAGTACGCCGATGCCCGGGAAGCTGCGGACCATCCGGTTCGCGACCGTGGCGACTCCGTCGAGCACATGCTCGGCGTTGTCCTCGACGATCACCAGGTCCCCTGGCTCGCGTCCGGACAGGACGTCGTCGAGGTCCGACGTACCGGGGGCGGTGCCGAAGGCGTCCAGGATGGCCGACGGTACGGCGGCATCGCGCTGGACGGTGGTGAGGTCGACGACCACCACTGTGGTGTCCACACCGGAGAACCGGTCGGCCGCGGCGAGGGCGAGCTCGGTCTTGCCGACCCCGCCCGGGCCGACCAAGGTCACCAGCCGGTTCTGCTGCAGCAGCGTCTCCAGCTCCAGCAACTCTTGCTCGCGACCGACGAGACCGTCGGGGATGGGTCTGGTGCCGCGCCAGCGCAGGCCGGTCGGAGCAGGGTCGGCCACCGAGATGACGGGCCGCACGGTCGCACGGCCAGTTCCGGTGCCATGTCCGGCGGCGGCGAGGAAATGGTCCGTGTCGTCGCTTTGCAGTCCGAGTGCGGAAGCGAGCAGCCGGACCGAGTCCTTCCGGGGGCGGGCCACCCGGCCGGCCTCCATCTCACGGATCGATCGGACGCTCAGCCCGGCCTGCCCGGCCAGCTCCTCCTGCGAGAGGCCGGCCTGGACCCGTAGGTCGAGCAAGAGATCGGCGAAACCCCGCCGACCAGCCCGGCCACCCGCGTCCGACACAGCCCGTCACCCCTCTGAAGGCCTCACGTACCTGTCACAACATAGCGTGACAGCGGGCCCGGCGTCGGGCCGAACCGAGGCGCGGGATGCGGCCTGGATCACACCAAGACGTTGATAAGGGCAACAATTTGATTCAGGCTGCAATTACTGAGCAGGCAGAAGAACTGTTTCAAGCGGTCGCCCGAACCGAGGTGGATTCATTTTCTCCGGTGTAGAGAGAAAGCACCGCGGCCCAGTCGTCGAGCCGGGCACGGGTGTCGATGCGGCCGGAATCCGCGTTCAGCAGGCTGCCGGCGCAGATCCCGCGGGTGGCGCGAATCAGCAGGTCCGCGGTGATGTCGCGCAGGGAGTCAAGGGCTGCCATGCGGACAATTCAAGCGGAGGCGTGTTTCGCGAACGTAACGCCCCCCGCAACATCGGGATAAGTCAGCAAAATCCGCGAATAGCGAGTTACCCAGTAGTCCGTTAACCAGGCAGCCAGGAAAGTCGCACCTGGCGCCGGGGATTGTCCACGTTGGTGTCGACCAGGCAGATCGACTGCCAGGTGCCGAGCGCCAGCCGCCCCTCGACCACCGGGACGGTCGCGTACGGCGGGATCAGTGCGGGCAGCACGTGGTCACGCCCGTGCCCCGGCGTACCGTGCCGGTGCCGCCAGGAGAAGTCACGCGGCAGCAACTCCTCGAGCACCGCGAGCAGGTCCGTGTCGCTGCCTGCGCCGGTCTCGAGGATGGCGATCCCCGCGGTCGCATGCGGCACGAACAGGTGCAGCAGTCCGTCGCCCTGGGCCTGGTGGGCCTCAGCGGCGACGAACTGCTCGCACCTGCTCGTCAGGTCGAACACGACCTCGGTCCCGCCGGTCGCGATGTCGATCAGCTCAGAACGCATCTGAGCAGCGTAGCCCCGGGTTCTAGGCCGGAACGATGTTGACCAGTTTCGGCGCGCGGACGATGACCTTGCGGGTGCCGCGGCCGTCCAGGGCCTTCAGGACCGCCTCGGACGCCAGCGCCAGCTGCTCCAGGTCGGCGTCGGAGATGTCCGGCGAGACCTCCAGCCGGTCCTTCACCTTGCCGGCGATCTGGACCACGCAGGTGACCGAGTCCTGAACCAGCAGTGCCGGGTCGACCTGCGGCCAGCCGGCCTTGGCGACGGTCGGCTCGTGGCCCAGCTCTTCCCACATCTCCTCGGCCGTGTACGGCGCGACCAGGCTCAGCAGGATCGCCACCGTCTCGACCGCCTCGCGGACGGCCGGGTCGGCCGCGCCCGGGCCGGCGTCGATCGTCTTCCGGGTCGCGTTCACCAGCTCCATGATCCGGGCCACCATCACGTTGAACCGCATCGAGTCGATCAGCTCGGCCGCGTCCGCCACCGTCCGGTGGGTGACCTTGCGCAGCTCGACGTCACCGGTCGAGGGATCCGTGCCCACCGGCGCCTCGACCGATCCCGCCAGCCGCCAGGCCCGCTGCAGGAACTTCAGCGAGCCACCCGGCGACATGTCGGCCCAGTCGATGTCGTCCGACGGCGGACCGGCGAACACCATGGTCAGCCGGATCGCGTCGACGCCGTACAGGTCGATCTGGTCACCCAGGTTCACCCCGTTGCCCAGCGACTTGCTCATCGCCTTGCCCTGGTTGACGACCTGGCCCTGGTTCAGCAGCCGGGTGAACGGCTCGACCACGGTCAGCAGGCCCATGTCGTGCAGCGCCTTGACGAAGAACCGCGCGTACAGGAGATGCAGTACGGCGTGTTCCTTGCCGCCGACGTACTGGTACACCGACATCCAGCGCTCGGCCGCGGCCGGGTCGAACGGGCCCTCGACGAACTCCGGCGACAGGTAGCGCAGGAAGTACCAGGAGGAGTCGACGAAGGTGTCCATCGTGTCGGTGTCGCGCTCGGCCTTGCCGCCACACTTCGGGCAGTCGACCTCGACCCATTCGCGGTCGGCCGCCAGCGGCGACACGCCCTTCGGCGCCAGGTCGGCGCCGCGCAGGTCGGGCAGCTCCATCGGCAGCTGGTCGTCCGGGACCGGCACCTCGCCGCAGGACGGGCAGTGGATGATCGGGATCGGGCAGCCCCAGTACCGCTGCCGGCTCAGCAGCCAGTCGCGCAGCCGGTAGTTGATCGTCCGCTCGCCCAGCCCCTTGGTCTCCAGCCAGTCGATGATCCGCGACTTGGCCTCGGCGACGTCCAGCCCGTCCAGGCTGATCTCGTCGTTGGCGCTGTTGATCGCCGGGCCTTCACCCGTGTACGCCTTGCCGTCGAAGTCCGCCGCGGGCTCGACGGTCCGCACGATCGGCAGCTCGAACTTCTCCGCGAACTCCCAGTCCCGGGTGTCCTGGCCGGGCACCGCCATGATCGCGCCGGTGCCGTAGTCGGCCAGCACGTAGTCGGCCGCCCAGATCGGGATCCGCTGCCCGGTCACCGGGTTGATCGCGTACGAGCCCAGGAAGACACCGGTCTTGTCCCGCTCGGTGCTCAGCCGCTCGATCTCGGTCTCGGACTTGACCGCGGCCAGGTACTCGTCGAAGGCGGCCTGCTGCTCTGGCGTGACCAGTTCGGCGGCCAGCTTCGCATCCGGCGCGACCACCATGAAGGTGGCGCCGAACAGCGTGTCCGGCCGGGTGGTGAAGACCTTGATCGGCTCGTCCCGGCCCTCGACCTGGAAGCTCGCAAACGCGCCCTCGGACCGGCCGATCCAGTTGCGCTGCATCAGCAGGATCTCTTCCGGCCACTGCAGCAGCTCCATGTCGTCCAGCAGCCGCTGGGCGTACTCCGTGGTCTTGAAGTACCACTGGGTCAGCTCGCGCTTGGTGACCTCGTGCCCGCACCGCTCACAGCGGCCCTGGATCACCTGCTCGTTGGCCAGCACGGTCTGGTCGTGCGGGCACCAGTTCACGTACGACGCCTTGCGGTAGGCCAGCCCGCGCTCGTAGAACCGCAGGAACAGCCACTGCGTCCACCGGTAGTACTCCGGGTCGGACGTGTGCAGCCGGCGGGACCAGTCGAAGCTCATCGCATACCGGTGGATCGACTCGGCCTGCGTCTCGATGTTGGCGTAGGTGTACGTCGCCGGGTGCTCGTTGCGCTTGATCGCCGCGTTCTCGGCCGGCAGCCCGAACGAGTCCCAGCCGATCGGGTTCAGGACGTCGTATCCCTGCTGGAACCAGTAGCGCGACAGCACGTCGTGCAGCGCGAACACCTCGGCGTGACCCATGTGCAGGTCGCCGGAGGGGTAGGAGAACATCGTGAGCGCGTAGCGCCGCTCGGCCGTGCCGTCGTCGCGCGCCTTGAACGGGTCCAGCTTCTCCCAGACCGGGCGCCACTTGGCCTGCATGGCGTTGAAGTCGTACCCACCCCGGTCGATCGGGGCGTCCTCCACCTGCTCGCTCACTGTCCTACTCCTGCGAATCGTGGTTGTTGAGCCTAAATGTGCCAGAAGGCATCCCTGGAAATGAAAAAGCCCCTCGCACAGGAGGGGACGCCGCACTGACCGGCGCTCTCATGGCGCCTTGATGCCAGTACGGCTAACTAAGGAGCAGGCTCACTCGCATGGCCCCAGGATAGCACCGGTGCCGCGACCTACTGAGACGATCGCGACACCGGTAGCGACAGGGCGGTCAGCCGATCGGTACGCCGTAGGTCTTCAGCCAGTCCTGGACGACCTTGATGTCGATCCGCTGCAGGCCATCGAGGTAGCGGCAGTTCTGCGTGTAGCCGTAACTGGTCACGGTCACCACGTAGCCGCTGTGGTAGGTCGGGCCGCCGGAGTCACCGAAACAGGTGCCACCGGTACCACGGTTGTCGTTCTCGTTGCCGTTCACCTGCAGGATCTGCGGGGTGAGTTTTTGGCCCGGCTCCTCGGCCCAGCGGCGCAGCAACGGGTACGACATCGGCGTCGGCTTCTGCGGGCCGGAGTCGGCCTTACGGACCTCGGTGCCGTAACCGACCGAGGTGAAGATGGTGCTGTTCAGCTTCGGCTGTTGATACGCGTTCAGGTAGTTCTGCGGCGCGATCTTGGCCGGGGCGATGTTCGTCACCGGACGGTCGAGCACAATCACGCCAACGTCGTTCCAGTTGGCCAGATCGGTGAAGTTGGAGTAGTTCGGATGCGCGTGCGCCGTCCCGGACTTGTAGCCGGCCTTCTCCAGCTCAGCCTGGGTGTAGCCCTTCGCCGGGTCCGCGGCCACCGGGAACGGCGACGGCGGCTGCTCGGCGATCACCGAGTCGAACGTCACCAGCGTCTTCCCCAGGGCACCCAGCGTGCAGTGCGCCGCAGTGACCAGCACCGTGGGCGACACCAGCGTCGCCGTGCACCGGAAGCGGCCGTCCGGTTGGTAGAACAGGATCAACCCGACAGCTGGATGGCCGTTGCCGTCGGGTTCGCCGCCGGTGATGGCGCTGGCGGACAGCGCCGGCGTGATGGCCAGTCCGAGGGCCAGTGCGCAGATGCCGATGACGCGGCCGAGTCGACTCCTCATATATCCCCTCCAGGGGTGCTGCGGAATACCTGGGTGCATTGGAGCAGTCACCCGGTGCGCTGTCCAGACGTCGTTCACTACGCTGTGTGACCAGGCAGTAGGGCAGATCAAACCGGTCGGCCGGGCAGAAGACGTCCGCGAACCGCCGGTCCGAGTGGTCGCGTAGTGAGCGTCAAGAGCAAGCCAACGACGTATGGGGGAAGAACCGCATGATGCATCTGGGCAAGACGACCGCGGCGGCCGCGCTGGTGATGACCGCGCTGGCGGCACCCGCCGCGGTGGCCCTGCAGCAGTCCGACGACAAGCCCGCCGGGGTCCGGCTCGTCGGTGACACCTGGGTCCGGACCGAACTGTTCTTCGGCACCGACAAGCCCGGACCGGACGTCACGGACTACCAGTTCAGCCGGTTCGTCAACGACACCGTGACGCCGCGCTTCCCGGACGGACTGACTGTGCTGGCCGGCAACGGGCACTGGAAGGACAGCGACACCGGCCAGATCGTCAAGGAGCGGTCCAAGGTCGTCATCATCCTGTATCCGGTCGACGGGGCCGACGACAGCAGCCGCAAGATCGAAGAGATCCGGGACGCCTACGAGAAGAAGTTCCAGCAGCAGTCCGTCCTCCGCACCGACAGCACGGAGCAGGTGTCCTTCTAGATGAACTCCGTACCACCGGTACGCCGGTGCTCCCCCGGTGTGCGCCCGTAGTGTCGCCGGAACGCCGTCGAGAACGGCCGTACGTCGGAGTACCCGCAGGACCGGGCCACGTCGGTCACTGTCAGCGCAGGGTCGAGTAGTAGCTGCGCGGCGAGTTCCAGCCGTAGCCGGCGCAGGGTCGACATGATCGACGCGCCCGTCTGCTGCTGGAACAGCCGCTCGGCGTGGCGCTCGGACAGGTGCGCTGCGGCTGCGACGTCCCGGACGGTGATTGGCCGGGACAGGTTGTCGCGGAGGTGCCGCTGCATCGCAGCCACCACCAGCGGACCCCTGTCGCGCCGAACGGGCTCCACAGCCAGGTCCTCATCCAGTGCGAAGGCTCGTGCGGTTTCGAGCACCAGAGTGGAGCCAAGAGCCGCCAGGGCGGTGTTGTAGCCGGAGAGCGGAGCCGCAGCCTCAGCGGCCAGCGCCGCAATGAGTGCCGGCAGCGATCCCGTTCTGTCCGACAGGACGGGACCGTCGGCGCGCGTCAGGCCCGACCACCAACCTGTTTCGTCTGTTCCCGGGCGGAAGGTGAAACCCCAGAAGGCGATGCCCAGTGGCTCGGTCCGGCTCGACTCGATCTCGTGGACGTCGCCGGGCCGGGCCAGGAACACCGAGCCCGGGCGGACGTCGTACTCGACCGAGCCTGAGTTGAAGCGGCCCGCGCCCGAGTACGCGAGGCAGACCTCGTGGAACGAGTGGCTGTGCCAGTAGTTGCGCCAGTACTCCGGGCGGTAGTGCCCCCAGCTGAGGAAGTCCGCGTGGAAGCCGTCGACCTCGCAGGACTCCAGTAGTCCGGCGAGGTCGACGAAGCGGTCCGCCGCAGCGACATCCGCGAGGCTCAAACAGCACTCCTGCCCGTGGGGTCGACTCCTCGCAGAATCATGCCCTGTCCGAGGGAGTGGTCGTGCGTCTTGACCGTCGGCGGGTCCGCCGGGTCGCGGTACTGGATCAGCCAGGTGGTCCGCGCTTGGTCGCTCACGTTCACCCCGGACCCGTGCACGGTCAGGTAGGTGAAGAACAGGACATCGCCCGCCTCGGCCGGCTGCGGCGTCGCCGACTCGAACGGTACGTCGGGCAGGTGGTACGAGCCCTCAGGGTCGTGCTCACGCGGCCCCTCCTTGTGGCTGCCCGGAATGATCCTGACGCACCCCTTCTCGAGAGGCGCGTCGTCGAAGTGGAAGATCGCCGCGCCGACCCGGTGATAGGTGTGCGGGAAGAACGGGTAGTCCTGGTGCAGCGGGAACGGCGAACCGTTCTCCGGCGGCTTCACGAACAGCTTGGTGTGGTGCAGCTGGACGTTCTCCACGCCCATCACCGCAGCGGCCACGTCGGTGAAGCGCGGGTCCACCAGCAGCTTGGAGAACGCGGCGTCGTAGAACTGCGCGTCGTGCAGGTGCTGCAGCCGGGTCGCACCGCCGGACAGCCCCATCGCGGACTTCCAGGTCGGGTCGTCGTGGCGGTTCAGCTGAGCCAGCAGGTCGTGGCTGCGCTGCCGGTAGTACGCCGCTTCTTCCTTGCTGAGCAGGCCTTTCACCAGCACGAAACCGTCGTCGGCGTACTGCTGCGCCAGCGTCGACAGCTCCGGGCTGCTCGAAGTGATCGTCATCGTCGATGTCCTCCTGATCGGGTACTGCGAGCGTAGGAAAATCGGCGCCCGGACGGCAGGACCGCGCCGGACGCCGATGTTCGTCAAACGGACACGCTTACAGTCCGAGCTGTCCCAGCCGTACAGACGCGGGTTACTCCTCGGTGGTTTTTCTTCCACCGGTACGGCGATCGGCGCAACCGGGCCCAGAGCACGAACACCGCGGCGAACACCAGCATCGCCACGCCACCCCACAGGTTGATGTTGATCCCGTCCGCCTTGGCGATCTCCTCGGGATCGGCGATGATCCCGAGGATCGTCAGCAGCACGCCGTACAGCGCGACCAGCCCGCGATCACCACGCGGACCAGGATGTCGACCACGAAGGCCGCCCCCGCACCGCCGAAGCTCGCGCCCTGACCCGGCAAGTTGATCACGCCGTTCTCGGACAGGACGAACACCAGGACCGCTGTCGCCGTACCGCTCACCAGACCGGTCCAGCCGGCCGTCGCGGTCATCCGCTGCCAGAACATACCGAGGATGAACGTGGCGAACAGCGGCGCGTTGAAGAACGAGAACAGCTGCTGCAGGTAGTCCATCAGGTTGCTGTAACCGGACGCGATCGCCGCCGTCCCGATTGCGATCACGGTGCCGGCCACGGTGATCCAGCGGCCGGTCCGCAGGTAGAAGCCGTCCGGCCGGACAGGAAGAAGTCCAGGCTGTTGGACACCGCGCGTTTGGCCAGGTACCCGATGCCGAGCACGAAGCTCCTGCTTTCAACTACAGACGCGCCGACCCGCGCCGGGCGATTCCTCCACCCCGATCTCCACCCGTGGACGGTCCGCGACCCGGGTCCGCGCGGCCTACCGTCCTGGCCATGAGCTTCGGAACGCTGCCCAACGCACTGGTCGTGATCGCCGTCGTCGTCGCCGTGATGGCCCGGCGGCTGTCCTGGTCCGAGCTGGAGAACTCCGACGCCGATGTCTGGCGCGGCCCGCTCGTGATGATGGGGATCGGGGTCTACCAGCTGTACGACCGGCACGCGCAGCTGGGCGTCCTGGACACCGCCCTGCTGGTCGTGGGCGCCGCTGTCGCGCTGGTGGCCGGCGTCGCCGCCGGGCGGGTGGCCCAAGTCGAGCGGCGCGCCGGGAAGGTGTTCTTCCGGCTCGGGCTGCCGGGACTCGGCATCATGGTGGCCTACGTGGTCGTCCGGCTCGGGCTGGCGGGCCTCGGGCACCTGATCGGCGCGGCGGCCTCCGGCGGCGGCTCACTGTTGGTCTCCCTGGGCGCGAACCTGCTGACCCAGTCGCTGGTCATACAGTCGAAGGCACACCGCGACGCGGAGGAGTACAGCAGCCGGTGACGTTGAAGGCCTACCTGCCGGCCCGGCCGCACGGTGAGAGCGGCTGGGTCGGCCGTGTGCTGACCGGCGGCGTCGCGATCGCCGTCCTGGCCACCGCGCGGCCCGCCGACGCCTGGGTCTGGGTCGTGCTCGGCGTGAGCTTCGTCGCCTTCCTGGCCGGGTCGACGCTGATGGCGACCAGGCCGTACGGCGCTCTCACGCTGCTCTCGGCCGTTGCCGTGAGCAACGCCCTGATCGCCGGCTACCCGGAATCGAACTCCTTGGTGCTGGCTCTCGTCGCGATCAGCGACATCGCCGTCATCGACTTCCGCCGGCCCGGCTATCGGCCGATCATCGCCGCCGGCATCGGTGTCGCGGCGGCGTACGCGGTCTCGGCGTGGTGGTTCGACAAGCCGGACACCTGGTACTTCACCCAGCTGATGTGGACCGCCGTACTCGTCGCCTTCGGGTTGAACCGGCGGCAGTACGAGGCGCAGGCACGGCAGACCGAGCGACTGCTCGAACAGACCCGGTTGGCGCAAAGCGAGCATGCCCGGGCGGCGGCGCTGGAGGAACGCGGCCGGATCGCCCGCGATCTGCACGACGTACTCGCGCACTCCCTCGGCGCACTCAGCGTCCAGCTCGAGGTGGCCGAGGCACTGCTCGCGGAACGCGGCGATGCGGAGGGAGCGCTCGACCGCGTACGGCGGTCGCGGCGGCTCGCCGTCCAAGGGCTCGACGAAGCACGGAACGCCGTGGCCGCTCTGCGGGCCGATGACGTGCTGGACCTCCCCCAGGCGCTCGCGGCGCTGGTGGAGCAGCACGAGAAGGATCACGGCACGCAGGTCCGGCTGACCGTACGTGGCGTGCCGCGGCGACTGGATTCCGGCGTGATCGTGGCGCTGCTCAACGCCGCGCGGGAAGCACTGACGAATGCGGCCAAACACGCGACCGGTCGGACCGTGGCGGTCGAGCTCGGCTACGGGGACGGCGTGCGGCTGACCGTCCGGAACAAGGGAGCGACGAGCGGTACCGGGTTCGGGCTGACGGGGATGCGGGAACGGCTGGCCCTGGTCGGTGGCACGCTGACGGCAGGTCCGGACGGGGACGACTGGCTGGTAGTCGCGGAGGTGCCAGATGAATGACGTCATCCGAGTAGTCGTCGCTGACGACCAGCAGGTGGTGCGCGAGGGACTCGTCGCGCTGCTCGGCCTGCTCGACGGGATCGAGGTCACCGGCGCGGCCGGGAACGGCGTGGAAGCGGTCGCGCTCGTTGCCCAGGGCAACGTGGACCTCGTGCTGATGGATCTGAAGATGCCGGTTCTGGACGGTGTCGCGGCGACCGCACGGATCACGGCCGGCTTCCCGGAGGTCGCCGTACTCGTGCTGACGACGTACGCCGATGACGCGTCGATCGCGACCGCCCTCCGGGCCGGGGCGCGTGGATACCTCACCAAGGACGCGGGCCGGGCCGAGATCGGTGCGGCACTGCGTTCGACCGCGGCCGGTCAGTCCACGTTCGACCCCGAGGTATCCAAGCGTTTGATCGCCGGACTGGCACCTGAGCCGGCCGGCAATGACGGGCTGACGGCACGCGAGACCGAAGTACTGCGGTTGATCGCGCGCGGACTCAGCAACCCGGAGATCGCCGCGCACCTGTTCATCGGCGAGGCGACCGTGAAGACGCACATCAACAACACGTTCGCCAAGATCGGTGCCCGCCACCGCGCGGAGGCGGTTCGCTACGCCTACCGCAAAGGGATCGCGTCAGACCCGTAGCTCGGCGATCACCGGCCGGTGATCGCTGCCGGTGGGCTTCATCACCCACGCCTTGGTCGGAGTGACTCCGCGCACCATGATGTGGTCGATCCGGGCCATCGGGAACTTGGCCGGCCAGGTGAATCCGAAGCCTTGGCCGGCTGCCCCCTGGGCCGAGCGGAGTCCGGCGGTCAACGGGGCCAGGCTGCGGTCGTTCGCCGTACCGTTGAAGTCACCCATCACGATCACGCCGGCCAGTTTCTCGTCGGCGATCTGCCGGCCGAGCGCCTTGATGGTGTCGTTGCGCTGGTCCGAGGTGAAGCCGCTGGTGCCGACCCGCACCGACGCAAGGTGCGCGACGTACACCGCGACCTTGCCCTCCGGCGTACTGACCTCGGCCCGCAGCGCACGCGTCCACTTGAAGCCGACGTCGACCGACTTACTCTCCGCGACCGGGTACTTCGACCAGAGGGCGACCGTGTCCCCGGAGACCTCGTACGGATAGGTCTTCGCGAACTCGGCCTTGTAGACCTTCATGTCCGCCGCGGTGATCTCCTCCAGCGCCATCACGTCCGCGTCGGCGGCGAGCAGATCCTGCGCGGTGTGCTTCGGATCCGGGTTGGCCGCGTCGACGTTGTGAGACAGAACACGCAAGTCGTAGTCGCCACCGCCACCCTTGCCGGGGATCAGCAGGTTCCCGAACATGTAGGCCCACACGGCCAGCGGCAGCAGCAGCGCGACGGCTGCGGTGGCTGAGCGCCGTACCAGGGCCGCGATCGCGAGGATCGGGATGGCGACGCCGACCCAGGGCAGGAAGGTGTCGAGCAGGCTGCCGAGGTTGCCGACCGAGTTCGGGACCCAGCGGTGGAACAGCAGCGGCAGCGCGGACAGGACCGCGAGGACGGCGATGAACCAGCCACGGCGCCACATGCTGCCCTTCCGGCGCCGCTGTGAGGCGGTGCGCGGACGCGGCGGCTTGGCGGCGGCGACTGCGGTCTGGCGGTCCGACATGGAGCGATTGTTGCGGAGTCTCGCGCCGTACCAAAGTCCGCGCCCGGTCAAGGAGGCCTATTTCATCCCTCCGGACGACCGGATCAGACCGAAATGATTAGCGATCTGTGAGAGATCTGGTGCGTTGTGGGGAGAGCCCTGACAATGCGGGTATGTCGTCTGTGCGGAGCGCCGAGCCGTTCGTCGTGAAGCGGCGCGGCCTGGGAACGACGAGGACCGCGCTCTACCTCGGCACGCTGCTGTTCGGACTGATGGTCCTGCTCACGGTGCTGCTCGTCGTGATCCAGTCGATCAGGGGCGGACCGATCCGGGAGCCGCTCGAGGCGGTCTGGCTGGCCTGGGGCGGCATGCCGCTGATCTTCGCGGTCGGGCTGCCGATCCTGCTCCTGGTCGGCGCGATCACGGCGTACGAGGAGCGCCGCGAGGCCGACGATGACGACGTACTCCTGACCGTCGACGACGCCGGGATCTACCTGGGCGGCGAACAGCCGCAGACGATCCCGTGGTCCGAGGTGCACGGCCTGTGCAGGGTCGAGCGCCACTACGACAACGGCGAGAGCGAGTCCTGGCATCCGTACCTGGTCGTCCTGCGGTACGACGACGACGCCTTGCCGCGCAGCTCGAAAGCCTGGGGCCCGTCCCGCCCGTGGCCCGGAACCTTCGAGATCCTCGGCCGCCCGCTCCCCTTCGACGACCTGTGCGCGGCAGTCCGGCGGTGCGCGCCAACCATCGCAGTCACCGACCGCGGCCGCGTCCCGGACTGATCCCCTCCTCGGGTTAGCGGAGCGGGGACTGCTTCCGGTGAAGGGAGATTGAGATGGCCAAGCTGATCTATACGGCGATCATGTCGCTCGACGGGTACATCGAGGACGCGGACGGCCGGTTCGACTGGGCGGCACCGGACGAAGAGGTGCATGCGTTCGTCAACGAGCTGGAGCGCCCGATCGCGACCTATCTGTACGGACGCCGGATGTACGAAACGATGGTCTACTGGGAAACCGCCGACGACGACTCGCAGGTGTCGCGCGAGTTCGCGGAGATCTGGCGAGCGGCGGAAAAGGTCGTGTACTCACGCACACTGCACGCGGTGACGAGCGCCAGAACCCGCATCTGGCGCACCTTCGAACCCGACCCGATCCAGCAACTGAAAGACTCCTCAGCCGCCGACCTAGGCATCGGCGGCGCCAACCTGGCCGGCCAAGCCCTCCACGCCGGCCTGGTCGACGAACTCCACCTCTACCTGGCCCCCATCATCGTCGGAGCCGGCAAACCAGCCCTCCCCAACAACCTGACCACCCAGCTAACCCTTGTAGACGAACACCGCTTCCCCAGCGGCTTCATCCACCTGAACTACAGCATCACCAACTGAAGCCTGGCGCCACTCCAGCCCCGGAACGGAGCAGAGGGCGGCGGGGTACGCCACCTCCGCGGTCCGAGCCCGGGCCTGCCCCACATCACCCGCCCCGGAGCGCGGCGGAGGTGGAGTGACGGCGTAGCACGCGCCGGAAGGAACTAGCCCTTCGGTCCCAGGAGTTTCTCCAGGTCCGACAGCACGTCCATGGCGCCCAGCGGACCAAGGCCCAGGAACCAGACTTCGTCGTCGACGCGGGCTACCTGGCCTTTCTTCACTGCCCCGAGCGCCTTCCAGAGGTTGCCGTTGACAACGGTGTTCTCGGCGGTGGTTTCCGGCTTGCCGTAGCTGGAGTAGAAGATCCAGTCCCCGTCGGCCTTCCCGATGTTCTCCTGCGACACCTCGACCGCGAGATCCTGCACGTCCTGGATCTTCGGCCGCGGCAGCCCGATGTCCTTCAGGATCACGCCGATGAACGACAGGTTCCCGTACAGCCGGATCTCCGCCGGCCGGAACCGGACCAGCGAGATCGTCGGCGACCCCTGCACCTTCGACTTCACCTCGTTGGCGCGCTTCTGGTAGTCGTTCAGGATCCCGGTGGCTTTGTCCTCGTCGCCGACCGAGTCCGCGACCAGCAGGAAGTTCTCCTTCCACGGGAACCCGGGCCGGATGCTGAACACCGTCGGCGCGATCGCGCTGAGCTTGTCGTACAGGTCGTTGGCGCGCAGCTTGCTACCCAGGATCAGGTCGGGCTTGAGTGCCGCGATCGCCTCCAGGTTCAGCTCGCTGATCCCGCCGACGGTCTTGATCCCCTGCGCCTTGTCGGCCAGGTACGACGGTACGCCGGCCTGCCCCGCGGTCGTCGCCATCCCGACCGGCGTGATGCCGAGCGCGAGTACGTCGTCGAGCTCACCGCTGTCGAGCACGACGACCCGTTCGGGCTTCTTCTCGATCTTGGTCTCGCCCAGCGCGTGCTTCACCGTCCGCGGGAACGCGCCCGGCTGCGCGTCCGACCCGAGCTTGGCGGTGTCCTCGTCCGCGGTCTTGAACAGCCGCCCGCCTGTCGCCACGTCCGTGTCACCGACGCCGGTGTCGGCGCTCCCGGCGTCCTTGCCACCACAACCGGCCAGCACCAGCAGGGCAGCCGTAACGACTATTACGATGCGCATCTTCACGGACGTGAGAATACAACAGATTTGGTTAGGCAGCCCTAACCAGGTCCACCTGTTGGCCCGCCGCGAGCTCCACAGTCCGCTCACCGTCCGGCAGCGCGATCCGGTACGTGCCGGACTGCGTCGCACGGACCGTAGCCGCCGTCAGTACGCCGTCCCGCCAGCTCACGTCGAAGCTCAGACCGCCCCGCGCCCGCAGCCCACGGAACGAGCCATCGGGCCAGTCGGCCGGTAGTGCCGGGAGCAGCCGGACGGTGTCGGTGTGGCTCTGGATCAACAACTCAGGAACGCACCCGGTCATGCCGAAGTTGGCGTCGATCTGGAAGATGTCGCCGTCGCGGTGCAGCAGGTTGTCCGACACGAGCCGACTCAGATAGTCCTGAATCACGGCCGACGCCTTCTCCGGCTCGAACAACCGCGCCCACAGCGCGACCAACCACGCGGCCGTCCACCCACCGTTGGTGGCTCCGGCGGTCCGCAGCTCGAGCGAAGCACGGGCCGCCGCGGCCCATTCCGGCGTACGCGTCGGATCGATCTCGGCGCCCGGGTAGAGGCCGTAGAGATGCGACTGGTGCCGATGCTGAGGCTCGGACGGCTGCCAGTCCGTCGGCCATTCGAGCAGTCGGCCGTCAGGCGTCGTACCGATCTCCGGCAGCCGCTCGCGCGCAACAGCCGCCCGGGCGGCGAGGTCGGAGCTCAGCCCCAGTACGCCTTCCGCCTCGGCCAGGTTGGCGAACAGCTCGCGGATCAGCCAGATGTCGTACGTCGACGTCAGGTCGACGGATGCCTTCTCGCCGAACGGGAGGATGAAGTGATGCTCAGGCGCCGTCGACGGGACCAACTGCAACACCCCGTCGCGATCCTCGACCAGCATCGACAGCACGAACTCGGCCGCCCCTGCGATCAGCGGGTACGCACGCTCCCGCAAGAAGTCCACGTCCAGTTGGAAGCGGTAATGCTCCATCAGATGCGCGGTCAGCCAGACACCACAGGTCGCGCACATCGACCAGACCGGGTCGTCGCCACCTTCACCCACCGGCCAAGTCGCGCACCAGATGTCCGAGTTGTGGTGCGACACCCACCCGGGAGCGTCGTACAGGGTCCGCGCGGTCTGCGCGCCCGACTCCGCCAAGCCTTCGAGCAGATCGGTGAGGGGGTCGAAGCACTCCCCCAGACCGGTCAGGTCCGCCGGCCAGTAGTTCATCTGGGTGTTGATGTTGTTGGTCCAGTCACTGGCCCACATCGGCCGGCGGTCCTGGTTCCAGATGCCTTGCAGATTGGCCGCCTGCGTCCCCGGCCGCGACGAGGCCATCAGCAGGTAGCGGCCGAAGTTCACCATCAACGCGACCAGGTCCGGATCGTTGCCTCCGGCAGCGACCGCCTTGATCCGCGCATCGGTCGGCAGGTCGACGGATGAGCCCAGTTGCAGTTCGGCGCGTTCGTAGAGCCGCAGGTGATCCTCGACGTGCCGCTCCCGAAGCTTGTCCACGGCAACTGCATCCAGCAACGCGGTTGCCTCGCGCAACGCCACCCGCGGATCACGTCCGGGTGGCACCGACCAGCCTTCGAAAGTACTTGCCGCCGACACCAGGACGGTCAGCCGGTCGGCTCCGCGGACGGTGACACCCTCGTCCGTCACCGTCACGCTGCCGCCGTCGTTCACCACGCGCAGTGCGACCCCGAACCCGATGCCGCGCCCGTCCTCGTAACGGATCGGGTCCGGGCTCTGCCGGTACTCGATGGTGAGATCCGACGGCGCGTGCCCGACGACACCATACAATTCCTTCCCCGCCCCACCGCCCCGGTCGGTGCCGTCGGCAACGTCCGTACGGATCGGATGCACGCTGTCCAGCCGCAGGCCGAGGTCGATCGCCCCCGGCTGGTCAGCGTCGATCGTCCACACCATCACCTGGTCAGGTGTGGACACGTAGGTCTCGCGCCGGAACCGTACGCCGTCGATCGAGTACTCGACGGCGACGGTCCCGGTGCGGAGATCCAGACTCCTGCGGTAGTCCTGTGGTTCCCCCGCCGAGTTGATCAGCAGGTCGGCGAGCGGCTGGTACGACTCGACCAGCGGACCCTGCAAGGCCCGCGTCCGCTCGGTCGCCGTCAACTGATCATCGTCCTCGAGCAACAACCGCCGTACGTCGGCCAGCACCGAAGGACCGTCCGTCACGGCCAGTTCGCGCGGGCCGTCGCCGGACCAGACGTCGTCGAGGTTGAGGGCGATCCGTTCCTCGCCGACCCGGCCGAACACCTTGGCCCCGAGGTGACCGTTGCCCAACGGCAACGCCTCGAACCAGTCCGGCGCGGGCGTCCGGAACCACATCTGATGGGTCATGGGGCCTCCCGGCCTGGACTGAGGAGCGTAAGGAGCGAAGCGACTGAAGCGACGAGGGAAGGCCGGGAGTCCGGGCCCCATGGCACGCCGGTGCCGGAGGCCCGGCCAAAAGTACTGCTACTTGCTCCCGGACTTGTACTTGTCGTAGGCCTGCTGCTGGATCTCGAGGTACCGGGGCATTCCGGTGCTGTCGAGGCCCTTCACGTAGGCGTCCCAGTCGGTGTCGATGTTCTTCGACCCGGTGATGAAGGCCAGCTGGTTCTGGTTGACGTAGCTGTTGAGGTTCGTCTGCAGGGTGGCAGTCTCACCGCTCAGGCTGGGGTCCGGCCAGACCGAGGTCTGCGGGAACCACTGCGACTTGTCCTCGTGGCCTTCGTACAGCTTGGTGGCCTGGAACAGCCGCCGCTCGAGGCCGGCGCCGGTGTAGATGTCCTTCGGCACGACCTGCGCGTTCCGGTAGGCCAGCGTGTTGTTGTACTGACCGAGCGCACCCCAGTTGATGTTCTTCGGCGCGTCCTGCTTCGGCTTGTACAGCGGCTTGACGCTGTCGTCCAGCGCGATGTCACCGGCACCGGGCTTGGTCCAGCCGACACCCTCCGGGCCCATGTTGGTGATCATCTGGCCCTCGTCGGTGTAGATGTAGTCCAGCATCTTGATCGCCGCGACCTGGGCCTCCTTGCTGGCCTTGTTGGTCAGCATGAACGTGTAGCCGGTGGAGGTCGGGTGGTTGTACCCGGTGTAGCTCTTGCCCTCCGGGCCGGTCAGCGGCGGCACCGCGTCGTACTGCTTGTCGCGGCCGTCCTTGGAGTCGAGCTGGACGAAGATGCCCGGCCACAGCACCGGCACCGAGCCGAGTACGACGGCCTTCGGGTTGTTGCCCTGGGCCTGCAGTGCCTGCGCATTCTGGGTGAACGCGGCCTGGTCGATCAGGCCCTCCTTGTACAGCGAGGCGATGTACTTGAGGCCTTCCTTCCACTGCGGCGAGGCCACCGGGGTCACGACCTTGTCACCGTCGAGCGTGACGAGGGAGCGGACGCCGTTGTTCGCGCCGACCGGGTCGTAGGCGAACGCGTTCATCAGGTACGCGATCAGGCTGCTGTCCTGCGGGTCGGTCGTCATCGGGATCTCGTCGGCCTTGCCGTTGCCGTTCGGGTCCTTGGTCTTGAACGCCTCGAGCACCTTGCGCAGGTCCTCGGTGGTCTTCGGCACCTCGAGGCCGAGCTTCTTCAGCCAGGTGCTGTTGATCCACAGCTTGTCCGGGTAGGTGCAGTGGTAGCAGTCGGCCCACTGCGGCAGCGCGTAGATGTGGCCGTCCGGCGCGGTCGACATCTCCTTGTACTCCTTGTTGGAGTCCAGCACCTTCTGGATGTTCGGTGCGTTCTCCTTGATCAAGTCTTCCAGCGGTACGGCGACGCCCTGCTGGCCGAGCTTCAGCACCTCGGCCTGGGTGAACGCGTCGACCCACGGGATCAGGAAGAACAGGTCCGGGTAGTCGCCACTGGCCAGCGCGATCTGCCGCTTCTCCTTGGCCGGCCCACCGTCGTACGTCGTGGTCTGCCAGCGGAACTGGATCTTGAACTTGTCGCTCATGATCTTGGTGACCTGGTTGGTGTCCAGGTTGGTGTTCTGGTCGGCCGGGGTGAAGGTGTCGATGATCACCTTGCCGTCGGACGAGGTCTCGTTCGCCGCCCCCTTGTCCGACTTGTCCGAACTGCACGCCGCCAGGGCGAGCGCACCGGCCGCTGCCAGCGCGACGACCTTGCTCACGGATGAGCGCATTGCTGTGTTTCCCTTCTGGAATGGGCTGTTTCAGCCCTTGACCGCGCCGACCATCACGCCCTTCGTGAAGTGGCGGGCGACGAACGGGTAGATGATCAGTACGGGCAGGCTCGAGATGACGATGAGCGCGTACTTGAGGACGTTGGCCAGCTGTTGCTGGTCGAGCTGCTGGGCCAGGTTCTGTGAGGTCGAACCACCCGCGACGGTGTTCAGGATCAACACGTTGCGCAACACGATCTGCAACGGGTAGAGGCTCGGGTCCTTGAGGTAGACGAGTGCGTCGAAGTAACTGTTCCACTGGAAGATCGCGTACATCAGCGCGATCACCGCGATCACCGGCTTGGACAGCGGCAGCACGATCGACCAGAGGAAGCGCAGGTCGCTGGCCCCGTCGATGGTGGCCGCCTCGTACAGCTCGTCCGGGATCGTCGAGCGGAAGAACGTCCGCGCGATGATCACCTGCCAGACCCCGATCGCGCTCGGGATCACCATCGCCCACCGGGTGTTCAGCATGCCCAGGTCCTGCACCACCAGGTACGTCGGAATCAGGCCGCCGGAGAACAGCATGGTGAAGATCAGCACGCTCATGATCACGTTGCGGCCGAAGAAGGTCCGGCGCGACAACGGGTAGGCGATCGCGATCGTCAGCGTGACACTGATCAGCGTGCCGCCGATCGCGTAGATGAACGAGTTCAGGTAGCCCTGCATGATCTGCGGGTCGCCGAAGGCCACCTTGTACGCCTTCAGGCTCGGCTCGACCGGCCAGAGCAGCACCCGGCCGGCACTCACCGCGGACGCGCTGCTGAAGGAGTTGGCGACGATGTAGACCAGCGGGACGGTGACGACGATCAGCGCGATCCAGAGCATGATCCTCACGCCGACCAGGAAGATCCGGTCGGTCGTGGTCTCCTCGATCGTGGTGCGCTCCGACCGGTTGTCCGTCGTACGCCGGAAGCCCGGCAAGGTAATGCTCATGACCAGAGTCCGTTCCCTGTGATGCGCTTGGCCGCGAAGTTCACGCCGAGCAGGAGGAAGAGGTTGATCACCGAGTTGAACAGGCCGATCGCGGTGGCCATGCTGAAGTCGGCGTTCAGCAGACCGGTCTTGTAGACGTAGGTCGCGATGATCTCCGACTGGGCCAGGTTCAGCGGGTTCTGCAGCAGGAAGGCCTTCTCGAACCCGATCGACATGATGTTGCCGACGCCGAGTACCAGGATGATCACCGCGGTCGGCATGATCCCGGGCAGGTCGACGTGCCGGATCCGCTGCAACCGGCTGGCCCCGTCGATCCGGGCCGACTCGTGCAGCGCCGGGTCGATGCCGGCCAGCGCGGCCAGGTAGATGACTGCGGAGTACCCGGTGGTCTGCCACACGTCCGACCACACGTAGATGTGCCGGAAGTAGTCCGGGTTACCGAGGAAGTCGACCGCGGGCACCCCGAACAGGCCGATCGCGTCGTTGACGAACCCGAGCCGCGGCGACAGCACCAGGATCGTCATCGAGACGACGACCACGGTGGAGATGAAGTACGGCGCGTATGTGACCAGCTGGGTGATCTTCTTGAACCGCCCGTTGCGGATCTCGTTCAGCGCGATGGCCAGGATGATCGGGATCGGGAAGCTGGCCAGCACGGTGTACGCGGCCAGGAAGAACGTGTTCTTCACCAGGGTCCAGAACACCGGGTTCTGGAAGAACAGTTCGAAGTTGCGGAACCCGACCCAGTCACTGCCCCATGGGCCCTTGACGGGGCTGTAGTCCTTGAACGCGATCACCGCGTTGCTGATCGGGATGTACTTGAAGATCACGAAGTACGCGAGCGGTACGACGATCAGCAGGTAGAGCTGCCAGTGCCGGCGCAGGCTGCGGCCGGCCGCGGTCCGGCGACTGGTCCTGGGGATTTTCCGGGCGGTTTTCACCGCCTCCCGGGGTGCCGGTGCCGGCGGCGCCGGTTTGACCTCGAAAGTTGCGCTCACTCCGCATCCTTTCCCTCACGCGCTGGAGTGGAACCGATATCCGATAGGATCTCGGGTTTCGCTATCCCGGAGGATGGCACAGAACCACGGGCAGCGGAAGACTCTCCGGCCCCGTCGATACCGGACGGTGACCGAGACGCTCAGATCCCCTTGTTCACAAGGGATTCCCAGCGTTGCCCGCAGCAACCATCTGACGAGAACGCCAAATGATCCGATGGCCAGCCATCGGATCCGGGCACGTACCGATCAAGCCCGAGGTCGCTCTGAGCCACCGACACCGGACCGATCCAGAATTTATTTCTCTTGTGAACTATGTCGAAGTCAACCCGCCCCGCACCACTGATGTCAAGACCTGAAGTTCGCCGGCTGCCGCTCGATCAGGTCGAGACGTCGTACGCGTGGAGGCCGATCAGTAGGCCGGCGGGGTCGAGGATGTACGAGCCTCGGCCGACGTCGGGGCTGTTGAACTCGACGTAACTCACCAGCTGACTCATGGTCGATCTCCTCGGCGCAATGGCGGCGCCTTCTCATGGCGGGCGGCCACGTCGATGGCCCAGTACGCCAGCGCGTGGAGCGCGTCCGGATTCAGTTCGTGCCAGCGATGGCGCCCGACCAGCGTGGTCCGCACGACGTCGGCGGTTTGCAGGATCTTCAGGTGCTGCGAGACGGCAGGGCGGCTGATCGGGAACAGTTCGGCCAGTTGCCCGGTCGTCGCCGGCCCCTGCGCGAGGCGCGCCACGATCCGCCGCCGCGACCCGTCCGCGACCGCGGCGAGGACGGCGCCCACCTCGATCGCCATGCCATCCCCTCAACCCGTAAGCCAGGCCTTACGCGTAAGAATCCACTTACGCAATGCGGCAAAAACCTGACCCGACCATCACGGGGGAACGGCCGGGCCAGGCACTTCGATGGTACTCCTGATCACCGGCAGTGGTCCTCAAATTCAGCGGCGGACACGCCCGTCTTCCCCTACCCTGGACGCCATGCAAGCCCGCTCCTGAAAGCGCACCACCGCGGCCCTTCCCATCGGGCCCGCCGTCGTGCGTCACGTCAAGCGTTTGACCTACCCGGGTCGCGCTTCGTCATTCGCACGCACGCTTTCGGGAGCAACCCACGATGTCTCTGCCTGCCTACCGGTCCGCCGATCCGGTCCGGACCTATTACGCCTACAACGGCGCCTGGGCGTTCCTCTCCGCGCTGACCTTCACGCTCAGCATGGTGTACTACGTCCGCGACGCCGGACTGAACCCACTCCAGATGGTCCTGGTCGGGACCGTCCTCGAGCTCGCCTGCTTCCTGTTCGAGGTACCGACCGGCATCGTCGCCGACCTTTACAGCCGTCGGCTCTCGATCATCATCGGCGTCGCTCTGATCGGTGTCGGCTTCCTGCTGCAGGGACTGGTACCGGCGTTCCTGGCGATCCTCGCCGCCCAGGTGCTGTGGGGTGTCGGCTACACCTTCACTTCCGGCGCCGACCAGGCCTGGATCACCGATGAGATCGGCACCGATCGGGCCGCGAAGGTCTTCATCCGCAGCCAGCAGTTCAGCCTGGGCGCGAAGATCGCCGGCACGGTCTGCGCCGGCGCGCTAGGTCTGATCAGCCTGCCGCTGCCGCTGACCCTGTCGGGTGCCGGGATGATTCTGCTCGCGCTGGTACTCGCGCTCTTCATGCGCGAGCAGAACTTCCACCGGACGCCGCGGGAGGAGCGCGAGACCTTCAAGCAGATGGCCGACACGTTCAAGCACGGACTGTCGGTCGCCCGGCAGCGTCCCGTCGTACGGACGTTGGTGCTGATCAGCCTGATCTCGGGGCTGTCCAGTGAGGCGTTCGACCGGTTGTGGTCGGTGAAGATCCTGTCCTTCAGCTTCCCGACCGTGTTCGGTACGTCGGACCCTGCGTTCTGGTTCACCGTGCTGGCTCTGATCGGGACGCTGCTGTCCCTGGTGTGCTCGGTCGCCCTCAACAGGCTCTCGCCGGAACGCGTGACCGCTGCGCATCCGAACGGCGTACTCGCGTTGCTCGCTGCGTTGCAGGTGGCCGGTGTGATCGCGTTCGCCCTGCTCGGTCATCTCTGGCTGGCACTCGCGGCGATGTGGATCAACACGATCGCCGGCACGCTCGCCTGGCCGATCGAGTCCGCCTGGCTGAACCGGCACGTCGACTCCCGGTCCCGCGCGACCGTGATCTCGATGGTGTCGCAGGCCAACGCCATCGGCCAGGTCGTCGGCGGTCCGCCGCTGGGCGCCGTCGGCCGATCGTCACTGCGCGCCGCACTCCTCGCCTCGGGGCTCATCCTCACCCCGATCCCGCTGCTGTACCTCCGCCTCCGCCCGGCCCGTACCGAACAGCACGAGCGGGCGTGAGGCGGACCGCCAGCACTCATCAATTGCCGGTTGGCGAGCGGCTCACCGCTCACATCCGGCTCCGGGCCGCGATTGTGAAGTGCTGGCGGTCCGCCTCAGTCGTCGATGCGGACCTTGACCTCGACCTGACGACGGTCGTACGACGACTTGATCAGGCTGGCGACCGTGGTGACGAACAAGGTGCCGACGATGAAGCCGAGCGAGGTCAGGATGCCGATGTGCGGCAGGTGGATCGCCCCGACGTCGTCGATGTGCGAGCCGTGCAGCGCCTCGATGATCAGCTTCACGCCGATGAACGCCAGGATCACCGACAGGCCGACGTTCAGGTAGATGATCCGCTCCAGCAGCCCGCCGATCAGGAAGTACAGCTGCCGCAGGCCCATCAGCGCGAACGCGTTGGCGGTCAGCACGATGTAGGCGTCCTGGGTGAGTCCGAAGATCGCCGGGATCGAGTCGAGCGCGAAGATCACGTTCGCCATCCCGATCGCCGCGATCACGATGACCAGCGGGGTGAGCATCCGGCGGCCATCGGTCTTGGTGACCAGCTTCGCTCCGTCGTAGTCGTGCTGGAGCGGCAGGATCCGGCGCATCCCACGGATGACGACGTTCTCCTGGAAGTCGGTCTCGTCGTTCTCGCCCTCGAGCGCCAGCCGGACCGCGGTGTAGACCAGGAACGCGCCGAAGATGTAGAAGACCCAGCTGGCCGCCGAGATCGCCGCCGCACCGGCCAGGATGAAGACCGCCCGTAGCGCCATCGACACCACGATGCCGATGTAGAGCACCTTGTCCTGAGCCAGGCTCGGTACGGCGAATCGCGCCATGATGATCACGAACACGAACAGGTTGTCGATGCTCAGGCTGTACTCGGTGATGTACCCGGCGACGAACTCCCCGCCGCTCTGCCCCGGACTGAACACGAACAGCCCGACCGCGAACAGACCGGCCAGCCCGACGTAGAACAGCACCCACCGCGTCGCGTCCTTGATCGTCACGGTGTGGTTGCGCCTGGCGATCACGATCAGGTCGAACGCGACGATCCCGAGCAATCCGATGATCGTGAGCACCCAGACAACAGGGGGCATGACTGAGACCATGACAAACCTCCGGACGACGGCGAAGAGCTAGCTCGGTCCGGAGGTCTCTTCCACCCGGATCACTCCGGGCCGGCAGCACCGGTTCGGCCGCCCGGGCCTCCCGTGATGACGACACTGCCGTAGTCGGATCCGCCGAAGCGCGACCCGAGAGGAATACTCCCCTCCACAAACGCACCAACTATATCCAGTACCGATGAATTCCACCGTGCACCGGGTCACATCAGCGCGCTGGCTAGATCGTATACCGCATACAGACTCCAACGCCAGCCCCCGCGCGCCCCGCCGGAGGACTCTAGCCGATCAGGACCATCCACCCCGAGCCACTTGGCAAAAAGTTTCCGTTTCGGGGTTGAGCACTGGGAGTTTCCGCCTGATCGGAGTACAAAAGTTTCTGTAGGTCTTACCGCCCCTAGACCTGGAGGAATTGTCATGGCCGGACTCAACGGCGAAGTCTCATGGTTCTGTTGCGGAAACGCGTGGGGACCCTGCGCGAGCACCGGACGTGGTGCTTGCGGAACCTGTCACTCGGGGAACTTCCAGCACGCGTGGCCGAACGCCTCGGACGCGTGCTACGCCATCACCCATCCGGACACCTGTGGCGTCACCGGGATGTCCCGGCGTACGTGCGGGTTCAAGCACTCCACGACCAACCTGTGCAACAGCAAGCGGGTGGTCACGTCGATCGCGGACTGTGGTCCGCAGACCGACCTGTTCTGTGGTGAACGAGCCTGCTGCGGCGGTACGTGCGCCTCCAACCGGATCGTCGACCTCACTCCGGCCGCGTTCTCGGCGATCGCGAGCCTGAGCGCCGGCCTGATTCCCGCTGCGATCAACGTCGGCTGAGAGGTGAGCTGAGATGACAACCACGATGGACCGCCGTTCCCTGCTCACCCGCGCCGCGCTCGGCGCCACCGGCCTGGTCGCCGCGACGGCGATGGGCTCGCTTGCCCCGGAGACCGCGTTCGCCGCGGCCTCGCAGTTCCCCGAACCGGGACAGCCGGACCCGAACTTCGCCGAAGGCCTGATCATGGGCCGCAACCAGGATCTCCTGCAGGTACAGGGATCCGACGGCCGGATGCACCGGATCCAGCTGACCGGCGTGACCAGTGTCTGGAAGCTCCGGCCGACCACGATCGACCAGGCCCGGATCGGCGACGGCCTGTACGCGCGCGGCGTACTGATGCCGGACGGGACACTGGCGGCCGAGTCGGTGTGGATCAACATCGTCAACCTCACCGTCGCCATCACCTCGATCGGGCGCTCCGGGTTGCAGTTCGACCATCACGGCCAGAAGGTCGTCGGGTACGTCCAGCCCGGGGTCACCGCGGCCGTGTACAACGGCACGCCCGCGGTGTCGGACCTGTCGATGCTCAAGGTCGGCCGGCACGCCCAGGTGATCGGCGCCTGGCGACCGGGGACCAACGAGATCGACATCGCGACGATCTACGCGTCGAACTGACATGGGCGCCCAACAAATGGCGGCCGCCCAGCCGCTCCTGATCGGCTTGCTCCTGCTCTGGACGTCGTACGGCAAGTTCGCCCACGCGGAACAAGCCACTCGTACGGCGTTGCCGCGCTTGGTCGGCGAGTCACGCGCGACCGCGGCGTATCGCGCCGTCGGTGGAGTCGAGGCCCTCATCGCTCTGGCCCTACTGCTCCCACCAGCCTTGAGCATCGAGGCAGCGGCGGCGGTTGCGTTGGCCGTCGGGTTCACCGGCTACCTGATCTACGCCAAGATCGTCGTACCCGAAGCGTCGTGCGGGTGCACCGGCGCGTCGGCCAAACCCATTGACCGGCGGGCGATCGGGCGTGCCTTGTTGCTGCTAGCAACAGCAGCGGTAGCGACCACGCCCGATGCCGGATGGTGGTCAGCCGGTCCGGCTGCGGTAGTGCTCGTCTGTGAGGCGGCCGTCTTCGTCATGCTGTCCGCCGAGCTGGATCGGTACTGGCTGCTGCCGTTGCGCCGACTGCGGCTGCGACTCAGTCATCCGCTCGCGGGTACGGCGACCGACGCCGTACCGCTGGCGGCCACGCAGCGACGGCTGCTGCTCAGCCCCGCGTACCGCTCGGTCGACGGGCTGCTGCGGTCCGACATCCACGACTACTGGGACGACGAGGACTGGCGGTTCGTCAGCTACACCGCCAGGTACGACGGCCGCCCGGCGACCGCCGTCTTCGCCGTACCGCATCATGACTCCACTCCGGAGTCCGTCCGGGTCGCCGTCGTCGACGAGACGTCGGGACTCACCTTGTACCGCCCGACCATGCTGGCCGCTGCCGGGTAACAACCAACGGAGCAAGGCCCCCGCGGACGTCCCGCGGGGGCCTCGTGCTGTTGACACCCCACCCGCAACGGCCGCCGCCACCGACTACCAAGCCGAGGGCGCGACCATCTCGCATGGCGCGGTCGAGTCGAACTTCCCTGACCATCGCGCCCCCGGGGCCAGCTTGTGGCCCCCGGGGGGCGCGGTCAGCGCAGTGCGTGCCGGTCCAGCCAGGCGGAGATCTCAGTCGCGATCTCCTTGGGGCGGTCCTCGGCCGCGTGGTGACCGGCTTCGCCGCCGTGGACGATGTCGAGAGCGGCGATATTGGCGGCGCACCAGTCGGCCACCTCCTTGCCGATGAGCAGGGTGGGCGATCCTTCGAAGGTGATCAGCAGCTTGGGTACGTCGGTGCTGCCGGCCAGCCAGTCGTCGTACTGGTTGATGCGGGCAACGAGTTCGGCCGGGTCGCCGCCGAGCGGCAACTGGCGGGCCCACGCGAGGATCGGGCGGCGGGTCTGTGGCGTCGGGTACGGCGCCAGGTAGGTCCGCAGGTCGTCGTCGCCGACCGGCGTGAGTACGCCGCCGGTGAAGGCCTGGCGGACGAAGAGGTTCTGCTCGAGGACGAGGTCTTCGCCGGGACCTTCGGTTCGGATCAGCCGGGAGCGTTCGCGCGCTTGGGGCGACAGCTCCTCCCAGGCCATCGGCTTCACGATGCTTTCGAAGAACGCGATGCCGATGACGCGGTCGGGATGCCGGGCGGCCCAGTCGAAGGCGAGCGCACCGCCCCAGTCGTGACCGACCAGGATGACCCGGTCGAGCTCCAGCGCGTCGAACCAAGCGTCGAGATAGCGGGCGTGATCGGCGAACGTGTAGGCGATGTCGGGCTTGCCGGAGCGGCCCATTCCGATGAGGTCGGGTGCCAGCAGCCGGCCGCTGCCGACGTACGGCATGACGTTGCGCCAGACGTGGGACGAGGCCGGATTGCCGTGCAGGAAGACGATCGGCGTACCGCTGCCGTTGTCCTCGTAGTGGATTGTCGAATTGTGTACGTCGATCTCGGGCATGGCGGAGTCCTTCACAGTGGAGTGTCGAGGAGTTCGGTGAGGTCGCGCACGAAGTCCTTGGTGCGCGCACCACGGCGACCGCCGAGCGGCGCCAGCAGCTTGTCGAGCAGGCCGGCGACTTCCGCGATGGCGGGCTGGATCGTCTCGCGCCCCTGGTCGGTCAGCTCGAGACGCATCGTGCGGGTGTCGCCGGCATCGCGGGTGCGCTGGATGAGTCCGTCGGCGTCGAGACTGCGGGCCAGCTTGGACACGTACAGCGCCTCCAGCCCGGTGTAGTCGGCCAGCTCCCGCTGACTCGGCACCTGCCCGGCGCGCTCCATCCCGTACAGAGACGCCAGCATGACGTACTGCGCATGGGTCAACCCCACCGGGGCCAACGCCCGATCGACCGCCACCCGCCACTTCATCGACAACCTCCAGACGAGATGCCCAGGAGTCGCGCCACTCACCTTGCTCATGTCAGATACAGTACACGGCTACTAAGTACATGGCTACTATTTTGCTGGCGGCCGGGGGTAGCGGGCTCCGGTCAGCGGCCGAAGTCGGCGTACGTCGCGGTGCCGGTGGTGAGGGAGTGTTGGGCCAGGGCCAGGCGGCGGGTCATGGAGGGGCGGAGGCGAGGGGTTGCCTCGGCGAGGGTGAGGAAGTGGATGGCGCGGACCTCGGTGGGGTCGGGGACCAGGTTGCCGCCCTCGAGTCCGCCGCCCTTGAGTCCGCCATCTTCGAGTCCGCCGTCTTCGAGTCCGCCGTCTTCGAGGTCGCGGCCGAGGATTCCGCCGTCGAAGACGAAGGCGAGGGCGTCGGTCCAGGGGCCGAGGACAGGAACCCAGTCGACGACGAGGAGGGGCCCGATCTCGAGGTCCAGGCCGATCTCTTCCTTCACCTCGCGACGGCAGGCGTCGTACGGCGATTCGTCGTACTCCGCAATGCCGCCGGGGATGTCGAGCGTGGGCTTGTAAGTGGGTTCGATGAAGAGGATGCGCCCACCCCGATCCCGGATCAACGCTCCCCCGGCCACCGTCTTCCTCGGCAATCGGCCCGCGATCCCGGGATTGAACTCCTTCTCCGGTTCACCTTCAGCAGCCAGATCATCCTGTCGGTTCACGGCCCTAGTCTCGTACAAACGGCTCTACGCCGATGGCTGATCGAGGGCGCGCGTCATCCAGATTGTGTTGCCGCGGTCGAGGTCCTCGGTGACTCGATCGCTGCGGTAGAAGTCGAGTTTCTCCAGGACGCGGAACGAGGCCGCGTTCCACTCGCGCACCGTTGCCCACAACCGGCGCCGGCCGGTGCGCGCCGCGGCCTCGACGACTGCGCGCGCCGCCTCGGTGGCGTACCCGTGACCGTGGGCTCGCTGGGCGAGCTCGTACGCGATCTCCGGTTCGTCGAACGACGCGCGGCCGACGGTCAGTCCGCAGTACCCGATGAACTCACCAGTGTCCTTCCGCTCGATCGGCAACAACCCGAGCCCGGGCGCGGCGCTCAGCGGATTGTCGGCGAGCCACCCACGGATCTCGTCCACCGTCGGGTGCCCGTCCGCGTCGATCCGGTGTAACGCCCGCGGATCCCGTTCGGCCCAGAGCGCGCGATACTCGGCTGCGTCCGACGTACGCCAAACCCGCAGACGCAGCCGCTCGGTCACCAACTCCACCGGAAACGCCGCGAAACTCGACACCCCCACAACCTAGATCAACTGGATCGGCCGGCTCCCAGCAGGAGGCCGAGTTCCATCATCATTCCGGCCAGGTCCGGGTACGCGCGGAACTCGACCACCTGGTCGCCTTCGAACCGGGCGAAGCACGCGCCGCGGCCGACGACTCGCCGGCCGGTCGGCGGGATCTGCGCACCGGCCACCCGGTTGCCAGGTCGTCCGATCCCTCACGACCCTGACCTGACTGCGATGCAATCGATCAGTTTTCAAGAAGCGTGGGGCGTCGGCGGGTTCTTAGCATTGGTCTTGTTCACACCGGATCACGCAGACAGGAACCTCTGATGGCCACCACGCGGAAGACCACCTCGAAGACCACCAAGTCGTACGACGGCTTCACCGCCGAGGAACGCGACGCGATGAAGGAGCACGCCAAGGAACTCAAGGCGTCCCGCGGCAAGGCGGAAGACCTGGCCGCCGTCCTGGAGAAGATCGCCGAGATGGACGACGACGACCGTGAGATCGCCGAACGCCTGCACGCCATCATCACGACCAACGCGCCTGAGCTCGCCCCGAAGCTCTGGTACGGCCAGCCCGCGTACGCCAAGAACGGCAAGGTCCTCTGCTTCTTCCAGGCCGCGAGCAAGTTCAACACCCGCTACGCGACCCTCGGTTTCAACGACATCGCAACCCTCGACGACGGCACGATGTGGCCCACCGCCTACGCCCTGACCGACCTGACCCCCACCGTCGAGAAGCACATCACCACACTCATCAAGAAAGCCGTCAGCTGACGCAAACGTCACCCTCGGTTGGCCCGGGGTGACTGGTAGGGATGTGGGACCGTCCTGCCTGACTGGAGTCCCCATGACCTACGGCCCGCCCGAACCGAATGCGTCCTCCGCCCCCACACCGCCGCAACAGCCCTGGACGGGCCAACCGCAACAGCCGTGGACTGACCCGCATGGGCGCACGTGGCCCGGAGGCCCGCCTCCGGCGGCTGCTCCCAAGGGGTCCTGGCCGGCGGTGTTCGCGGTGATCTTCGGGCTCGCGGGCTGCGTGGTGTTCCTGCTGCCGGTCAACATGGACACCTGGCGGGCCTACTCCCCGCTCCCCTTCGCACTCCCCGGGGTGGCCCTCGCGGTCTACGGCTGCATCGGCTCCCGCCGCGGCAAGCCGCTGGCCGCGGTCGGCTGGGTCCTGTCCTCGATCGCCCTGATCCTCAGCCTTTTCATGATCGTCCAGAAATTCACCCACTGACGCCCGGCGGGGTCAGCTGCCTCCGAAGGTCTCCAGGAGTTCCTGGCGCTCGGCGTCGGTGAGGTTCGTGGCGATGAGCTTGCTGTGCATGTTGTGGAAGCGCTCGCCCACCCGGTCGAGATCGCCGTGCTCGGTGACCACGAAGAGGGCCGAGGTCCCCTCGGTCACCTCGGTACGGATCTTCGTCAGTTGCTCCTTGGTGATGCCGGTGTCCTGCGTCATCTTGCTGATCGCGCCGATCGCGGCCCCCGCCACGCCACCGACGACGGGGACGAAGAACAGCGCACCGAGGAGAACTCCCCAGAAAGCCCCCCACCCGGTCCCGCGCCAGGCTTCTTCGTGCGCCTGCTTGGTGGTCGGCTGCGAAGCGCCTTTCGGCCAGGAGACGATCGCGTGGTCGAGGATCTTCACCAGCCCGTCCCGCTCGCAGCCCTTGAGGACCGAGGCGGCGTGCGCGGCGTCCTCCGGGCCCTCGAACTTCCACACCGTAAAGGCGGTCATGACGTACTCCTTGCCTTCGATCCAACCGGGCGCTCCCCATCGTGGGCGCCGGAAGTCAAGGCAACGTCACCCTGCCGGGGTGAATCTGACCCGCCCGCCGCCATGATGGCAAGATCAGCCAGGTGCAGATCGGGATTCTGGGATCATTCGAGGTACGCACGGACGACGGCGTCCTCACCGACGTACCGGGCGCCCGGTTGCGCGGGCTGCTGATCGCTCTCGCGCTCAGGCCGGGTCACATAGTCCCGAAGGCGACGCTCATCGACTGGATCTGGGGTGAGCAGCCGCCCGCAGAAGCGGCGAACGCCCTGCAACGCCTGGCCTCCCGGCTCCGGAAGGTGCTGCCGGAAGGCTCGGTCGAGGGGCAGACGGACGGCTACCGGTTGAGGGTCGATCCCGACGCTGTGGACGCCGTACGGTTCGAACGCCTCCTCGGTCAGGCCCGTAATGACGAGGATCCACGGCGGGTGCGGCTGCTGCGCGAGGCGCTCGGATTGTGGCGCGGTGCTCCCATGCAGGATGTCGGTCTGCAGGACAGTACGGCGTTCGACGCGGCGGTCACCCGGCTCGAGGGGCTCCACCTGGCCGCCCTGGAGGACCGGTTCGATGCGGAGATCAGCCTCGGCAACGGTGCGGAGCTGGTCACGGAACTGACCGACCTGGTGGCCGCGAACCCGGTGCGGGAACGGCTCGTCGCCGCACTGATGCATGCCCTCGCCGCGGCCGGTCGCAACGCGGACGCCTTGCTCGCGTACGAGCGTACGCGGGAAGCGCTGGCCGATGCGCTGGGCGTCGACCCCTCTCCCGAGCTGTCCGCACTGCACGTCGCACTGCTGCGGGGCGAGGTGGGACAGCGTCAGGAGAGCCGGAAAGACAACCTGCGCGCCGAGCTGACCAGCTACGTCGGCAAGGACGCTGACGTCGCCGCGGTCCGCGAACTCGTCGCCGACCATCGGCTGACCACGCTGATCGGGCCGGGCGGCGCGGGGAAGACCCGGCTGGCCACCGAAACCGCGCGTACGCTGCTGGGCGATCTGCCGGATGGCGCCTGGCTGGTGGAGCTCGCGCCCATCGGCGCGGACAGTGACGTGGCGCAGGCGACGCTCGCCGCGCTCCGCCTGCGGGACGCGCTGCTGGGCGAGCCATCGGACGTGGAACCCACTGATCGGGTCATCACCGCATTCCGCGAGCAAGAGGCGCTGCTGATCCTGGACAACTGCGAGCACGTGATCGAGTCGGCGGCGGAGTTCGCCCATCGGGTGCTCGGGGAGTGCCGCCGGCTGCGGATCCTCGCGACCAGCAGGGAACCGCTCGGCATCACCGGCGAGGCGCTGTGGCGGGTCGCGCCGCTGGCCCTGCCCGCGGGCGACACCGACCCCGGCGAGATCGAGTCTTCTCCGGCGGTCCGGCTGCTGCGCGATCGGGCGGAGGCGGTGCGGATGGATCTCGGCACCGACGCCCACACGTTGTCGACCATGGCGCGCGTCTGCCGCGCGTTGGACGGGATGCCGCTGGCGATCGAACTGGCCGCGGCGAGGTTGCGCACCATGTCCCTCGAACAGCTCGCCGACCGGCTCGACGACGTGTTCCGCCTGCTGACCGGCGGCAGCCGGACGGCGCTGCCCCGGCAACGGACGCTGCGGGCGGTGATCGACTGGAGCTGGACCCTGCTCAGCGACGCCGAACGAGTGGTCCTGCGCAGGCTGTCGGTGTTCTCCGGCGGCGCGAGCCTGGAAGCAGCCGAGCGAGTGTGCGCGGGCGACACGGTCGAGTCGTGGCAGGTGCTCGAGTTGCTGACCGCACTGACCGAGAAATCGCTGGTGGTCGCCGATACCGACGACGCGCCGCGGTACCGGATGCTCAGCATGATCAAGGAGTACGCCGGGCAGCGGCTCATGGAAGCGGGGGAATCGGAGCTGGCGCGCAACGCGCATCTCGCCTACTTCACCGAACTCACCGAGACCGCGGAGCCGCATCTTCGCCTCGCCGAGCAGCTGGTCTGGCTTGCCGCGCTCGAGGCTGAGCACGACAACATCGGTGCCGCGATGCGTAACGCGATCGCGGCCGGCGACGGGCCGGCGGCGATGCGGCTCGCTGCGGCCGCCGCCTGGTACTGGTGGCTCAGCGGGCACAAGGCCGAGGGCAACGAAATGCTCCGGGCCGCCATTGAGACGCCTGGTGAGGTGAGCGATGAGATCCGCGCGACGGTATACGCGCTGATCTCGATGTTCGTGAGCTCTGGGCCGGCCGACGAATTCGCGGCGGCGGAGTGGATCCACAAGGCCTACCAGCTCGGCCGGAGCAGTCCGCACTATCACCCGTCGCTGGAGCTGGTCGTCCCGCTGGAACGCATGTTGCAGGAGCCGGGCTCGTTCCTGCCCGCGTGGGAACCCTTGCTGGACAGCGAAAACCCCTGGGTACGCGCGCTGGCCCGGCTCCATCTGGGCAAGATGCGGGTCATGCTCGGCCACGGCGGGCGGGATGCGGACGCGTACCTCGAGACGGCGCTCACCGAGTTCCGGGCACTCGGCGAGCGGTTCGGGATCTCGTTCGCCCTGACCGAACTGGCGGACCGCATCACCATGCGCGGTGAGTTCGCCGCCGCGTGCGAGTACTACGAGCAGGCGGTCGCGGTCGTGACCGAGGTCGGCTCCATGGACGATGTCATCCGGATGCGGGCGCGACAGGCCCAGCTGTACTGGCTCATGGGCGACAAGGACTCCAGCGCGGCCGCCATCGCCGAGGCCGAACGGTGCGCGGAACGGGTCAACTGGCCGGCCACGCTGGCTCAACTCGCCCTCTCGAAGGCGGAACTCGCTCGGTGGAACGGCGACGCCGGGGAGACTTACAAACAGCTCGGCCTCGTGACCAGCCTGCTGGGCGACGAAGCGGAGGGGGCGAACATCCGCGCGTACACCGAGGACCTGCTCGGCTACTTCGCCGAGGATCTCAGCGAGGCCCGCACGCACCGTGCGGCGGCTTGCGAGGCGGCGGCCCAGGCGGGGCACGCACCAGGGATCGCCCAGGTACTCGTCGGGGTCGCGGACCTGGCACTAAGGCTCGACCAGTACGAACAGGCCGCGCGGCTGCTCGGAGCCAGCGCCGGCGTGCTCGGACTGCAGAATCGCTCCTACCCGGATCTCGCCCGGATCGAGCAGGCAGCGCGAAACCGCCTCGGCGACACAGGGTTCGCCGAGGCGGTTCGGGAGGGCACTGAGACGGACTGGACTCAGCTGGTCGAGGTCACGCTCGCTTCTTGAACGTGGACGACGCCCACAGGTATCCGACGAGGGCGATCCCGACGCACCAGGCCAGGGCGGCGATCACGTCGCCGCTCTGCGGTGAGCCGTTGAGGAACCCACGCAGGGTCTCGATGATCGGTGTGAAGGGCTGGTACTCCGCGAACTGCCGGACGCCGGCGCCCATCTTGTCCGCCGGTACGATCGCGCTGCTGAAGAACGGAAGCATGATCAGCGGCACGGCGGCCAGACCCGCGGTTTCCGGAGACTTCGCGGCCATTCCCAAGGCGACCGTGAGCCAGGCGGTCGCGAACCCGAGCAGTACGACGATGCCCAGCACGCCGAGCCAATCGACGAAGCTCGCCGACGGGCTGAATCCCAGCAGGAAGGCCACCCCGATGAGGGCGGCGATGGCGACCAGGTTGGTCAGCACACTGGCGACGACGTGTCCCGTGAGTACCGCACCTCGGGAGACGTCCATGACCTTGAACCGGTTGATGATGCCCTTCGTCATGTCCGAGTTCACCGCGGTAGCGGTGGCTCCGAGGCCGTAGCAGACGGCCAGCAGCATCAGCCCCGGCGTCGCGTAGTCGATGTAGTCGACACCGACGTTGAACGCGTCTCCGAACACGTACACGAACATCAACATCATCACGATCGGCATCAGGACCGCGTTGAACACCGAGGTCGGGTTCCGGGCGATGTGCTTGAAGTCGCGACGCAACATGACGATCGAATGCGACTGGGTGCTCATTTCGCGACTACCTCCGTGGAGTGGCCCGTCAGGGCGAGGAAAACGTCATCAAGGTCAGGGGTGTGCACCGAGAACTCCTCGGCGCTGAGTGCGTATTCGTCGAGCCGGTCGAGCACAGCCCGCAGGGATCTCGTCCCGCCGTCGCTGGGAACCCGCAGGGCCAGTGCCTCGTCGTCCCGCGTGGAGTCGGCGAAGAGTTGCGCGGCCGCGTCGAGTTCGCCGACGGTGCTGAACCTAAGGCGGACGTGCGTACCGGGGAGCTGGCGCTTGAGCTCGTCAGGGGTGCCCTGGGCAACGATGCGGCCCTGGTCGAGAACCGCGATCCGGTCGGCGAGCTGATCGGCCTCGTCGAGGTACTGGGTGGTGAGGAAGATGGTCACGCCATCGGCCACCAACTCGCGGATGATCGTCCACATCGTCCGCCGGCTGCGCGGGTCCAGTCCCGTCGTCGGCTCGTCCAGGAAGATGATCCGCGGGTTGCCGACCAGCGTCATCGCCAGGTCGAGCTTGCGGCGCATACCCCCGGAGTACGTCGAGGCCGGCTTCTGCGCCGACTCCGCCAGGTCGAACCGCTCCAGCAGCTCGGTGACGACACGCTTGCCCTCGCCGGAGCCGATACCGAGCAGATCCACCATCAACTGCAGGTTCTCCTGCCCCGTCAACAGCTCGTCCACCGCCGCGAACTGACCGGTCACCCCGATCACCTTGCGCACCGCCTTGGCCGCGGTCGCGACATCGTGCCCGGCGACGCGGACCGTCCCGCCGTCGGCCGCCATCAGCGTGGTCAGCACGTTCACGGTCGTCGTCTTGCCCGCCCCGTTCGGGCCGAGCAGCGAGAAGACCGTGCCCGCAGGAACATCCAGATCGATGCCGTCGAGGACGGTCTTGTCCTTGAAGGCCTTCCGCAGCCCCGAGACTGCAATCGCCGAAGTTGTCATGCGACAACCATCGCGATCAGCCCAGACACCCCCCTGACACCGCCCTGACACGCCCCCTGTCACACCGGAAGGTCCTCGAAAGGAATCTGTCGGATCAAGGCTGAGGTGCAGGCTCAGAAGTCGATGCGCATGACGGCGCGGCGGTTGCCCGGCCGGCTCACCTCGGCGTACCCGGCATCGGCGAACATGGCGAGAGTGCCGACCGACCCGCCGTCCACGAGGTCCGGGTAGCCCTCCACGGCGCGGGCGCCGCGTTCACGGGCGAACCCGACGGACGCGCGAGCGAGCGCGCGGCTGATCCGTCGGCGCCGGTAGCCGGCGCGGGTGACGAAGCAGGTCACGGCCCAGACGGTGGTGTCGGCCTTGTCCTCGTTGCGGCCCAGCCAGGGGACACGGAAGTCGCGTAGCAGCCTCGGGTGGTCCGCCCGCGGCGCGACGGCGCACCAGCCGACGGGCTCGCTGTCGAGATACGCGACCAGGCCGCTCGTTGCCCGTGCCTTGCGGCTTCCGCAGGCGGTCTGGTCGCGGAGCCGGGCGGCGAGCTCTTCGGGACCCTCAGACGCCCATGATTCCTTGGGCAGCATCCGATACCGCTGGCACCAGCACCGCGCGGTGTCGCCAGACGCGCCGAAGACCGCCTGCAGGTCCTCCCAAGCCGCCTGGTTGGCCGGCACGATCGTGAGCTGCTCGGCGGTGACGGGCTCCCGGGAGCCCGTCGGGCGGGGAGTGCGCACCCGCTTGGCCGGCGGCTGCTTCTGCTGACGGGGCGGCGCGTCGAACGTGAGCCGAACGTCCACCCCGTCGCCTGCATCCAGTCGCTCGGGCTTGCGTACGGCGTCCTTGAGCGGGAGCAGGTAGCCACCGTCCTTCGGCCACAGCGACGTCTTCCACTCGGTGTTGCCGATCCGAGCGCGGATCGGCAACAGCCCCCACCCGTAGCTGGCGGCCAAGGCCACCGCCCGCAGCGCGGCACCTTCCTCCTCCGGCACGGCCACGAAGTAGTACGGCGCCGGACCACGCCACTCGATCACCTCGCCGCTGAACTCTTGCTCCATGACCAGATGCTAGGCCCCATTCCGGACACCCTCCTTCCGGATTCACACGGACAGCAGGTATCAGGTACCGCGGCATCTCATCACTCGTTGTCCCGACGACCTCCCACGGGCCGCCCCTTACCCCTGCAACGAACGCCGCACCCGGATCCGACAGGCTACCGCCAGAAATTCTCAAGATCGGTCGATCCAGGGGGCACGTCGTACGGCGTGACCGCGGACCACATGCCGCACCACTGCTCGGCGCCGTACTTCTCGAACCGCTCCACCTCGGTGAACCCCAGCTTCGCCGCGACCCGCATCGAGCGGCCGTTCGCGGTCTGGGTGTAGAGCACCACCGGCTCGCCGGGAAGCGCGCCGGCGAACCAGTCGAGTACGGCTGCGCACGCCTCGGCGGCATACCCGTATCCCCACGCATCCGGCAGGAACATGTAGCCGAGCACGACCTCCCCGGCATCCGTACGGACGTCACCCGGACGCTCCGCGTCGCGCCGATCGAGCGTGGCCATGCCGATCATCGCTCCGTCGAGATCGACCACGAAAAGGCCAGGGCGCCGCCTGGGCACCTCAGGCACCGCGAGCTCGAGCTCGTCACGCGGTCGAGCGCCGCCGACGTACGTACCCACCTCTGGCGAGGCCAACAGCTCGATGACCGCCGCACGGTCCCGCGCCTCGGGCTCACGGAGCACGAGGCGCTCGGTCTTCATCGGGACAGGTGGCCAGGAGACGGGTCCGAGCTCAGTCATGGCGCGCAACTTACCAACGCGTCGTTCCTGGGTGCTCGGAAGCGTCAGTCGCGGCGGTCCTCGCGATTGTCTTGGCGGTCGTCACGACGGTCGTCACGACGGTCGCGGCGGCGGTTGACGCCATGTGCGACGACCACGGCACCTCCCACGGCCATTGCGGTCCTGCGCCTGCGTCGGGCTGCGAGTGGCATCTCAGGCTCCTTCCTCGGTCTACTTGGTCTCTTCGGCCTCAGCGGCGTCGGCCTCGATGGCGGCGATCACGGCCTGGATCGGGATCCGTCCGCTGGCGGCCAGGTGACCGCCGGCGTGCCGTACTGCCGTACCGAACGGCGCGGCCCACAGGTTCTCCCAGACGAGTACCGCGGCCGAGCTGCCGGGCTCGATGGTCTCGGCGAGGTCCGCGACATCCTGCTCACTGAGCAGCATCGCGATCTCGGTCTCGAACCTCCGCAGCTCCCCGATCTCGGTGTCCTCCAGATCAGCCGCCTCGTACGCCTCCAAGCTGCCGTCCGCATCCTTCATGAGGAACAGCAGGTCGAGGATCCGGATCAGGCCCCGGTCGACATAGTCGGTCAGGATCGGTGCGATCTCTCCGGTCAGCTTGGTACCGGGGAACTCGACGACGACCCAGTCGACCGGACCCAGCTCATCGATGTTGACAGTCATGCTCTACCTCCAGCGGTCAGACCTGTTGGATTGCGTCGATCCGGTTCGAGCTGATGGCTTTGGTGAAGTCTGCGAAGTCCTGGTCGTTCTGGGCGGCGTAGCGTACGGAGAAGTCGGTGATCGACTTGTCGAAGGCATCGTCTTCGCCGAGATAGGCGGCGATGGAGACCGCGTCGCCGGATCGAGCGTGTGCACGGGCCAGGGTCCATCCGCACGTACGGGCGTAGAAGGCCAGCGTCGCGGGCGCCATCAGCTCTACGAGCGCCGAGCCCTTCATGTCGCGCAGTTGGCGCCAGTAGAAGTAGCGGTCGGCCTGAACACCTTTGGACCAGCCCAGGAAGATGTCGCTGCTGGCCTGCATCAATCGCTGGCCCTGCACCACGCGCTCGCCGGCTTGCTTGAACCTGCTCTTGCGCAAGGTTCCTTCGAGAACCGACCGGGTGGCTTCCTTGACTTGGAGGAACAGCGGATCGCCGCGGTCACGGCCCTGCAACAGGACGATGAACGCTCGGGTTCCGACGCTGCCGACGCCGACGACCTTCCGTGCCCAGTCGATGATCTCGAAGCGCTCCAGAAGTTGCCGAAGGTCGGGTCGAAGGGTGGACCGGTAGTCCCGGAACAGGTCGACGACGACCTCCTCGAGAGCCCCGGGCTGCAGGCCGTACGTCGCGTGCAGTTCGCGCGCGGGGACGATGACCGGTGGGACACTGGTGATGCGGTAGCGGCCGTCGACCTCCTCGCTGAGCTTGGAGAGGGCCTGATCGCTGTTGCGGGAGTGCGCCTTCAGCGCGTTCTTCTCGAACCGCTTCTGGGCCTCTTTCACCTGCTTCGGCGTCATTCCGCTCATACCGGCCGGCTCGCCGGCGAGCTTGGTCTTGTCCTTCTTGGATCCCTTGCCTTTGCCCTTTCCGTCGGCTCCGGCGAAGAAGGCGTTCACCGACTCCTTGATCTGCTCCTCGGCGGTGCGGGCGTACCAGACGTCGAGGGTTTTCATGGCGGCGAACTCGGCCATCGCCTCCCGGTAGGACGTGGCACAGGCCTTCGTGATTGCACGAGCATCCGACTCCGAGCAGCCGTTGTTCTGTGCCGCCACCATGAGACTCGCTGCCAGACGTTTGACGTCGTACTCGAACGGGCCCGGAAGGGTCTCGTCGAAGTCGTTGATGTCGAAGAGCAGCGTCCGCTCCGGCGAGGCGTAGACGCCGAAGTTCGACAGGTGGGCGTCCCCGCACAGTTGGACCTCGAGACCGGCCGTCGGTGTCTTGGCAAGGTCCTCGGCCATGATCTTGGCGGCACCGCGGTAGAACGTGAACGGCGAGGCCATCATCCGGCCGTGCCGCACCGGAACCAGGTCCGCGTCACGCCGGAGGTTCTGTTCCTCGATGAGTGCGACAGGGTCCGGCCGGTCCGGCGCGGGCCTCCACCCTTCGTGACTGTCCGGCGACACTCGCGCGCGAGCCTCCAGGCCTCGTGCTTTGCGCTCATCCAGACTCAGATGTTGAACTTTCGTCGGCACGATCGGCCCCCTCCTGTCCTCCGCAGGCGCCGCTCGTCGGACGAGCCGGAGTCCCCCACCCTGCATTCCGCGTACCCGTCCGACGATTCCGCAGATCTCGGCCCACAACATCACCCCTGCGGGAGGATTGGCGTACGTCGCAGGCCCGAAGCGGGCCGGGCGGCCGACCAAATCGCCGGTCCGACTCGGCTCAGTGGCTATCGCCTGAGGCCAGCTGGGGGAAGTAGTGGAAGGCGACGTCCCTGATGACGTCGACGATGAGTTGCGGCGTTAGTTCGGCGGAAGGGTCGTCCAGTTGCGATGGGAGTTCGACCCCCAACTGTCTGGCGTGCTCGATGATGCCGGGTGCGACGTCCTTGCCCAGATAGCCCAGGGCCTTGCCCATGGTTTTGTAGTCGATCGTCCAGGCCGGCAGCGGCTGGGCCGCGACGGTGACCCAGGTCTGCGGATCGCGCGGTGTGCCGCGGGTGAACACGTGGTCGAAAGTGCGTGCCGAGGCATCACGCTGGGTGAACGGCGCGCCGAGGTCCCAGGCCTTGCGCAGCGTCGCGATCAGCGAGGTGTGCCGGTACTCCTCGTTGTACACCGAACCCGGCTCGACCCATGGCGACACGACGATGGCGGGAACGCGGTAGCCGGAACGGTCGAACGTGAAGCCGAACTCACCCGCCGGTGCGGCCGGATCGGGCGGCGGGACCGGCCCCGGGGGCACATGGTCGTAGGTTCCGCCTGGCTCGTCCCACCCGATCAGCAAGGTGGTGTTCCAGACGTTGGCACCCGACTCTGCAGTGGCGGACCGGTAGGCGTTGAAGACCCGCTCCAGGAACGCCTCGCCGCCCAGCATTGCCGACGACGGGTCCAGACCGATATCGACGTTGCCGCCGAAAAACGACCGGCCGAACGCCGGATGGTAGTCGCCGTGACCCGCGATCATGTCCGGCTCGATCAGCGAGAAATCGGGCAGGGTCCCGGCCGCAGCGTCCTTCTCGAACTCCGAGAACCGCACGAAGTGCGTCGCCAGCCTGTCCTTCAGCCGGGGATAGTGGATGACACCGGTGAACGACAAGCACATCGGCTCCATCACATAGACCTTCCAGGTCCTGCCGTGCTGCTCGAGCCGCTCGAAGATCGTCTCCGCGTCGTTCTTCGTGAACCACTTTCGCACCGGGCTGTTCACGACCAGCCCCGACGACGTCGCCGCCGTCCAGAACGACCGGTTCATGAACGTCTGCGACGGCACCTCGGAGAACCAGTGGTCGAACACCCCGAACTCACGCGCGATGCCGCTCAGCACCGGCAGCTGCTGCGGGGTGTAGCCGGTCATGATCTGGGCGTACTCGTCGTAAGTCGGCTGCCGCCCGACTTCGGCGGTGAACGTGCTGATGTAGTCGGCGACGAACCCATCCATGGCCGGAACCGCACCTGGCGGCGGCGCGTTCCACGGTGCGGTCACGCCCTCGCCGATCTTGAACCGGTTGTGGTCATCGATCGCGCCGAACAGCTGCGTGTTGGTGTGGTACCACTCCTCACCCGAGTCCGGGTTAGGGGAATCCAGGTCGGTAGTGACGCCGTACGGCACCACCGTGCGGCCGGCGCCGTGCTCCGCCCATTCGGGGATCGGGTTGCTCAGCTCCTTCCCGATGACGCCCTCGAAGGCCTTGCCATCCTCCGGCCCGTACAGGCGGCCCAGCACGTTGTCCAGGGACCGGTTCTCGAACAGCACGACCACTACATGATCGAGCGCATTAGTGCGGTTAGCTGAGCCGGGCATTCCCGCCTCCACTCGTCAGAGGACGTTCCGGGTTTCATCCCACCCCATGATCGGTTGCCGCTCCTTCACCCCGAACGGATGATTGCGTAATCCCGATGACGTCGGTGGTCATCCCCGCGATAATCGCCGACGTGGATGAGGTCGAGGTCGTCGTCGCCCATAACGAGCGCGCGACTCTGCGCGTCGGTGACGTGTTCCTGAAGATCGACGCTGATCAGACGAACATCGACGTCGAGGTCGAGGCGATGGCCCTGGCGCCGGTCCCGACTCCGGACATCCTGTGGCGCAAGCCGTCCGTACTCGCGCTCGCCGCCGTCCCGGGGACGGCACTCGGCCGCCTCGGCGAGCCGTCGACCGCGTCACCGGCGGCGTGGGCCGCGGCGGGTGCCGCCGTACGGATGCTGCACGACGCGCCACTGCCACCCTGGCCCGGTCGAAGCCGCGACGAGCTCGCAGCGCGCCTCGACGGCGAATGCGAGTGGCTCATCACCAACGGCGTCCTTCCCACCGACTTGGTCACCCGCAACCGCGAGATTGCCGAGGCCGCGCTCCGGCCGTGGACGCCGGTGTTCACGCACGGCGACCTGCAGATCACCCACGTCTTCGTCGACGGCGACAAGGTCACCGGCGTGATCGACTGGTCCGAGGCGAGCCAGGGCGACGCCCTGTTCGACCTCGCCATCCTGACGCTCGGACACGAGGAGCACCTTGCCGACATCGTCGCCGGGTACGGCGCCGACGTCGACCTCGACGTGATCCGCGCGTGGTGGTCATTGCGAAGCCTGAGCGCCGCCCGCTGGCTCGTCGAGCACGGCTTCGACCCGTCCTCGCCAGGCTGCGAGTTCGACGTACTGAAATCCGGGATGTGAGCCGCACCAGCCCGCCGGCGGTCCTTCCGAGCAGTCCGCGACCTCATTGTCGAACGGCCGTCGTTCCACGATGAGGTCGCGGTCGACGTCACTCGGTCCGAGGCCGCGGCTTGAAGCGGCGAACCTCATGCGGCCAACCGCATGCCTCCGCGACCTTGCCCGCCCACATCTTCGCGGCCTCGTCGTCGGCCACGTCCACCAGAGCGAACCCGCCCAGAAACTCCTTGGTCTCGACGTATGGTCCGTCGGTGACCAACACATCGCCACCGGTGGGGTCGGCGTTGTAGACCGGGCCGTCCTCCTCCTCCAGCCCCCCAGCGAAGACGTAAACGCCGGCAGCCTTCATCTCGTCCACTGCCGCCATGGCGAGTGGCCCGCGCCCGCGGAACCACTCCTCGGTGTGGTCACCCACCCACTGCTGGTTGAAGTAGATGAGGTACTCAGGCATGTCTGCTCCTTCGGCTCGAGCGGACCCACTGTCCGCCTCCACCAACGCAACGAACGGCGTCCGGTGGATACGACAGGCTATCGGCAAGACTTTTCACGAGACCGGCGCTGCGCTGAGCACGACGACCCGGCTAACGGTGCAGGAGTTCGCGTCTCATCACGGGCCGGGCTGGGAAGGTGCGTCCGATCTCGGCGAACCCGGCCCGCCGAAACATGGCAAGAGTTCCAGTGAAGACGGCAGCTGGTGACGGGGTTCCGGCGAGCCCGTCGGTGTCAACGGGGTAACCGTCGAGTACCGAGGCGCCGTGTTGCGCCGCCCAGTCCACAGCGGCCTCGAGCAGCGCGACTCCGATGCCGCTCCCACGGTGTTCGCGGCGCACCACGAAGCAGGACACCCACCACGCGTCCGGATCTTCATCAAGGACGCGGGCAAGTACCCGGTTCTCGGTGATCCCCGGCAGCGTCGAGCGCGGCACCACCCGCGTCCAGCCGACCACGTCGTCATCGACGACGGCCAACAGACCGACCGGCAGATCTGCTTCGAGGACTTCACGTTGCAGCGCGCTCCGGTTGTCGGGCTCCTGGTGCCGGCAAAACCGTTGGCACCAGCACGATGCGGGGTTCTTCTCCCGGGGGCCGAAGACCCGCCCGAGTTTCGGCCACATCTCAGCAGTCGCCGGCACCACACGCACCGTCCTCATCCGTCCGGATCCCCTCTGTCCGTCGCTCTGGATTGCCTCACCAAGACGCTAGACCTCGGTCAGCCAGGTCACACCGTCGCGGTCGACTCTTTGTCCACGGCGAGGACGAGAAAGTCGACTACGAGGGCGACCAGCGTGCCGTCAGTGGCGACACCCCAGTAACACGGATATGCGCCGTCCCCGTAGCCGCTGGTAACCATGGCCGAATCGGTCACGTCACCGAGCAGACTGAAGGTCGTGCCTGGGGCGACCTCGAGTCCTTCGGTCTGGCGAACGTACAACTCCTCCGCCCACTGCGCCTCGCAGCGAACGAGGTTCGCCAGGTCGAGAATTGCCACATTTCCGGCGTCAACGCCGATGATATGTGTCCCATCTATGCGTTTCGCGGGGTGCCAGGTGGCTGCGGGGAGGTCTGAGAGCCGAAGGCGCAGCGCGACGTTTGTCTGCGCAACCGTGGCCACCTCGACCGGGTACGTCCCAGCAGGCACTCGCCGGGCGAGCGGTTCGTGGTCGAAGCCGATGTAGCCGAAGTCGCGGACGGTCAGCACACCCGAGCGGCAGGTGATGTCCCCGAGTCGATGCACATCGAGGGTCGCCGGCTCGCCGAACGGCGCGACCGTACGACCGGCTACGAACAGGCTCGGGATGTTCAACTCGACATCGGCGTCGATCGCCTCGAGGGAGCCTTCGGTCTGCGGAGCGCTCAGCAGCCGTTGGGCTTCGACCTTGTCGATCAGCGGGACTCCCGGCGGATCAAGGAATGACAGGATCCGGCCGATACGCCACTGCTCCTCACGAAGCACAAGTCGGTACTCGAAGTACCTGCGCTGCCCACCGTGCTCGACTACCGATCGCACGCTTACCTGGTCGTCGTGACCGATGACCTCGGTGATGGACTCGCTCGCAGGACTGTGTGCCGGACGGCTGGACAGGACGCCTTCCTCGCCGGTTTGCGTGCCAGGCAGACAGTGGGAATCGACCAACTGGGCCAGTTCGGCTCGCCACGCCTCCGAGAAGGCCGGGTCCAAGGAGAAGTCCGTCCCGGCCCATCCTGCTCGCTCCCACGCCTGATGGAAGTCTGCGATGAAGGCCTCGATACGAGCCTGCGCGTCGGGGATCATCGCCCGAGGCTACTCAGCTGAGGAGGCCAACAGCGTCCGGTACGTCGCCGTCGATCGGAGGCTCACCGGTTGGCGACCATGACGCCTGAGTTCATTCCGATGAGTGGCGGGCCTGCTGCAGGTTCGACTCGTGGGGGCCGGAGAGCCAGTCTTGCGCCAGACGCGCGTCGACCGGGTCCTCTCCTCGCCGCAGCGCGTCGATGTAGGCCTGATCGGCGGCCAGGCGGGCCGCCACCTCGGGACCCTCGGCAACGGCCCCGTGGCCGGGGACGACGACAGCTACGTGCCGGGCAGCCTCACCGAGCCGGTCGAGTGCCGTCTCATAGGCGCCCACCTGATCGGGGCGGCGAGCGTCGAGGAGCGGGATCAGGACGTCGGAGAGCATGTCGCCGGCGAGCAGGACGCCACGGTCCGCGAGGAGCACCGCGGCGTGGCCGATGGCGTGCGCCTGATGCTCGATGATCTCGCCCGGCACGGGTCCCCCGTCCGCGGGCAGCGGGGTGAGAAGCCCGATCAGCTCCAGAGGAATGCCCGACGCGCTCTCCGCCGCCATCGCCTGCGCCCGCTCTCGGGCTTCACTGGCAACCTGGACGCCGCCGGCGGTGGCATAGCGCGGCACGTCGCCGAACCGGGAATGCCACAGCAGGTGGTCCCAGTGGGGATGGGTGGAGAACCCGGCGACCACCGCAATGCCGAGCCGGTCCACGTCATCGGCGAGCTGGCCCAGATCGGAACCGTCGATGCCGGGATCGACCAGGACCAACCCATCTTCCCCGCGCACCACGACGGCGTTGCTCCAGACCCACTCGCTCTGCCGCACCCAGACTCCGTCGGCCACCTCATTCAGCATGAGTGCACCTTGTCAGGCGTCTCCGACAGACGCGAGCAGCGACGCCCTTCGGATCCGGATTCGGGACCGGCAGGCCCGACCGAGCCACCGTCCGGGGACTCACGCACCGCAGCGGGCGGCGGAACCCGCGGCGCTCGCGCTCACGGGACCACGGTCATCTCACTGGTCTCAGCCCCGTGCCGGCGGCTTCGCGTTGTACTGGTTGAGGGCCGCGACGAGGGCGAGCCCGGCGGCCTCCACGACATCCGTGGACGACGCCCGTACCGCAACCCTGCGGCCCGGCAGCTCCACCTCGAGCTCGACCTCTCCGACAGCCTCGCTGCCCGGGCCGACCGAGTACGCCCGGAACGCGACTACCCGCGCCTCCACGCCCGTCGCCTGCGAGATCGACTGGCACACCGCGTCGACGAGCCCGGTGCCGGAACCCTCAGCGTGCACCTGTTCCCCAGCCCGGGCGAGCTTCACGTTGGCACGCGGCCCGTCCTGCGTACCCCCGGAGTACGTGATGCCGTCGAGCTGCCAGCCGGTGGACGACTCCGTCATGCGATCCCCCTCGATGTCCAGCAAAACCAGGGTCAGTACGGTCCTCGAAGCATATTGCGCCCGCCCCTTAAGCCGGAGCCTAACCGTTCCCACCTGCGAACGGCCCCACAAACAAATCTCGACCACCAGACGACAGCCGGTTGACCGCCGAGGAGCCGTCACTGGATCAGCCGTGCCGACCGACCGAGTGATGAGTTATCCCGCCCGCACCCGTCATACCTACAACGCGACACGACGAGACGGAAGGATGACGTTATGAGTGCGGAAACGCGGCTGGAGGAGCTGGGCGTGAACGGTCTGGGCGGGAGCGGGCTGGGCGAGGTCGATGAGCCGGCGTTCTCGGGGCTGGCGGAGCGGCACCGCCGAGAGCTGCACGTGCACTGCTACCGGATGCTCGGGTCGTTCCAGGACGCCGAGGACACCGTGCAGGAGACGTTCCTGCGTGCCTGGCGGCGGCGGGAGACCTTCGAGGGGCGGTCGACGTTCCGGGCCTGGCTGTACCGGATCGCCACCAACGCCTGCCTGGACCTGCTCGCTGAGCGCCGCCCGGAGCCCGCGACCGGCGGCGAGGTGCTGTGGCTGCAGCCCTACCCGGACCGGCTGCTCGACGAGCTGCCCGCGGACGACGCGGACGAGCCGGAGACCGTCGCCGTCGCGCGGGAGACGATCGAGCTGGCGTACCTGGTCGCGGTCCAGCACCTCGCGCCGCGCCCGCGGGCCGTGCTGATCCTGCGGGATGTACTCGGCTGGCCGGCGAAGGACGTCGCGGAGCTCCTCGGCGACTCCGTCAACTCCGTGAACAGCGCGCTGCAGCGGGCCCGCGCCGGCCTGCGGGAGCACCTGCCCGCCGAGCGGCAGGACTGGACCGGCGGCGAGGAGGACGCCGGGACGCGCGAGCTGGTACGCCGTTTTACCGAGGCCAGCGTGGCCACGGACATCCCGGCGCTCGCCTCGATGGTGCGGGATGACGTCCGATCCTCGATGCCGCCCACGCCGGGCCTGTACGTCGGCCGCGACATGGTGGTGAAGTACTGGATCGAGAGCGGCTTCGAGGGCATGACGGGCCTGCGCGCCGTACCCACCTCCGTGAACCGGCAGCCCGCCGTCGCCTTCTACCACTGGCGGCAACAGGAGGACGCGTACCTGCCGCTGACGATCGACGCCCTGCGCATCACCGGCGGGGCCATCAGCGAAATCGTCACGTTCCACGCCGACCAGTTTTCACGGCTCGGGCTGCCGGAGCGCCTGCCGGCGGACGGCACAGAGTAGTCCCGGTGCGGACGCTCGCACTGCGCGGTGGCGAGCGTGTCGCGGTGGTCGCACCGGAGTGGTACGACGCGTTCGGCGTCGTACCCGCGGGCGGGTGCAGCTGGAGCTGCGCGACGGCGAGCCCGGGCCGGTCCTCGGACGCGACGCCGGGTTCTGGCTCCGCGGCACGGGCGTCCGCGCCCTGCGGAACCCCGGCCGTTGCACGGCGAGGGTGCGCATCGTCACGCCCAGAGCAAGGACCGTCAACACACCCCGTACGCCAGTTACCGAATGGTGGAGGAACGACATGAACAGCATGAAAAACAGCGAAATCGTCGCAGGCCCGGCATCGGGCCAGACCACCCACACCCACCGACTGCACGGGCTCGCCGGCACAGGCTTCATCGCCACGCTCGCAGCGATGGCGGCCACCACCCTCGCCGCTGCGCTTGCCCAGGCCGTCGGCGTCGACTTCGAGATCCCCGATGGTGGCGAAACGATCCCGTTGGCCGGGTTCGCCGTGGTGACCGGCTTCTTCTCGGTCGTGGGCATCGCCATTGCCGTCGCTCTTCTTCGTTGGAGCGCTCGCCCCGCCCAGAGATTCCTATGGACGACAGTGTCGCTGACCGCGATCTCGTTCGTCCCGCCCCTGCTCTCCGGGGCAAACACCGCCACCATCACCGCCCTCCTCGGATTACATCTCGTCGCTGCGACAGTGATGATCCCCACCCTCGCGAGGAGCCTCCGCACCCAGGGACGCGGCATAGTCGCTCATGCGGCTTGAAGGAGCCTGAGGGTGCGTTGCGGGTCGCGGGCGTGGTGCCTGTTCGCTGCGGCGATGTTGTCGTGTCCGTCGAGGCGCAGCAGGCTGATTGCGAGGCTGCGTAGGGTGGCCATCACTCGGGGTGCGTTTCCCGTCCTGACCAGAGACTTGTCTTCTTGGTAGGTCACGTCGCGGACCCAGTGCAGACGGTTCTCGATGTGCCAGTGCCCGCGCACCCAGGCGGCCAGCGTTGCGGGATC
>NZ_JBEZYF010000019.1:0-141740 GCF_040638415.1 Kribbella sp. NPDC026596 | reverse complement strand
CGCCCTACGGCGCCGGCGTGGTCATGGGGCCTTGGCTCCCGGCCTTCCCTCGTCGCTCCAGTCGCTTCGCTCCCTCCACTCCTCAGTCCAGGCCGGGAGGCCCCATGACACAGACCGGTGGACAGACGGCGAGCATGCTCGAGGATCCGCCGGAGGTTGACGCTCGTACGGCGGCGCAGCTGCTGCGGTCCGAGTACGGTCTCGACGCCGTGGTGACCGAGCTGCGCAGTGAGCGGGACCGGAACTTCCTCGCCGAGGCCGACGGCCGGCGGCTCGTGGTCAAGGTGTCGAACACCGGAGACGACGCGGCTCAGATCGCGATGGAATGCGCCGCGATGGACCACGTCGCCACGGTCGATCCGGACCTGCCGATCCCACGACTGATCCCCAGCACGACCGGCGAACCCGTCACCACGGTCAAAGCCGCGGACGGTCGCACCCATCTGGTGCGGGTGATCACGGTCCTGCCTGGCGAGGTGGCCGACCTGACCGCATTGCCGGGCTGGTTCGCGGCCGACTTCGGCTCGATCAGCGCCCGGTTGACCCTCGCGCTCCAGGGATTCGGGCACCCGGCGGCGTACCGCAGGCTCGACTGGGACCCGCGCCACGTCGCCGACCTGCGTCCGTACGCCGACCACCTGCCGGACGAACGGCGACGCGCCCCGATGCATCGCCTGCTCGATCGCTTCGCCGGCCTCGACGAAGCCACCCGCAAGCTCCCGGCATCCGCGCTGCACGGTGATGTGACGTTGAGCAATCTGCTGTTGCAGGACGACGGGATCACGGGCGTCATCGACTTCGGCGACATGCACCACACTGCTCGTGTCGCCGAGCTCGCGATCAGCCTGACGTCGCTGCTGCGGGAGTCCGACGATCTGTGGGCCGACGCCGGCCGCTTCCTCGACGGCTACCAGCGGGTGCTGCCGCTCGAGCCCGCCGAGGTGGAACTGATCGGTGAGCTCGTCCTGGCCCGCTCCGCCGCCAGCGTGCTCATCTCGGCGTGGCGCGCGCCGCTCTATCCCGACAACGAGGAGTACCTCACCAGTCTCGTGGTCGGCAGCTGGCGCATCCTCGACGAGCTCGCCGAGCTCGACCGGGCGGAGCTCGCCGGTCGCTTCCACCGCCGCTGCGGCACCTCGCGCGTCGCCACCGCCCCCGACCCGACCTTGCTGGATCGACGGAACTCCGTCCTTGGTGGCGACCTGTCCCCGCTGTTCTACCGTTCACCGCTGCAGGTGGTCCGCGCCCAAGGTCCGTGGGTGTACACGGCCGACGGTCGCCGGTATCTCGATGCCTACAACAACGTTCCCGTGGTCGGGCACGCGCATCCGGCCGTAGTCCAGGCGATCTCGCGGCAGGCCGCCGTACTCAACATCAATTCGCGGTACCTGCACCCCGCCGCGATCGAGCTGGCCGAGCGGCTGACGGCGTCGATGCCCGATGGCCTGGACACCTGCGTCTTCGTCAACTCGGGCAGCGAGGCCAACGACCTGGCCTGGCGGATGGCCCGCGTCGTCACCGGCCGATCCGGTGTCGTGGTCGCGGACCTCGCGTACCACGGTGTCAGTGAGGCCACGGCGGCCTGGTCGACGAACACCTACCCGCCGTCGGCGCGTCCGGCTCATGTAGCCACCTTCGAGGCACCGCGACTCGATGCGGACGGACGGCAGCCGACCGGCGCGGAGGCGGTTCGCCGGGCCCGGTCGGCCGGCGACGAGCTTCGCCGGACCGGTCACGACGTGAACCTGCTCGCGGTCGATTCGGTGTTCAGCAGTGCTGGGATCCTGACCCCGACCGGCGAGTTCATGCGCGGCCTGCAGGACGAGACCCGTGCGCAGGGTGGGCTCTTCCTGGCCGACGAGGTTCAGGCGGGCTTCGGCCGGGGCGGGCGGAACCTGTGGCGGTTCCTCGACTTCGGGCTGACACCTGACTTCGTCACGCTCGGGAAGCCGATGGGCAACGGTCATCCGGTCGCGGCGCTGATCACCCGGCGCGAGATCGCCGAGCAGTTCGCGGCGGTCGACGAGTTCTTCAGTACGTTCGCAGGCAACCCGGTGTCCTGTGTCGCGGCGCTGACCGTGCTGGACGTGATCGAGCAGACCGGTCTGGTCGCGCGCTCGGGCGAGGTCGGTGCTCAGTTGCGCGCCGGCTTGGAGTCGCTGGTGCCGGAGTTGCCGGTGCGCGGTCAGGGGCTGATGGTCGGGGTGGAGATGCCGGATGCCGCTGAGTTCGCCGAGCGCTTGCGGGAGAACGGCGTACTGGTCGGAACCACGGGGCCGGGCGGGGGAGTCCTGAAGATCCGCCCGCCGTTGATCTGGACGTCCGTGGAGGTCGAGCAGTTCTTATTCGGGTTCCAGCAAGCGCTGCGTTAGCTACTGTTGGGCGCGTGCGTGAACTGGTTGTGCTGGGCACCGGCAGTCAGGTGCCGTCCCGGGAACGCACGCAGAACGGGTACTTCCTGCGCTGGGACGACGAGGGCTTCCTGTTCGATCCGGGTGAGGGCACCCAGCGGCAGATGCTGTACGCCGGGATCGCGGCCGGTGCGATCACGCGGCTGTGCGTCACGCATTTCCACGGTGACCACTGCCTCGGCGTACCGGGGATCGTGCAGCGGCTGTCGCTGGACGACGTACCGCATCCCGTTCGTGCGCACTACCCGGCGTCCGGGCAGACCTATTTCAGCCGCCTGCGGTACGCCGCATCCTTCTTCGAGCGTGCCGAGTTGCTGGAGGAGCCGGTCGAGGAGGATGGGTTGCTCTCGGTCGGATCCTTCGGCCAGCTCTGGGCCCGTCGGCTGGAACACCCGATCGAGACGTTCGGCTACCAGTTGATCGAGCCCGACGGTCGCCGGATGCTTCCGGACAAACTCGCTGCCCTCGGCATCGTTGGTCCAGCCATCGGTCGTCTCCAGCAGGCCGGTTCGCTCGAGGTCGACGGCCGGACGGTGCGGATCGAGGAGGTCAGCGAACCTCGTCGAGGTCAGCGGTTCGCCTTCATCATGGATACCCGGCTGTGCGAGAACGTGCTCCGCTTGGCCGATGATGCCGACCTGCTCGTGATCGAGTCCACGTACCTTTCGTCGGAGTCCGAGCTGGCCCGTCGCTTCGGCCACCTGACCGCTCGTCAGGCTGCTCGGGTCGCGGCCGAATGCGGGGTGCGGAAGCTGGTGCTGACGCATTTCTCCCAGCGCTATCTGGAGCCCGAGCGCTTCCACGACGAAGCCGCCGCCGAGTTCTCCGGCGAGGTCGTGGTCGCGTCCGACCTCAGTCGCACGCCGGTCCCCTCCCGCCGCTAGACGAACACTGCGTGACGAGTGGGCCAACACTGCCCGACCCCGGTGACCGGCGATTTATATTTCCCACGAATGGAAATTTGCCGATCATCAGGAGCGACCTCTCGTGCGCAGTCCCCGTCCGCTGCCGGCGGCGATCGCTCTGGTCGGTGTGGCCGCGGTGGTGGCAGTGGCGGTGTGGCGGCCCTGGACGGGCTCGGCTGAGGCGGCCAGTGGCCCGCCCCAGATCACTGTGTCCCGCAGCCAGTGCGGCCAGGGCTGGACCGACGCGAAGACCGGTCGGCAGACGATCATCGTGCACAACACCGGCGATGCGGCCGCCGAGGTCGACCTCGTCGAGCTCAGCAGCAACAAGGTGTACGGCGAGGTCGAGGGCCTGGGGCCGAACACGAGCGCGCCGATGGACGTGCAGCTCGGCGCCGGCCGGTACGTGATCCGCTGCCTGATCGAGGACACCGACGCCATCACCGGTCCGAGTGTCACGCTCGCGGGCGACGCCAAGGGTGGCCCGGCCGTGGTGGCCGTCACCAAGAACGAGATGTTGCCGCCGGTGAAGCAGTACGAGGCCGCGGTCGCCGCCGGCGTCGCCGGGCTGGCCGTCAAGACCGACAAGCTGCGCGGCGACGTGGACGCCGGCAACCTGGCCGCTGCCCGGGCCGACTGGCTGCGCGCGCACCTGGCGTACAACTCGCTCGGTGCGGCGTACGACGCGTTCGGCGACTTCGCCGACAAGATCGACGGATCCGATACCGGCTTCCACTCGTTGGAAAGGGGCCTGTGGCACAACGCGTCCGCCGCCGGCCTGAAGCCGATCGCGGACCAGTTGGCCGCCAACGTCCACAGCTTGCGGGCTGATCTGCCCAACGAGCAGGTGGATCCGAACGATCTCGGGCTGCGCGCCCACGAGATCATGGAGAACGCCCTCCAGTTCGAGCTGACCGGCGAGAACGACCAAGGCAGCGGTACGTCGCTGAACACCGCGCTGGCCAACCTGGACGGTACGGCGAAGGTGCTGGCCATCCTGAACCCGGTGCTCAAGCCCCGCTACCCCGACCTGCCCCAGGTGCAGAAGTGGGAAGCCCGGGTACGCGCGCTGCTGACCGCACATGAGAACACCCCGGTCGACCGGTTGAACCGGACCACGCGCGAACAGCTCGACGGCGCGGTCGGCGAACTACTGGAGACGCTCGCCCCCGTCGCCGCCATCTGCGAAGTCCGGAGAGGTTCATGACCAGCCGTCGATCCTTCCTGCGTGGCGCGCTGGCCAGTGCCGGCGCGGCGGCTGTGACCGGTGCCGGCGCGGCGGCTGTGACCGGTGCCAGTGCCGCAGCGGTCTCCGGGCTGTCGGCTGATGCAGCGACGACGACCTCTGTGCCGTTTCACGGCGTCCATCAGGCCGGCATCACCACCGATCAACAGAAGCGGGCGATCTTCGCGTCGTTCGACGTGATCGCGGCGGACAAGGGCGAGCTCACCGAGCTGTTCCAGACGCTGACCGAGCGGGCGCGACTGCTCACCGCGGGCGGTGCACTGCCGCCGCCGGGTATCACCGCTCCGCCGGCCGATTCCGGCGTACTCGGACCGGGTATGCCCGGCGACGACCTGACGGTCACCGTCGGCGCCGGGGCATCGCTGTTCGACGACCGGTACGGGCTCAAGGCTCTCAAGCCGGCGAAGCTCAAGCCGATGAAGGAGTTCCCGAACGACAGCCTGGACGAGAGCCAGTGTCACGGGGATCTGAGCCTGCAACTGTGCGCGTCGGAGACCGACACCGTGCTGCACGCGCTGCGCGACATCGCCCGGCACACCCGCGGCGCGATGCAGCTGCGCTGGCGGGTCGACGGCTTCCAGAGCCCGCCACGGCCGTCCGGCACGCAGCGCAACCTGATGGGCTTCAAGGACGGCATCGTCAAGCCGGCGCCGGCCGACCACGACAAGCTCGTGTGGGTGGGACAAGGTAACGGCGAGCCGGCCTGGACCGCGGGCGGCAGCTACCAGGTGCTGCGCCAGATCCGGATGCTGGTCGAGTTCTGGGACCGGGTGTCGGTCGGCGAGCAGGAGAACATGTTCGGCCGGCGGCGGGACTCCGGTGCGCCGCTGGACGGCAACCGCGAGACCGATATCCCCGACTACCCGGCCGATCCGACCGGCGGCGCGATCCCGCTGACCAGCCACATCCGGATGGCCAACCCCCGTACCGCGGGCACCGCGGCCAGCCAGTTCCTGCGCCGCGGCTACAACTACGACAAGGGCACCGACTCGATCGGGGACCTGGACATGGGGCTGCTGTTCTGCTGCTACCAGCAGGACGTCGCCCGGCAGTTCGAGGCCGTGCAGACCCGGCTGATCGACGAGCCCCTCGTCGACTACATCCGGCCGGTCGGCGGCGGCTATTTCTTCGCGCTTCCCGGTGTTCGGGACGGCAACGACCACTTCGGGCGGTCGTTGCTGGCATGAGTAACTCAAGAGGAGAAGGCATGCGTGCAAGACTCCGTGTCGCAGCCACGGCCGCTGTGGCCGCGACTGGACTGTTGCTGGCCGGCTGTAGCAGCGGCGGCGACACCCATCAGGTGGCCAACGCCGCTTATTCGTATCGGCCGGCCGACCCGGCCACGCCGATCAAGCATGTGGTGGTGATCTTCGGCGAGAACATCTCGTTCGACCACTACTTCGGCACGTACCCGAACGCCACCAACGAGAACGGCACGCCGTTCACGGCGGACCGGCACACGCCCAAGGTGAACGGGCTGTCCAAGAAGCTGCTGACGAAGAACCCGAACGCCTACGACCCGAAGCGGCTGGCGCCCTCGCAGGCGCTGACCTGCGACCAGAACCATGGCTACGGTCCGGAGCAGAAGGCCGTCAACGGCGGCAAGGACGACAAGTTCGTCGAGAACACCGAGACGGACAAGTGCACCGGCCAGCCGGTGCTGTTCGGCGAGCCGGGCCTGGTGATGGACTACTACGACGGCAACACCGTCACCGCGATGTGGAACTACGCCCAGCACTACGCGCTGAGCGACAACTCGTTCGACACGGTGTACGGCCCGTCCACCCCGGGTGCGCTGAACCTGATCTCCGGTCAGACCCACGGCGCCCAGGCGATGGACCCGAAGACCGGTCAGCCGACGACCGACGCGTACGCGGTGCAGTCGCCGGACAAGAACGGGATCGGCACCATCACCAACGACCCCGACCCGTTCTACGACGACTGCTCCAACAACAACGGCAAGTCGACGAACAACCTGGCCGCTGTGCACGGCCAGAACATCGGTGACCTGCTGAACCAGAAGCACGTCACCTGGGGCTGGTTCCAGGGCGGCTTCAAGCCGACCGGTTCCGCCAACGGCAAGGCAGTCTGCGGCGCCACGCACCCCAACGTCGGCGGCATCGCGGCCCAGGACTACAGCCCGCACCACGAGCCGTTCATGTACTACCAGTCGACGGCGAACCCGAAGCACCTGCCGCCGAGCTCGGTGAAGACCATCGGCTACACCGACCAGGCCAACCACCAGTACGACACGTCGGACTTCGACGCGGCGCTGGCGGCGAACAACCTGCCGGCGGTCAGCTTCCTGAAGGCCGGCGAGTACCAGGACGGTCACGCCGGGTACTCCGACCCGCTGGACGAGCAGGCGTTCATCGTCAAGGAGATCAACCAGCTGCAGAAGTCCAAGGAGTGGTCGTCGACCGCGGTCGTCCTGGCCTACGACGACTCCGACGGCTGGTACGACCACGTCACGCCGCCGACCGTGAACGGCTCCAACGACGCCGCACTGGACCAGTCGGCGCTGTGCGGCAAGGCTCCGGTGTCCGGCGGCTACGCCGACCGGTGCGGTTACGGCCCGCGCCTGCCGCTGCTGGTGGTCTCGCCGTACGCGAAGCGCAATCACGTCGACCACACGCTGACCGACCAGAGCTCGATCCTGAAGTTCATCGAGGACAACTGGCGGACCGGCCAGATCGGCGACCACTCGTTCGACCAGCGCGCCGGCAGCCTGACCGGCATGTTCGACTTCCGGCAGCACCCGAGCAGCAAGAAGCTGATCCTGGACCCGAAGACCGGGGCCGTCGTCAGCAACCACTGACCCTCATGAATCGCCCTGATCGGCGAGGAAGTCGTCGATCAGGGCGTTCACCTCGGTGGGGGACTCGAGCGCGGCCAGGTGGGCGGACTGTTCCAGTACGACGAACCGCGCGCCGGGGATCGAGTCCGCCATCTCTTCGGTCTCGTCGACTCCGAACGTGGTGTCCTCGGCGCCGGCGACGACCAGGACCGGGGTGCGGATCCTTTGGAAGAGCTCGCGTTGGTCGGGCCGCCGGGGGACCACACTGGTGACGGCGTGCCGCCCGGAGCCGATGTCCACCCGGCCGGCGAGATCGTTGACCGTGGCAACGACCTCCGGCTTCTCGCGTTTGGCGGTCGGCCCGAGGAACGCGTCCCGCACCGGTCCGGTGAGGGGTCCGCGGATCCCGCCGAGGAGCCTCGCCGTCCGCGTGAGTACGCCGTACTCGAACTTCTGCCGGAGGCCGGCCGGCGAGGCGGTCGCGTTCATCAGTACGGCGATGCCGGTCCGGTCCGGGTGCAGGGCGGCGAACGTGCCGCCGATCATCCCGCCCCAGCTGTTGCCGATGACATGCAGTCGCTCGGCCCCGAGGTCGTCGGCGATCGCGAGGATCACGTCGGCGCACTGCTCGAAGGTGAACGGCCCGGTCAGTGGTGTGCTGCCACCGTGCCCTGGCGGATCGACGAGCACGACCTGGAAACGATCGATGAAGTGCGCGACCTGCCCGGACCACAGGGTGCCGTCCATCAGCAAGCTCGGCCAGAACAGCATCGCCGGCCCCGAGCCGCCGACCCGCAACCGGATCCGGCCGAGGACTGTCTCGACGTACCGATCCTCCACCCCCGCGAGCAACATGACTGAACGCTACCGCTCAACTCGGCCCGACCGAGGCAGCCAAGCGCGTCGCCAGCGCCTGGACATGGTCGATCAGTTCCGGCGGCGACTGGACCTCGAACGGGTATCCGAGCAACCCGAGGTGGAGGGCGAGTTCGTCGAGCGAGTTGCTGCCGGCCTCGACCAGGGTCGTCGACACGTCGACCGGAGTCACCGTCGCGACGCTGGCCGCGAAGCGATCGGTGAGCTGCTCGGCCGACGCCTGGACCAGGAAGCGCGCCTGATAGCGGTAGCCGCCGGACGCGATCCCGCGCTCGGTCCGGTCCTGGTCCGGCACCTCGCGGGGAGTGAAGCGCGGCCCGGTCGGGATCCGGGGCTCCAGTCGATCCAGCCGGAACGTGCGCCAGTCGTCGCGGTCGAGATCCCAGGCCACCAGGTACCAGCGCCGGCCCATGTGCACGAGTCGGTGCGGCTCCGTCGTACGGGTGGTCGCCGTACCGTCGTGGTTGCGGTAGTCGAAGCGCAGGCGCTGGTGATCGCGAGAGGCGGCGGCGACCGCCAGCAGCACGTCCGGCTGCACCGACGGCCCGCCGGCCGGGGTCACGGCGACGTCTTGGAGCAGCTTGACGCGATGCCGCAGCCGGGACGGCAGGACCTGTTCGAGCTTGGTCAAGGCCCGGACCGACGACTCCTCGATGCCGGTCACGCTGCCGGTCGCGGCCGCTCGCAAGCCGATCGCGACCGCCACTGCCTCCTCGTCGTCCAGCAGCAGCGGTGGCAGGGCCGCTCCGGCACCGAGCCGGTAGCCGGCCAGTCCTGGTACGGCGTCGACCGGATAGCCGAGGTTGCGCAGCTTCTCGACGTCCCGGCGGACGGTGCGGACTCCGACACCGAGCTCGGCGGCGAGCGCGGCGCCACTCCAGTCTCTCGGCGACTGCAGGAGCGACAGCAGTTTGAGCAGCCTCGCGGACGTTTCCAACATGCTTCTGATTCTGTCACCTGGTTAGGACCGAAGCTGTCCTAACCAGGTGGCAGAGTCGAGACATGATCAAGTCCTTCAGCATCGACATTCCGCAGAGCACCCTCGACGGCCTGGCGGCCAAGCTGGCCGGAGCCCGCCTCCCCGCGCCGCTGCCCGGTGACGACTGGGACACCGGCGTACCGGTCTCCTGGTTGGCCGAGCTGGTGGACTACTGGCGGACGAAGTACGACTGGCGGGCCGCGGAGGCTGAGCTCAACGCGTATCCGCAGTTCACGACCGAGATCGACGGTCAGCGGATCCACTTCCTGCACGTGAAGTCGCCGGAGCCCGACGCGCTGCCGCTGGTGCTGACGCACGGGTGGCCGGGGTCGATCGTCGAGTTCCTGGATCTGATCGGGCCGCTCACCGACCCGGTCGCGCACGGCGGCGACGCCGCGGACGCGTTCCATCTGGTGATTCCGTCGCTGCCCGGGTTCGGGTTCTCCGGTCCGGTGTCGAAGAGCGGATGGGGCAGGGAGCGGGTCGGTGAGGTGTGGGCCGTGCTGATGGAGCAGCTCGGCTACGAACGGTACGGCGTGCAAGGTGGTGACATCGGTGGGGCCGTGTCGCCAGCCGTGGCGCGCGCTGCCCGGGACAAGGTCGTCGGCGTCCACACCAACGGCGGGCCTTCGCTGCCACCGTTCCCGCTGCCGGAGGAGGAGCTTGCGACATTGACTCCGCTCGAGCAGGACCGGATCGCCCGGATCGGCCGGTTCCTGCAGGAGGAGTTCGGCTACATCTCGATCCAGTCGACCAGGCCGCAGACGGTGGCCTACGGACTGGTGGACTCCCCGGTCGGTCAGCTGGCCTGGATCATGGACAAGTTCCGCGCCTGGACATATCCGCTCGAAACCTTGCCTGAGGCAATCATCAGCAGGGACCGGCTGCTCACCAACGTGATGATCTACTGGCTCACCGGCACCGCGGGCTCAGCGGCGTACGTCGGGTACGCCCAGCAGGCGCCGTGGGGGACCCAGCTCGAGAACTCCGGAGTGCCGACCGCGGTCCTGGCGTTCGCCCACGACGTCTGCATCCGCCGGTACGCCGAGCGGGACAACACGATCACGCGCTGGACCGATGTCGACCACGGCGGCCACTTCGCGGCTCTGGAGGAGCCGGAACTCCTGATCACCGACGTCCGCGAGTTCTTCCGCGATCTGCGCTGAATCCGTCGAGCATGGCCTGCAGGCCGGGGTGGAAGTGGTCGCCTGGTGTGGCGCCGTCGGCCGCCTCGGCGAGCAGGTTGTAGGCGGGATCGGTGGGCGCCGGCTTGCGGCTGCGGTGCTCGGTGCCGAGGGTGAGGACGGCCATGGTGAGGGCGTGGCCGATGGTGAACTCACGAAGGGATCGGCTGATCCGCAGCGCGTCGGCCGGCGGGAAGCCGTCGGCGGTCAGGGTCTCGATCATGCGGTTGCCGGTGGCAATCGCGGCGGGGGAGCGGACCGGGCGGGAGGCGAACAGCGTGACGGCGTGCGGATGTTCGAGCAGGGTGTCGCGAAGACGTTCGCAGTACGTCGCCGACACCTGCCGCCAACCCTTTGCCCAGGGCAAGGAGTCGGTGTCCAGGCGGTCGAACAGGAGCTCGGCGATGCCGTCGTACAGGTCTTCCTGGTCGGCGTAGTGGCGGTAGGCGGCCATCGGGTCCGCGCCGAGCTCGGCGCCGAGCTTGCGCATCGAGAACTTGGCCAGCCCGATTCGATCGATCAGATCGAGCGCGACCGTCGCGATGTACTCGCGGTTGAGCACGGTCCGCGTCGGCGGGGTGCGATCAGCCATCGATGAAGTCCTCCAACCGGCGGGCGAACTCTGGTGCGTAGCGCTGATAGCCGAGATGACCGCCCGGAAACTCCAGACACGGTATGCCGAGCTCCGCACTCAACTGTCGTGCGGGGCGACTGTAGTACCGGCCTTCGCTGTCCTCGCCGACGCCGAACGCCCACCGTACGGGCGTTCGACGCAAGGCGGCGAGGTCCGGCTGGTAGCGGACGAAGGCCGGCATCTCGGACCGCATCAGGATGTCGGCGTTCCCGAACAGCCGATTCATCTCGTTCTTGGGGGCCAGCCGATTCGCCAGCCTGACGCCGGCCGCGCCGATCGCGCGGCCGGCTCTTGCGTCGAACAGTTTGGTCGGCTTGTCCATCGTGCCTGCTGCGAACTTCAGCATGGCGGGGAGCGAGCCCTCGCGCTCGGCGATCCGACCCAGGTCGTCGAAGTACGCCGCCCGCTCGGCCGCGTCCGGCAGCACCTGGATGATCGGCGGCTCGTGCACCACGGCGGCGGCGATGCGATCGGCGTGCTCCGTGAGCAGCCCGAGCGTGACGAGCGCGCCGGCGCTGTTCCCGAACACGAACGCCCGCTCGATCCCAGCGTCGTCCAAAATCGCCACCACATCCCGCCCCTGCGCGACCAGTCCGGCGTCATGCCCGGCCATCACCTGCGTCCCGGCCGGCCGGCCTCGCCCTTTGGGCGCAGCGGGTTGTTTGCTTTTCCAGGTGCTGCGGGAGTTGCCCCGGCGGTCGAAGGTGATGACCGTGAACCGCGGGGCCAGCTCCCGCACCAGGTCCCGGTACATCGCGGCGTCTCCGCCCCCACCTGGGACGAGGACGACGGCCGGCCCTTCGCCGGTCCGCTCGACATGCAGCCGGGTCGCTGAGGTGTCTACACTGTAGATCATATCTACAGTGTAGACACAGAGCGTCTGATCAGTCGAAGTCGGTCGATGTGGTGAGGTGGGCCCAGGTCGTGGCTTCTTCGGCGCGGGACCGGGAGGCTCGGTCGGCGTGGGTGAGGGCGTCTTTGCCGAGCAGCAGGCGGAGAGGTGGGTTGTCGAGAGCGACGACGTCGAGGATGGCGCGGGCGGCCTTGGCCGGGTCGCCGGCCTGGGTGCCGTCGGTCTCGAGGCGGTAGCGGTTCATCGCGCCGACGGTCTCGTCGTAGTCGGGGTGCACGGCGGCGATCGTCATCGACGAGCCACCCCAGTCGGTCCGGAAGGCGCCCGGCTCGACGATCGTCACCTTGACGCCGAACGGCTTCACCTCGTTGTTCAGCACCTCCGAGAACCCTTCGACGGCGAACTTCGCGGTCTGGTAGGCACCCATTCCCGGCGTCCCGCCGACCCGGCCGCCGATCGACGAGAACTGCAGGAAGTGCCCGGCCTTGCGCTCGCGGAACGCCGGGAGTGCGGCCTTGGTGACGTTGACGACGCCGAACAGGTTCGTCTCCAGTTGTGCCCGGAAGTCCGCGTCGGTGGTCTCTTCGATCGGCGCGCTGTTCGCATAGCCGGCGTTGTTCGCGACCACGTCTAGACCGCCGAATGCGTCCAGCGCGGTCTGCACGGCGGCGCGCGCGGCGGCTGCGTCGGTGACGTCGAGGGGGATCGCCCGGATCTGTTCGCCGTACCGCTCGACCAGGTCGTCGAGCTGCTCGGGCTTGCGCGCGGTGGCGACGACCCGGTCTCCGGCGGCCAGGACGGCCTCGGTGAGGGCGCGGCCGAGCCCGCGGGAACTGCCGGTGATCAGCCAGATCTTGCTCATGATCATTCCTAACTAACCAAACGGTTGGATACACCACTAGTTAACCAACCGGTTGGTTGGAAATCAACTAACCGGTTGGTTGGTAGACTGAAGGCATGCAGCAGCGGAACGCAGATCGGACCAGAACGCGCATCCTCGAGGCCGCCACCGAGGAGTTCGCCGCCCGCGGGATCGCCGGCGCGCGGGTGAGCCGGATCGCCGAGGTGGCCGGCTGTAACAAGGCGATGCTCTATGCGTACTACGGCAACAAGGACGCGCTGTTCGATGCGGTGTTCACGGCGTCCGTTGAGGCGTACCTGGACGAGGTCGGGTTCGATGCGGACGATCTTCCGGCCTATGCCGGGCGGGTGTTCGACTACTTCGAGGCGCATCCCGATCGCCTGCGGTTGTCGATCTGGTACCGGCTCGAGCGGCCGGAGGGCGAGCCGTTGGAGGCGATCCTCGCGGTGAACCAGAGCCGCCTCGATGAGCTGCACCGCAGCCAGCGGCGGCGGGTGGTGCCGCGGCAGTTCACCGCGGTCAGTCTGCTCTCGCTGATCCAGGCGATCGCGACCAGCTGGTCGTCGATGAACCCGGAGTACGGCCTCGATCTGCCGAACGTGATCGTGCGGCGCCGGGCGGTGGTGATGGCGGTGCAGAAGATTCTCAGCTGATTCATTGGCTGGCCCGATGGAGTTCTCAGCCTCGCGAGCTCTACTCGAAAGCAGAGGGAACTGGGCTGAGGAGGGCAACCGCAATGAACGACGGCACTGGACGGCAGGAAGCTGCACAAGGGCCTACGCAAGAACCGGGACAGAACGCTGCCCCGCAACAAGCAGGTCCGCACCCGCAGAACCTGCAGCAGTCGGTGGGTCCGGGGCAGGCCGGCGCGCAGCAGTCTGGCGCGCAGCCGCAGGCACCGTGGCAAGCGGGAGCCCCGCAGTCCGGTCCCCAGTACCCCGGCCCGCAGCAGCCGGCCCCCTACACGGGCGGGCCGCAGCCGGCTCCGAACCCTGGCGGACCGCAGCAGCCGGCGCCGTACGTGGGCGGGCCGCAGTCGGGGCCGTACCTGGGTGGGCAGCAGCAGTCAGCGCCGTACGCCGGTGGGCAGCAGCAGGCGCCGTATTACGGCGGGCAGTTTGGTGGACAGCCGCCGTACGGTGGGTATCCGCCGCACCCGTTCGGGCCGCCGCCGGCGCCGCGGAAGCGCGGACGGCGGTTGCTGGGTGCGGGAGCGCTCGGGCTCGCGGCAGTGGTCGTAGCCGGATCGCTTGCCTGGGGCATCGACCAGCGCAGTGGCGGGAGTAGCTCGCAGCTCTCCCAGCAGCAGTTCGACGCGGCCTCGGTGGCGGCGAAGGTGTCGCCCGGCCTGGTCGACGTGAACACCGTGCTCGGATACGAAGGCGCGCGGGCGGCGGGTACTGGGATCGTCCTCACCTCCGACGGCGAAGTCCTGACGAACCACCACGTCATCGAAGGTGCGACGTCGATCACCGTGACCGACATCGGCAACGGGAAGACGTACACCGCGGGCGTGGTCGGGTACGACGAGCAGCACGACATCGCCGTACTGAAGCTGAAGGACGCGTCCGGGCTCGAGACCGCGAAGACGGGTGACTCCGACGACGTCAAGCTCGGGGACCAGGTGGTCGGGATCGGCAACGCGGGTGGCGTCGGCGGTACGCCGAGCTACGCGGCCGGCAAGGTGACCGGGCTGAACCAGTCGATCACCGCGACCGACGAGAGCGGGCAGGACCCGGAGAACCTCACCGGCCTGATCCAGACCGACGCGAACATTCAGGCCGGCGACTCCGGCGGCCCGCTGGCTAACGCGGCCGGCGAGGTGATCGGCGTCGACACCGCCGGATCCACCGGCAACAACGGCGGCCCCGGCCGCCCCGGCCAGACCGCCGCGACCACCGGCTCCACCGCCACCGCGACCCTGACGGCCTCCGGCAACGGCACCGGCAACGGTGACGGCTTCGGCGACGGCTCCGGGAACGGCAGCGGCTTCCCCGGCGACGGCTCCGGCTTCGGCGACGGGTCGGGTAACGGGAACGGCTTCGGCGACGGATCCGGGAACGGGTCGGGTAACGGCTTCGGCGATGGATCCGGGAATGGTTCCGGCAACGGCTTCGGCGACGGCTCGGGCAATGGTTCCGGCGAAGGGAACGGCTCCGGAAACGGGAGCGGGACGACGACGGAGGGCTACGCGATCCCGATCAACGAGGCACTCGACATCGCCAAGCAGATCGAGAACGGCAAGGCGTCCGACACGGTGCACATCGGAGCGTCCGCGATGCTCGGCATCTCGGTCGTCACCACCGAAGGCGTCACCGGCGCGGTAGTCGGCGACGTGGTCGCCGACGGCAAGGCGGACGACGCCGGCATCACGGCCGGTGACGTGATCACCTCCTTCGCCGGTCACACCGTCGACTCCCCGGACAGCCTGTCGGCCCTGCTGAACAACCAGCACCCCGGCGACAAGGTAGAGGTCGGCTGGACAGACCAATCCGGCCAGTCCCACAAGGCCGACATCGAGCTGATCACCGGCCCCGTCCGCTAACAACCACCCCAAACCCGGTCCGCCACCTCCAGCGCTACCCCCTCCGCTGAAGCGGACCGAACGATCGGGCCCGACGCTCCTCCCCAAGAGCGCCGGGCCCGATCACCACGTCCAGCCGCAGCCCCAACTCCCCGCCACCCGCAGCCCACCACCCAGCCACCGCGGCCCAGCTCCCCGCTGTCCAGCCACCCGCCGCCCAGCCAGTCGCAACCCGCGTCGGGGTCAGTTGAGGAAGCCGGTGCGCCAGGTTGGGTGGATGGGGGTCCATCCCAGGTTGGTGCGGGCGTGGGTGTTGGAGGCGCCGCGTGCCCACGGTGTGCGACTCGCGGCGGGGGTGGGGGAGGGTGCGGGGGCTCCGATGGATTCGGTGAAGGTGGGGAGCCAGGTGGTGGCGGGGGCTGGGGCGTTGTCGACGATGTTGACGGGGCCGGAGGGCCAGTGGAGGGCGGCTGCGGCGGCGTGGGCGGCGTCTTCGACGTGGAGGAAGCTGGTGATGTCGGGGCCGGTGGGGAGGTTGCCGGTGGCGGCGAGGTCGGCCATCAGGCCGCCCTTGGTGTACCAGGTGTTGGGCCCGTAGAGCATGCCGTAGCGGAGGGCTACCCACTCAGGGGCTTCGGCGGTGATGGATTCCAACTCCGCGACTGCCTCGACTGATGCGCGGCGGCCGCCATCGGCGGCGGACAGGTCGAAGGGTGTGGACTCGACCGCGGGGGTGTCGCCGGGTTCGTAGGCCCAGGCGATGCTTTGCGAGATCACGCGGCGGGCGCCGGTGGCCAATGCGGCGTCGACCAGGTTGCGGGTGCCTTCGCGGCGGATGCGGGTGTTGGCGGCGAAGTCGCGCGACGTCAGGTCGGTCAGCTGGTGGATGACCACCTCAGGCCGCGCCGCGGCGACCACGGTCCGCAGTGCGGGAGCATCGTACACATCCGCGACGACGGTCCGCGCGTCTGAACCCACCGCACGCTCCCGGCGGCTGAGGGCGGTCACTTCGTGGCCCTGGGCAACCAAGAGCGGGACGAGCAGCCGGCCGACCACGCCGGACGCGCCGGCGACAAAGATCCTCATGCCATCACCGTAGGGAGCAAACCCACGGCGGCCGTGGTCCAGTTGGTGAGCGGTCTCCTGGGCCACTTCCAGCCGAGGTGAACGGTCGTTTACCCTGAAAGAAAGTAAACAGATGTTCACCGCCGTGAGGAACCCAGCTTGACCGTCCGCCCTGCCGTCCATCCACGCCTGATTCTGGGTGCGCTCGCCTTCTGCGGCGTCCTCGTCTCGATCAGCCAGACCATCGTCGTACCGCTCCTGCCCGAGCTGCCCAAGATCACCAACAGCCCCGCCTCCGACGTCAGCTGGCTGATCACGGTGACGCTGCTCACCGGCGCGGTGTTCACGCCGCTGCTCGGGCGGGCCGGTGACATGTACGGCAAGCGCCGCGTACTGCTGATCGCGCTGTCGTCCATGGTGATCGGCTCGTTCCTCTGCGCCGGCAGTTCCGAGCTTCCGGTGCTGATCGTCGGCCGGGCGTTCCAGGGCGCCGCGATCGCCGTCGTACCGCTCGGCATCAGCATCCTGCGCGACGAGTTGCCCCCGCGCCGGGTGATCCCGTCGATCGCGATCATGAGCTCGACCCTCGGCGTCGGCGCGGCATTCGGCATCCCGGCCGCGACGCTTGTGGTGGAGTACGCGAACTGGCACACGATGTTCTGGATCAACCTCGGCCTCGGCCTGCTCGACATCGTCCTGGTGCTGCTGATCGTGCCCGAGTCCGCGGTCCGGACCAGCGGGCGGTTCGACGTTCTCGGCGCGCTCGGGTTGAGTGCGTTCCTGGTCTGCCTGCTGCTCGCCGTCTCCAAGAGCAACACCTGGAGTACGACGTCCATCGCCGGACTGTCCGTCGTTGCGATCGCGATATCCCGCTGTGGGTCTGGTACGAACTGCGGACCACCAGCCCACTCGTCGATCTGAGGGTGTCGGTGCGCCCCGCCGTACTCTTCACCAACCTCGGCGCCCTGCTGATCGGGTTCTCGTTCTACGCCAACTCGCTGTCGACCGCGCAGCTGGTCCAGGAGCCGACGTGGACCGGGTACGGGCTCGGCGAGTCGATCGTGGTGAGCGGCCTGTGCCTGCTCCCCGGTGGTGTCGCGATGGTCCTGCTGTCGCCGGTGTCGGCCCGCATCTCGAACGCGCGCGGGCCGCGGTTCACGCTGGCGATCGCGTCGGTGCTGATGGCCGCCGGGTACGTCGTCCGATTGTTCACCAGCGGCAATGTCGCCGGGATCGTGGCCGGGGCGACCGTGGTGTCGGCCGGAACCGCGGTGGCGTACTCGGCACTCCCGGCCCTGATCATGCATGCTGTGCCGGTGACCGAAACGGCCGCGGCGAACGGCCTCAACACCCTGATGCGCACGATCGGCTCCGCGATCTGCAGCACGATCGTGGCGACCGTGCTGGCCGGAGTGACGATCAGCAGGGCCGGTCAGGTCGCGCCCGCGCTGTCGGCGTACCTGATCGTCTTCGCGATCGCCGGCGTCGCCGCCGTGGTCGCGGCCGGTCTGGTGCTGCTGATCCCGGTACGGCGTCCCGCGCCGGTCGAGGTGGGTACGTCGTGACGGACCCGGGCCGGACCGCGATCCTGAGGGCCGCGCGGAAGGCGTTCGCGCGCCAGCCGTACAACGCGGTCACACTGCGCGGGATCGCCGGCGACGCCGGGGTGAGTGCCGCACTGATCGTCAAGCACTTCGGCAGCAAGGAATCGCTGTTCGAGCAGGTCGCCGACTTCAGCGAGGCCGCCGAGCTCCTGCTGACCGCGCCGGATCAGGAGCTCGGGCGGCACGCCGTACTCACGCTGGTGAACTACCGCCGCGACAACAACCAGGACCTGCTCGTCCGAGTCATCTTCGCGGCCGGTAGCGGTGACGAACGCGCCTTGATCCGTGAGCATTTCCGCGACCAGGTCACGCGTGCCGTCGCCCTCCGCCTCACCGGCCCGGACGCCGAGCTCCGAGCCGGCCTGATCACCGCACAACTACTCGGCCTCGGCGCCGCGATGGCCCTCGACAAGACCGGCCCGATCGCCACCGCCACCCCAGAAGCAATCGCCAACCTCTACGCCCCACCCATCCAAACCCTCATCTACTAGCCCGCTCAGGGGTTGGGCAGGGGTCTTAGGATGTGGACAGGGGTGCTTGGTTGAGCGTGTGACGCCGCTAACATGGGGCAACCAGGCCGAGAGGCGCTGCAACGGACCCAGGTCCGCCACGCTCGACCTGGAGCACTGACTGCAAGGGCGCCTCCGGAATCTTTTTCTGGAGGGGACGGCAGATGAGTGAAACCGCGCTGAGGGAGCTGCTCGATCAGCGAATCGCGGTGCTCGACGGCGCGTGGGGCACGATGCTGCAGGGTGCCAAGCTCAGGCCCGAGGACTTCCAGGGCGACCGCTTCGGCGACCACACCCACGACGTCACCGGTGACCCCGACCTGCTCAACCTGACCCGGCCGGACGTGATTCTCGACGTCCACCGGCAGTACCTCGCGGCCGGCGCCGACATCACCACGACCAACACCTTCACCGCGACGAGCATCGGTCAGGCCGACTACGGCATGCAGGCGTACGTGCGGGAGATGAACGTCGCCGGCGCCCGCCTGGCCCGGCAGGCCGCGGACGAGGTCGGCGGCAAGTTCGTAGCCGGTTCGATCGGCCCGCTCAACGTCACGCTGTCGCTGTCCCCGCGCGTCGAGGACCCGTCGTACCGCGCGGTGACCTTCGAGCAGGTGCGGGACGCGTACGCCGAGCAGATCTCCGCGCTGGCCGAAGGCGGCGTCGACCTGCTGCTGATCGAGACCATCTTCGACACCCTCAACGCGAAGGCGGCCGTCGCCGCGGCCCGCGAGGTCGCGCCGCACCTACCGCTGTGGATCTCGGTGACCATCGTCGACCTCAGCGGCCGGACCCTGAGCGGCCAAACGGTCGAGGCGTTCTGGAGCTCGATCGAGCACGCCAAGCCACTCGTCGTCGGCGTCAACTGCTCGCTCGGCGCCGCCGAGATGCGTCCGCACGTGGCCGACCTGGCCCGGTTCGCCGACACGTACGTCGCCTCGCACCCGAACGCCGGCCTCCCGAACGCCTTCGGCGGGTACGACGAAACGCCGGAGCAGACCGCGGGAATGCTCCAGGAGTTCGCCGAGTCCGGACTGGTCAATATCGTCGGCGGGTGCTGCGGTACGACGCCGGCCCACATCGCGCGGATCGTCGACGCGGTCAAGGAGCTGACCCCGCGATCCGTCGTTCCGGCTGACAACACCACCCGGTTCTCCGGGCTGGAGCCGTTCAAGATCGGGCCGGACACCGGGTTCGTGATGATCGGCGAGCGGACCAACGTGACGGGGTCGGCGCGGTTCCGCCGGCTGATCGAGGGTGACGACCACCAGGCCGCGGTTGACGTCGCACTGGAGCAGGTCCGCGGCGGCGCGAACCTGCTGGACGTGAACATGGACGCCGACCTGCTCGACAGCGAGCAGGCGATGACCACCTTCCTGAACCTGATCGCGACCGAGCCCGAGGTGGCCCGGATCCCGATCATGATCGACAGCTCGAAGTGGTCGGTGCTGGAGACCGGGCTGAAATGCGTGCAGGGCAAGGGCGTGGTCAACTCGATCAGCCTGAAGGAGGGCGAGGAGGAGTTCCTCGAGCGCGCCCGGCGGATCCGCGACTACGGCGCGGGTGCCGTGGTGATGGCCTTCGACGAGCAGGGCCAGGCTGACACGGTCGAGCGCAAGGTGGCGATCTGCGGCCGGGCCTACGACCTGCTGACGCAGAAGGTCGGATTCCCGCCCGAGGACATCATCTTCGACCCGAACGTGCTGGCCGTCGCCACCGGCATGGCCGAGCACAACGGCTACGCCAAGAACTTCATCGACGCGCTCCCGCTCATCAAAGAACGCTGTCCGGGCGTCCACATCAGCGGCGGCATCTCGAACCTGTCGTTCTCGTTCCGCGGCAACGACATCGTCCGTGAGGCGATGCACTCGGCCTTCCTGTACCACGCGGGCAAGGTCGGCCTGGACATGGGAATCGTCAACGCCGGCCAGCTCGCGGTCTACCAGGACATCCCGGCGGACCTGCTGGAGCTCGTCGAGGACGTGATCTTCGACCGGCGCGACGACGCCACCGACCGCCTGGTCAGCTTCGCCGAGAACGTGAAGGGCAAGGGCACCAAGCGCGAGGTCGACCTGTCCTGGCGTGAAGGCACTGTCGAGGAGCGGCTGTCGCACGCGCTCGTGCACGGCATCGTCGACTACATCGAGGCCGACACCGAGGAGGCCCGGCAGCAGTTGCCGCGGCCGCTCGAGGTGATCGAGGGCCCGCTGATGGACGGGATGAAGATCGTCGGCGACCTGTTCGGCGCCGGCAAGATGTTCCTGCCGCAGGTGGTGAAGAGCGCCCGGGTGATGAAGCGTTCGGTCGCCTACCTGGAACCGTTCATGGAGGCCGAGAAGGAGCAGGCCCGGCTGGAAGGACGCGCCGAAGCGGTCCGCGGCCAGGGCAAGATCGTGATGGCCACGGTCAAGGGCGACGTGCACGACATCGGCAAGAACATCGTCGGCGTCGTGCTCGGCTGCAACAACTACGAGGTGATCGACCTCGGCGTGATGGTGCCGGCGGCAAGGATCCTCGACACTGCCGTTGCCGAGGGCGCCGATGCGATCGGGCTGTCCGGGCTGATCACGCCCTCGCTGGACGAGATGGTTGCCGTCGCGTCCGAGATGCAGCGACGTGGGCTCAAGCTCCCGCTGCTGATCGGCGGCGCGACCACGTCGAAGCAGCACACCGCGGTCCGGATCGCTCCGGCGTACGACCGGACGACGGTGCATGTGCTGGACGCGTCCCGGGTGGTCGGTGTCGTCTCCGACCTGCTCGACGAGGAGCGCGCCGAAGCGCTTGCCAAGAGCAACAGCATCGAGCAGGAGCGGCTGCGCGAGCAGCACGCCAACAAGCAGCGCAGCCCGCTGCTGACGATCGAGCAGGCCCGCGCCAACAAGGAGCCGGTCGAGTACGGCGAACTCCCGGTGCCGGCGTTCACCGGACTGCGCCGGGTGTCCCCGAGCATCGAGACGCTCCGGGCGATGGTCGACTGGCAGTTCCTGTTCCTGGCCTGGGAGCTGAAGGGCAAGTACCCGGCGATCCTCGACCAGCCGGTCGCGCGGGAACTGTTCGACGACGCGAACACGTTGCTGGACGAGATCATCGCGAACGGCTCGTTCACCGCCAAGGGTGTTTACGGGTTCTGGCCAGCGCACAGTGAGGGCGACGACATCCTGCTGGACGGGCTGGACGTGTCCTTCCCGATGCTGCGGCAGCAGACCGAGAAGCCGGCTGGGCGGCACAACCGCTGCCTGGCCGACTATGTCGCGCCGGCCGGTGATCACCTCGGTGGCTTCGGCGTCGCGATCCACGGTGCCGAGGCGCTGGCCGCGTCGTACGAGGAACGCAACGACGACTACCGGGCGATCATGGTGAAGGCCCTGGCCGACCGGCTGGCGGAGGCCTTCGCCGAGTGGATCCACCTGGAGGCGCGGCGGGCGTGGTTCGAGCCGGACGCCGAACCGGTGCTGGAGGATCTGCACGCGGAGCGGTTCCGCGGGATCCGTCCCGCGCTCGGCTACCCGGCCAGCCCGGATCACACCGAGAAGCAGGAGCTCTTCCACCTCCTGGAGGCGGACAAGCTCGGCCTCGGCCTGACCGAGTCGTTCGCGATGACGCCGGCCGCGGCCGTCAGCGGCCTGATCTTCGCGCACCCCGAGTCCCGCTACTTCAGCGTCGGTCGCGTCGGCCGCGATCAGATCGAGGACTACGCCGTACGGCGTGGCCTGTCGGTCGACGAGGTCGAGCGCTGGCTCCGTCCGAACCTGGCATACGACCCGGCCTGATACTTCTCGATGGTGTCGAGCGGTCCGCAGGCCGCGATGTAGCCGTCGGGCCGGACCAGCAGTGATTGGTTGCCATCGGCCAACACTGTCCAGTCCGGTCCGCGGTGAACGCCGCCGGGTGCGCGCGTACCGGCGTGGTCGGTCAGGTTGAGGGAGCTGTCCGGGTAGGCGATCGTCAGGCCGGTGGTGAAGTCGTCGGTCAGGTTGCGCAGGGCGTGGGAACCATTGTTGTCCGCCGCCGCTTGCATCACCATGCGCCCTCGGGCGGTGCTGTCCGCGAGGACCTTGCGGGCGACCGGCATCCGCTCCTCGGCGTAGGTGTCGAGCAGGCCGTCCGGCGCGCCGTCGAGGACCGCGGCCAGCTTCCAGCCCAGGTTGTAGCTGTCCTGGATGCCGGTGTTCATGCCCTGGCCGCCGCCGGGGGAGTGGACGTGCGCGGCATCGCCGGCCAGGAAGACCCGGCGGTCGCGGTAGCGCTCGGCCATCCGCACGTTGATCCGGTACAGCGACTGCCAGCCAGGACTGTGCAGCCGGACGCCCGGCACGCCCGCGCGCTCGGCGAAGATCCACCGGAACAGCTCGAGCGATGGTTGCTCCGGCTCCTCGATCGCGGTGTCGATCGAGGACTGGAACTGCCAGAGATTCGTGCTGGGCAAGGGAAAGAGCGACAGGACGCCGTGCTCGGGTGACATCCAGACGTGCTGGCAATGCCGGTCCAGGCCGTCGATCTGGAGATCGCCCAGATGCCAGCGCTGCCGGTCGTACGTCGTACCTTCGAAAGCGATCCCGGTGAGCCGGCGGATCGTGCTTTGGCCGCCGTCGCAGCCGACGACGTACCGGGCGTGGATGCGGTCGGCGCCACTCGACACCGCGACGTGGTCGTCGTACTGGATCAGACTCGTCGCGGCAGCGCCGAATTCGACCTGACCACCGAGCTCGGTCAAACGATCGCGGAGGACACCCTCGATGAACGGTTCGGAGATCCAGATCGGGGCGGGGTGCGGGACGTCGGGCGACGGCGGTACGCCGATGGCCGCCTCGAGCGCCTCGGAGATGACCCGCGCGTGGTCCCAGTGGCGGGTGGGGACGTGGGTGGCGCCGAGTTCCTGGATGCGGTCGACGACACCGAGGTCGTCCATCACCTCGAGGGCGCGTGGCTGGATGGTCTTGGCGCGGGACGCCGTACTCGGGCCGTCGAAGCGCTCGATCAGGCGGTGCGGGATGCCACGACGGGCGAGGTCACAGGCGAGGGTCAGGCCGGTCGGGCCGGCGCCGACGATGAGGACATCGATCATGGTAGTTACCTAACTTAGGTAGGCTTATGGGGATGCGAGAAACATATACCTAACTTAGGTAACTATTCAAGCGAGGTCTCGATGGAGAACGTGCTGGCCGAACTGCTGCCGCAGCTGACCCGGCTGAGCAACACGCTCGGCCGGGGGCGTTTGTACGAGCGCGCCCGGGCCGGAGCCGGGGTCACGCTGGAGCGGCCGGCGATGACGATCCTGATGATCCTCAACGCGGCGGGCGAACCCCTGCGGATCGGCGAGATCGCGAACCGGATGCAGGTCGAGGGACCACATGTCACCCGGCAGGTCCAGGTGCTCGAGAAGGAGGGTCTGGTGGAACGCGTGGTCGACCCGGCCGACGCGCGCGCCCGGTTGATCGCCCTCACCAACCGCGGCCAGGACGCGGCGAGTCAGTACCTGGCCGTCGTCCTCGGCTGGTTCGCCGAGGCCCTGTCCGACTGGCCCGCCGCCGACCGCCGCGACCTGACGCGCCTCCTCGCCCGCATGGTCGACGACCTCTCCACCCACCTCGCCTCCCTCGACTGATGTCACACTTCCCGGCCCGGACGACTCTTAGCGGGTGTGATGACCAACGATGAGACCGAGGTGTTCCTCGCCCAGCGCGAGTTGCTGTTTTCGATCGTCTACAACATCCTCGGCAGCGTCGCCGACACCGAGGACGTGCTGCAGGAGACCTGGCTGGCGTGGTCCGGACGGTCCGGGGTGGAGAATCCGCGCGCCTATCTGGTCCGGATCGCGGTGAACGCTGCGCTGGCTCGCCGTACGGCGATCAACCGGCGAAAGGAGGAGTACGTCGGGCCGTGGCTGCCCGAGCCCGTGGTCACTCCGGCCGATCCGGCCGAACGGGCCGAGGCGGTGTCGCTAGCGGTGCTCGTCGTACTCGAGACCCTGACGCCGTTGGAGCGGGCGGTCTTCGTGCTGCACGAGGTGTTCGGGTACGCACACACCGAGATCGCCGAGATCGTGGATCGCACCCCGGCGGCCGTGCGGCAGTTGGCGCATCGAGCCCGAGAACACGTGCAGGCGCGGCGACCCCGGTTCACTGCGGATCCGCACGTCCGGTTGGAGGTGACCCAGCGGTTCATCGACGCTGTGGTCGGCGGGGATCTGGATGCGTTGATGGAGGTGCTCGCGCCGGACGTCACGTTGTGGGCCGACGGCGGAGGCAAGGCTCGAGCGGCCGGCCTTCGACCGATGCTGGGGCGCGACAAGATCGCTCCGCTGATCATCGGCGACGGACGGCGCCGGCCGGTCGCGTCACTCGGCGTCCAGTACCGGACGATCAACGGTGATCCGTCGGCGCTGCTGCTGTCGGGTGACACGCCCTTCGCGGTCATCGTGCTGGAGGTCGAGGGCAACCAGGTGACGGGCATCTACGCCGTCACCAATCCGGACAAGCTCGCGCGGCTGGCGGTGGACTGAGATGACCGCTGCCGCCGTTGCCGTTGTCGCCGTGACCGTTGCCTTGAACGCCTTCTCCGGAATCGCGGCTCTCCTGCACTGGCAGGCGATTCTGCCCGGCATGGCGAAGGCCGACGTTCCGGAGTCATGGCTGACGTTCCCGATCGGGACGTTGAAGACCGCCGGGGCCGCCGGGCTTCTCGCCGGTTTGATTGCGGGGCTTCCGGTGCTGGTGGCCGCTGCCGCGATCGGGCTGGTGCTGTTCTTCGTGTGCGCCTTGTACACGCATGTGCGAGCCGCGGACTTCACCGCGCAGTTCGGGCTTGCGGTGTTCTTTCTGGTCATGGCGTGTGCCTCGCTGGTGCTTACGCTGACTGCATGACTGTGACCGTGCGCGCCGCCGTACCCGATGACGCTGATGCCGTTGCGGCGATTTGGTACGCCGGGTGGGGGGACGGGCACATCGGGCATGTGCCGGAGGAGTTGGTTGCGGTTCGGACCAAGGAGTCGTTCTGGACCCGGGCCGCGGACCGGATCGCCGATACAACGGTCGCGGTCGTCGGCGACGAGGTGGCCGGGTTCGTGATGGTGGTGGGGGATGAGGTCGAGCAGGTGTACGTGTCGCGCGATCATCGTGGATCCGGAGTAGCCGGGACGCTACTCAGTGAAGCCGAGCGGCAGGTGAAAGCCCACGGACACAGGGAAGCGTGGCTCGCGGTCGCCACCGGCAATGCCCGCGCCCGGCGGTTCTACGAGCGCAGTGGCTGGGCCGACGGCGGTGCCTTCGACTACCCGGCCACCGTCGAGACCGGGACGTTGCCGGTGCCGTGCCACCGCTACGTGAAGCAGGTCTGAAACGGAGGATTCCCCTGAAGTTGAGGGTGTGAGCGGGTGTATTGGTGCCGAATGGAGTTAGTTTGCCCTGGCAAGCATCAGCTCGTTTTGGAGAGGTCACCATGGTCATCCGTTCCTGGCGCCGGCCGTCCCGTCGAGTGGTTCTGACCGGCGTCGCCGCTGTCGCGATGGCGTCCGTCGTCGGTGGAGTCGCGTACTCGGCCGGGGCCGCGTCGCCGCAGCCGGCGATTCAGACGTCGACGCCGCGCAGTGAGAAGCAGGTCACCAACATCGACGTTCTGCGTCAGCAGCTGCGCAACTACTACGGCGATCCGCTCGGCAGCGGTACGTTCGCGCCGGACAGCAACTACGCCAAGGAGGCGCGCTCGGTCGCCGCAGCGGGCACCCGCTGGATCTCGGCGTCGCATCACACCAAGAAGACCAAGGCGATCCTGCTCGACGTCGACGACACCTCGCTGGCGACCTGGAACTACGAGATCTTCAGCAACTGGGCGTTCAACCCGGCGACCAACGCGGACTTCGTGCTGAACCAGCGGTTCCCCGCCGTACCGGGCATGGTCGACCTGGTGAAGACCGCCGAGCGTGAGGGCTACGCGATCTTCTTCCTGACCGGCCGCGGTGCCGCGCAGGAGCAGGCGACGCTGGGCAACCTGACCGCGGACGGCATCGGTGTCGACGCGGGCTACCCCAAGCCGACCGCCCTGAGCAACGGTGAGGACGGCCTGTTCACCAAGCCGGCCGTCGCCGACTACCCGGACTACCTGAAGCAGGCCTGCGCCGCCGACCCGAACGGCTCGTGTACGACGATCCACTACAAGTCGGCCACCCGCGCGCACATCGAGTCCCTCGGCTACGACATCGTGGCGAACTTCGGCGACCAGTTCTCCGACCTCAAGGGCGGCTTCGCCGACCGCGCTTTCAAGCTCCCCAACCCGAACTACTACCTGCCGTAACACCCCTCGGGCGCCCCCGCCTCTACTAGGTGAGGCGGGGGAGCGCGCCCTGGAGGAGGAGCCAGAGGTTGTCGCGCAGCGCCGGCTCGAACTCCATCTGGACCGTACGGATCAACGGGTCCGCCTCGTACGCGGCGACGATCGCTGGGACGGGATGCGAGTGGGTCCAGATCGCACCGGCGAGCATGCTCGCGGCGGCGATGAAGCGGCCTGCTCCCTCCGCGCCGAGTTCCGGTACGGCGCCGACGACCACCTCGATCATCCGCGCGTACGCGACCGCGGCCGCGCGCTTGAACGTCAGCGCCGTCTCGGTCGAGATGTTCCGCTCCAGCACCGAGGCCTGCGCGCTGATCAGATCGCACAACACCGGCCGCCCGACCACCGTGCGAACCACAGCCTCTACCAACTGCTCCGCCCGCTGGTCCAGCGGCGTCGCGGCAGGGATGTCCGCCAGCGCGGCCGTAAGTTCCTCCACCCAGCTCGTGAGCTCCGTGCTGGAGAGCTCGAGCAGCACAGCCTCGCGGGACTCGAAGTAGTTCAGCACGTTCGACTTCGCCAGGCCGACCCGGCGGCTCAGCTCGTTCAGGCTGAGGTCCGCGACCGGCATCTCGGTCAGCATCGTCGCCGCCGTCGCCAGGATCGCGGTCCGCCGGACCGCCCGCTGCTCCGCGCTCCGCGCGCGCTGGAATGTCGTCACGCTCACATTCTACAGACCGTCGGTCTGTTGTTATCGGACCAGCGGTCTGATAACGTCGATCTCGTAACAGACCACCAGTCTTTTATGAGGAGCGGATATGTACGACGTCCCGGACCAAAGCGGCAAGCTCGTCGTCGTCACCGGCGCGAACAGCGGCACCGGCAAGGAGGCCACCAAGCGCTTGGCTGCTGCCGGCGCGCGGGTGGTGATGGCGGTCCGGACCCCGGCCAAGGGTGAAGCCGCCAAAGCCGAGATCCTGGCCGAGCACCCCGACGCCCGGCTCGAGGTCCGCCGGATCGACCTCGCCGACCTGGCCTCGGTCCAGGAGTTCGCCGAGAAGCTCGCCGCCGACGAGTCGCAGCTCGACCTGCTCGTGAACAACGCCGGCGTGATGCACCCACCGACCCGGATCACCACCAAGGACGGCTTCGAGCTGCAGTTCGGCTCGAACTTCCTCGGACCGTTCGCGCTCACCGTCCGCCTGCTGCCGCTCGTTCTCGCCGCGCCCGCGCCGCGGATCGCGACGATGGCCAGTGGTGCGGCGAACTTCGGCCGGATCCACTTCGACGACCTGCAGTGGGAACGTCGCTATCGCCGGATGGCGGCGTACTCGCAGTCCAAGCTCGCCAACCTGATGATGAGCAACCACTTGGCCAGGCTGTCCGCCGAGCGCGGTTGGGGCCTGCTGAGCGTTGCCGCACACCCCGGTTTCACCCGCACGAACCTGCAGACAGCCGGTTCGTCGCTCGGCCGGGAGCGGCCCTCGCGCCTCATCCTGCTGAGTGAGCGCTTCAACCCGCTGCCGTCGCAGGGCGTCGAGGTCGGCACGGAGCCGCTCCTGTTCGCCGCGGCCAGCCCGGATGCCCAGCCGGGTGCGTACTACGGCCCGTCCGGCCGGCTCGGCCTGGTCGGCCCGACCAAATTGGTCACCGCTCCGAAGAACGCCCTGGACCCGGAGTCCAACGCACGGTTGTGGAAGGTCGCGGAGGGCCTGACGGGTGTTTCCCTGCCGCCATCCGGTCCTATCCTGCGCAAATGAATGAGTGGTCGAGCGGGGAGATCTACGAGTCGTACGTCGGCCGCTGGAGCCGGGTGGTCGCCAAGGAGTTCGTCGGCTGGCTGGACCGGCCGACGGGCTTGCGCTGGCTTGATGTCGGCTGCGGTACGGGCGCTCTGACCGGCACGATCCTGCGGACAGCGGACCCGGCGTCGGTGCTCGGGGTCGACCCATCGGCCGGCTTCGTCGAGTACGCGCGGGAGTCCGTCCGCGATGAGCGGGTGAGCTTCGAGGTCCGCTCGGCCGCCGAGCTCCCCGACGGCCCGTACGACGTGGTCGTCGCCGGGCTGGTGCTCAACTTCATCCCCGAGCGGGTCGAGGCACTGCGCCGGATGCGGGAGATCGGTTCGACGGTCGCGGTCTACGTGTGGGACTACGCGGACGGCATGCAGTTGATGCGGTACTTCTTCGACGCGATGCTCGAGCTGCGTCCGGAGGATCGCCATCACGACGAGGGTGTTCGCTTCCCGTTCTGTACGGCGGAGGGCCTCGAGGAGCTGTTCCATGAGGCCGGATTCTCCACGGTCCGTACGCGCGACATCGTCGTACCCACGGTGTTTTCGTCGTTCGACGACTACTGGCACCCGTTCCTCGGGGGGACCGGCGTGGCGCCGGCGTACCTGCGTTCCCTGGACGAGCTGGACCAGGATGCTCTGCGGGAGGCGGTGCGATCGCGGTTGCCGATCGAGGCGGATGGGTCGATCCGGTTGACCGCGCGGGCGTGGGCGGCGGTCAGCTGAGGTAGTCGCTGCGGAGTAGCCCGAAAAGCAGATCGTCGGTCCACTCACCCTTGAACCAGGTGTGCGATCGCCGCAGCCCTTCGCGCTGGAAGCCGACACGCTCGAGCAGCCGGGCCGACGCGGTGTTGCGGGCATCGCACTCGGCCGAGACCCGGTGCAGCTCGCGCTCGACGAAGAGGTGGTCGAGTAGCCCGCGCACGGCTTCGGTTGCGTAGCCCTGGCCCTGGTACTCCGAAGCCAGGGTGAAGCCGAGCTCGGCCTGCTTGAGGTTCTCGTCCAGGTTGAGGCCGAGATCCCCGATCAGTACGCCGTCCAGATCGACTGCGTACTGGAACCAGCCGGGCGCTTCCGGGTCGCCGGTGGCGAACTCGTCGACCTTCCGGATCGCGTCGTCCGGCGGCACCGGGGCGTCCCACGACTGGTACCGGGCGACGTCAGGATCCGACCGGTACGCCGCGAACGCCTCGGCGTCGCCATGGGTGAAGCGGCGCAGGGTCAGCCGCTCGGTGCGCACGAACATCGGGCCATCATGTCAAAACCGCGGCCTCGACTCCGTCCTAGGAGTGAGAGGAGTGCGCCGATGAAATTCCTACTGATCCTGCAGGGTGACGCAGACCCGTGCCTGCGCCGCGACGACTTCGAGCGAGCCGCGTACGACGCCGGCGAACTGGTTGGCGGTGAGGTACTCGCGCATCCTCAACTGGCCGTCCGCGTGCCGGATCGGGCAGCTCCCGCGTCCATCGACGCCTACTACCTGATCGACGTCGAGACCCATGATCGGGCGCTGGAGCTCGCCCGTCTGCTCCCCGACAGCCGAACTCCGGGCCGGTGCGTCGAGATCCGGGCCGTCATGCACACGACCGCCGCGGACTTCTAGCGAGTCACCGTGAACCAGAGGTTGGTCGCCGAGGGGTTCTCGGTGCAGCTGATCCGGTCCAGGCGGACGGTTCGGCCGCCGGGGTGGTCGAAGAGGCGGGTGCCGTCGCCGAGCATGACCGGGGCATAGATCAGCAGGACCTCGTCGAGTTCGCCGGCTTCGATGCACTGCCTGGCGATGCTGGCGCCGATCACGTTGACGTACTTCTCGCCGGCCGCCTCCTTGGCGAGAGCGAGTGCTTTCGGGAACTGGTCGACGGTCGTGATCTCGGGCTCGGGTATGGCCGGAGGGCGGTGGGTGACGACGAACATCGGTCCGCTCCACCCACCGCCGAAGGCCTGCCCTTCGCCGGTCTCACCCTTGTGCGGGTCGTCGCCGTCGTGTGAACGGCGGCCGATCAGCAGCGAACCGATCCGGGGGACCAGTTCGTCGACCTCGGGGTTGGGGCCGAGGTACGGGCGCATCCACTGCATGTCGCCGTCCGGTCCGGTGATGAAACCGTCGACCGACATCGTCACCGAATACAAAACCTTCGCCATGTTTCCTCCTGGTCGCTCGTGGTTGTAGTTCGTTGAGACGAGCGGGCCGGAAGAAACTCATCGCAGGGCAGGGAAAGAACGGAAGGGTGGCGGCTCGCTCGTCGGGTGTTGGTTGTTGAGACGAGCGAGCCGGAGAAAACTCATCGCGAGGCGGGACCTACGTCTGCCGAGGTCAGCGGGCGGTTGTGCGCAGCAGCCTGGCTGTACTCGTCGGCGCCGACATCGGCTCGGCCGGTGCGGGGCTGCTCGTCGAGGTCGCGGGTCACGGTCGGGTAGGTCTTGCCGGCGGCGTTGATCGCGGGACTTCCCGAGGTGAGCCGGCGGATCCCGTCGGAGCCAGTGGCGAGCTTCGGATCCTTGCGGCTGAAGCCCGACGCCGGGATGTTGCCCTCGGCCGCGGCGCCCCAGCACAGGTTGCCGGACCAGGTGATGCCCTCCTGGTATGGCATCGACACCAACTGCTGGCCAGCATTGCCGACAAGAAGATTGTCGGCAATCGTGCAGCCCAAGGGTGGCAGGGTGCGCTGGGATTCGCCGCTGATCGCCGTGCCGCAGGACTGGATGGTGTTGAGGGCGATGGTCACCCGGTCCGGTGCGTCGTTGCCGCGGCGGCTGTCCGGCGAGTCCTCCGGCTTGTGGTCGCGGACGCTGCCGCTGCCCAGCACGATGCCGGATCCGCCGATCTGCTCGGTGTAGTTGTTCACCACCAGGTGATCGTTGCCGTAGATCCGGATTCCGTTGCTCCCGGCAAGGATGAAGTTGCCGTCGATCCGGGTCTTGTTGCCGTGCCGCAGCACGATCCCGCCGAGGCTGTCCCGGATCGTGTTGTGCCGGATCGTGTTCGCGGACGACTTGACCGAGATGGCCTCCGGATCGCCGTCGCACCGCTCGAACAGGTTCTCCTCGACCACCGCGCCGGCCTCGCTCAGCGACCGTCCACTGAGTCCGAGGCGGATCGGCTCACCACCGTTGTCCCCGGCGAAGGTGTGATCCGAGAAGTAGTTGCGGACGATGTGCACGCCGCGGGCCATGCCGTCGGAGCCCGGTCCCTCGACCCCGAGGAACACGCCGAGTGTCGACTTCCCGTGGAAGTGGTTGCGCTCCACGGTGGTCGCGTCGCCGCGGACCATCAGCCAGTGCATCCCCTCGAGATCGGCGAGCTGGAAGTCGTTCCGGCTGATCCGGACGTGGTGGCAGCTCGTCGGGATCTCGAACGTGGTCTTCTGCCGCAGGTTGAACCCACTCACGACGACGTACGACGAGTCCGCGAACACGAACCCGCGATTCCCGGTCAGCGTCACCCCGCCACGTGACTCGGCCCGGACGGTGATCGGCGCGTCGACGGTGCCGCGCCTGCCGGTGACGGCGATGGTCTGATCGCCGGGTACGTCGTACGTGCCGTTGGCGAGCACGATCTCGGCGCCGGGCTTGGCCGCGGCGATCGCCTTCCGGAGTTCGTCGAGGGTGCGTACCTGGACGGCGCGGGCGTGGGTCGCGGTGGTGCTGCTGGGTCTGGCGAGAGCGGTGGCCGGCGTGGCGGCGAGGCCGGCGCCGAGAGTGGTGAACAGGAAGGTCCGGCGATGCATGGTTCCTCCGGGAGGTTCGGGGCGGTGTCCGGATGAGGCGCTCAGTCTGTGGGTGCGCGCGGATCTTGGCAAGCGCTTGCCAGGGAATTGGTCCGGATCTCCCGTGGGGTGGGACGGGCCGGGCCGGGGTTCCGCGACGCAGCCCTGGCGCGACCGTGGTACGGGCTGGCGGTAGCCTTCCGGACAATCGACGTTTTCGGATTCGGGAAACGAGGTGGATCGAGGCGATGCCGGACCGGGACCAGGTGATCGACCTCGAGCGGCCGTCCGAGGCGCGGCTGTACGACCTGTTCCTCGGCGGCAAGAACAACTTCGAGGTGGAACGCCGGCTGTTCCAGGACCTGGTCAAGATCGCACCCGAGGCGCCCGAGCTGGCCCGGGAGAACCGGCGCTGGCTGACCGAGGTGATCGGCCGGCTGAGCACCGACGGGGTCCACCAGTTCCTCGACCTCGGCGCCGGCCTGCCGACCCGGCAGAACACCCACGAGATCGCCGTCCGGGCGAACCCGAGAGCGGCCGTCGTGTATGTCGACAACGACCTGACCGCGATCTCCCACGGTCGAGCGTTGCTCGCCGACGACCGCACCAGCTACTTCGTCGGCGCCGACCTGACCGACCCGGGCGCCGTTCTCAAGGACCCGGCCGTCACCGGCGGACTCGACCTGACCAAGCCGGTCGGGATCATCCTCGGGCTGGTGCTGCACTCCATCTCGGACACGGACCGGATCGAGCGGGTGATCGCGGAGTACCTGGCCGCCGTACCGTCCGGGTCGTACCTGGCGCTCTCGCATCCGCTCAACCCACGCGACGGCAGCCGGCTGGCCGAGTTCTCGACCGCGATGGAGGAGAAGCTGCAGGAAGCCTTCCCACGGGTACGGTTCCGTACCTGGCACGAGGTGGCGGGCTTCTTCGCTGGTCTCGACCTGGTGGGGCCGGGGCTGGTCGACCTGACCGTCTGGTGGCCGAAGGCTGATCAGAACCTCAGCCCGGCGGGCGCGGGCCAACTCATGCTGGTCGGACTCGCCCGCAAGCCCTGAGCCCTGGAAATCACTGGTGCGGTCAGCCCTTCGCGGCCGATGATGGGTCGCATGTCTGCCAAGGCCGCTGCCGCTCACTGATCGCGCGTCCATCGCGTCTGATCAAGCCCGTCGACGACGGGCCCCGCAGCGTGCAGTCTCTCAGCCTTGGAGTCCTATCCTGATGACCATCTTGTCGTCATGGGTCGAGATCGCGTGTGACGAGTCCGGATTCTCCGGGACCAACCTCCTGGACCCCGCCTCGCCCGTGATCACCCATGCCAGCGTCGATCTCGCCCTACCCGCGGCCGCCGAAGTGGTCGCCGTACTGCGATCCCGCTTCCGCAGCCGATCCGAGTACAAGTCCAACCAACTGCTGCGACCCGAGCAGCGGTCCGCGCTCGAGTGGTTCCTCACCACCCTGCGTGGGCATGCGCACGTCCACGTCATCGACAAGACCCGGTACGTCGCCGCCCGGGTCCTCGAGCTGTTCACCGGCGAACCGTCGTACGGCGATGGCACCAGCCTGGCCCGGGATCACTCCGACGCCGTACTCGCGCTGCAGCGGCGGACCGGATTCCTGGCGGCGTTCGTCGACCTGACGCGGACGAAGCGGGTGCGGTTGATCGACCATGTGGCGATCGAGCGGTTCTTCACGACCATGCCCTCCGACGTACCCGAGTTGGATGCGGTGACGCGGGCTCAGGTGGAAGACGTGGTGCTGCGGCTGATCGACGACGATCCGGCGATCCCGCCGCCGCTCGAGCCGCTGGTACCCGCGCTCGCCGAGACCGTGCTTTTCTGGAGCGCCGGGCAGCGGTCGGTCGCCGTGGTGCACGACGAGCAGAGTGCCCTGACGCCAGGTCGCATGGCTCGGTTGGCGACGTACCTCGCCGAGGCAGTGGCTCCGGCGCCGCCGCCACTGCTCTCGGTCACGCAGGTCGATTCGAAGCACGACCCGCGAGTGCAGGTGGCGGATCTCCTGGCCGGGATCGCCCGCCGCCGATCTCCGGAGCTGGTCGAGTTGCTGGAGCCGTACCTTCAGACCTGCGCGGACAGGAAGTCCTCCCAGGTGTGAGTGCCTACATCGGCGCCGGACAGGGTGAGGTTTCCGCCGGCCCGGTAGACCTTGCCGACCTTGCCAGGCACGTGGATCGGCAGCGAGAGGCGGTGCTTGCCCTTGGCCCGCAAGTAGTCGCGGGCAAGCTCGCCCAGGCCGTAGACCTTGGGTCCCACCAGGTCTGGCACGAGCCCAGCCGGCTCGCCGAGGGCCAGTTCGACCAGTCGATCCGCCACATCCCTCGCATCCACGGGCTGGAACCGCACTCCACCGGGAACGGGCAGCACCGGCAGCTTCGCCATCGCCTGTACCGCGTTCAACACGAAGTCGTGGAACTGCGCCGCCCGCAGAACTGTCCACGGCACCGACGACTCCCGTACTGCCTGCTCCGCACCCAGCTTCGACTTGAAGTAGGTCAACGGCAGCTGATCCACCGCCGTCACCGAGATGTGCACCAGGTGCCGGACCCCCGCCCGCTCCGCCGCCCGCACCAGATTCCGCGTCCCGACGTCGTCCCCCTTCGGCCCACCCGCCAGGTGAACCACAACGTCGATCCCGCCCAGCGCGTCGTCGATCCCCTCATCCTTCAGCAGATCCGCCGCCACATACTCGACCCCGTCACCACCATCCCGCGCGTGCCGACTCAGCACCCGCACCTTCCACCCCGCCGCCTGCACCAACGGCACCACCTGCCGTCCCAGCGTGCCGGTCCCACCAGTCACCATCATGAGTCCCACGACGTCCTCCGCTCATCGGCCAGGCCCACCTCTCGGGACCCAACCCTCTGACGGAGTCCAGTGCGCGGATGTGACAGTGACCACCGGCGGTGCAGTGGCGGAGGGGGAGGAGCGGCGGCGATCACGGTGGCCGTGCTGGGCGGCGGAGGTGACGGCCGTGGCCGTGGCGGCAGTGTTGGTGGCGGTGGCCTAGGCGGCGGTAGTGGAGGCGCTGTGGGGTTCTGTGGGGTCACCGCAGGGGTCTGAGATGCGGCGGATGGATCTCGGATCGTCGTCAGCGGGGTTGGGCTCGTCAGCGGTCTCCGGGGCGAGGTCGCCCCAGGGGTCGAACGTGCCAGTGGCGTTCGTGCCGAGCTTGCTCCGGCGATCAACGGTCGGGTTCCGGCTCACGGCATCGCCCCAGACGTCGACGCCCACATCGGTCGTCCCTTCGCCGGCCGGCGGCTTGGGAACGCCGCGTGGTCTGCTGTCGGAGCCTACGCCCCAGGGGTCGAAGCCACCGGCGGGTAGGAGCGGCGGTCCGGACTTCGGCGTCTGCACTCGGTGGTCCCGGTGCTTGTGCGGCTCGTGCTGAAACTGCTGGTCTTGTTGCTTGTGGGTGTGGGCCGGTCGCTCATCGGTGGGGTCGCCCCAGGGGTTGAGTCGTGCAGTGTTCTCGGGTGTGATCCACTGCGGGTCGGTCTCGCGTGGCCAGGCACGCGCGGACCGACCTGCTGTGGTCGCGCCCGCTGCTTCGCGCGTGGTTGATCCGTGGTCGGCACCCGAGACAGGGTCGGTGGTTGGTGGCCGGTATCTGCCGCAGGGGGCGGGGTTGGGGGTGGCCCAGGCCGGGCGGGCGACGTGCACAGTGCCGTTGGTGATGTCGATGTTCCAGTGGCCGGCGTGGAGGTCGCGGTGGCAGCGTTTGCACAGCAGGACGAGGTTGGTGATTGTGGTTTCGCCTCCGTCGATCCAGCTGATGACGTGGTGGGCGTCGCAGTAGATGGGTGGGGCGCCGCAGCACACGCAGCCCTTGTCGCGGGCGATGAGGGCTTTGCGGATCGGTCCGGTCGCCAGCCGGACGGTGGTGCCGACGTCGAGGGGCTGGGAGTCCGAGCCGAGCACGATCGGCAGGATCTGTGCGTCGCAGGCGAGTCGCCGGATGGTGGCCGCGGACAGGGCGTCACCGTAGGTGAGGTGGCCGATCTTGTGCGCGGTGGCTGTTTTGAGGTCGTTGAAGTCGATGGTGACGGTGATGTGGGCCTTCGGACCATGCCCCGGGATGAACCTGGCCGCGGAATCGGCGCTGATGCCGTCGGCGGGGGTGCTGTTGCCGGTCCTCGGTGAGCGGGGGTCGCTGGGCATGTCCGGCAGCATCGCGTCGGGGACGTGTGCGGCGTCGGCGGTTCCTGCAGCTCCTGGGGATTCAGTAGTGCCTGGTGTGCAACCAGATCCTGCCGTGCCGGCGGCTGTGTTGCCCGTGCCGGTGGGGTTGGTGGCGGTGGTGAGGATGGTGGTGAGGGCGTCGGCGTGGCGCTTGTGGCGGGGGCGGGGGTCGAGTGCGCCGTCGATGGTTTTGTGGGGTTTGGCGTGGATGTTGATGAGGGTGCGGAACAGCTCGGCGTTCTCGTTGGCCAGGTAGCCGGTGAAGGCAATGCCGTTGTCGGCGTTCTTCAGGGTGAGTGTCTCGCGGTCATACGCCTTCTGTTCGGCGGGTTCGGGGCCGTCGGTGTCGAGCCGGTCGCGGACTTGATTGCCGGCCTTGCGCAGTTCGAGTGGGCCGTGAGTGCGGCCGAGTTCGACCAGTGCTTGTTCGGCGACCTGGAGGTCGTCGGCCGCGACTGTGGTCGGGACCTTCTCCAACGCCGACACGATCGCCTCGGCTTGTGCCGGGTGCAGCAGCACCCCCACACCGACCCCCGTACAATCGCCACCCGCGCCGTTGTCGTCGGCACCGTCCTCGCCCGCGCCGTCGATACCCGCGCCGTTGCGGTCGGCGTCGTTGTCGTGTGCGGGTGTCGCGTGGTGGGGGTTGGGGTCGGGCAGGGCGGCGGCGACGGCCGGAAATTTGGGCAGGGTGGTGGCGAGGTGGACGTCGCGGCGGGCCTTGGTGGCGTCGATGCGGTAGCGGAAGGTCAGGAGCCGGGCGGTGGTGCCGGCGCCGAGTTCTTGGGCGTAGCCGGTGGTTTCGAGGCCGTGGATGAGGTGCAGGGCGGAGGTTTCCAGGCGGGCGATCTCGGCGAACGTGGCGTCGAGCGACGACAGCATCTCGTCGCCGCTCATCGACCGCACCGGTCGCTCTCCGAGAAACTCCATGTACCTACTGTAGACATCGCCACCGACAGTTCGCAAACGCGAAAGCCCTTATTTTCAAGGAGTTCCGGCATCGCGGGTTGTCCACAGTGGCGCCGGCCTTGTGGACAACTGCCGCAATCATACGAACCAATGTGCTACGGGCCGAACGTACAGCTTCAGGATCGTTGCTGCTAGCAACAAGTACCGCCAATGGACCCGATGTGAACGCGGAACGACTCTGATGAACCGGCAGACGGTGGACCTGCCACGTGTCGCGGCTGCGTGACGGTCGAGCCTGGTTCTACGGCGACGGCTCGACGGGACGACCAGCTCTTTCGAGCACGCCACGATGTACTGCTGCTGACGCACAACCGGCCGGCGACCTGGATCCGGTCGCCGGCCGGGCGCGTGCCGACTCAGGTGAGCACCAGCTCCTTGTCGTCCCCCGCCGGGGTCTGTTCGTCGAGGCTGTGGCCTTCGGTGTCGAGGTGGGGGAGCAGGCGATTGAGCCAGGTGGGGAGCCACCAGGCGGCGGGGCCGAGGAGGGACAGGACCGCGGGCATGATGATCATGCGTACGACGAAGGCGTCGACGATGACTCCGACGACCAGGCCGAGGGCGATGGAGGCGGCGACTGCCATCGGGGACGAGGCGAAGCCGGCGAAGACGAAGGCCATGATCGCGGCGGCTGCGACGAGGACCGGGGCCGACTTGGCGAATCCGCTGATGACCGCGTCCTTGGGTGACGCGCCGCGGTTGTGCATCTCCTGGATCCGGGAGACCAGGAAGACCTGGTAGTCCATCGCGAGTCCGAACAGCACCCCGACCAGGATGATCGGCAGCGTGCTCAGCATCGGATCGCCCTGCGGAGCCGGGATGGTCGCCTCGAACCAGCCCCATTGGAACACCGCCACGCTCGCCCCGAACGAGGCGCCGACGGACAGCAGGTAGCCCAGCGTCGCGGCCAGCGGGATCAGCAGCGACCGGAACATCAGGATCAGCAGCAGCAGCGACAGCCCGACGATCAGGACGACGTACTCGATCAGAGCCTTGTGCAGCTTCGCGTCGCTGTCGATGCCGATCGCGGTTTCGCCGGTGACGGCGAGGCTCACGCCGCTGACGGTGCCGGCCTGGTCGCGGATGCTGGTGACGAGGTCCTTGGTCGCGTTGTCGATCGGTCCGCCGCGGGGGACGACCGTGACGAGCGCCGCGTCGTTCTGCGCCGTGACTGCAGTGGTGGCGACGACCCGTACGTCGGCCAGCCCGCGCAGCCGGGTCTCCACGAACGGCAGCTTCCCACTCACCTCGCCGCCCTGGACCAGTACGACCAACGGGCTCTGTACGCCGCCGAACTTGTCGACCACGAGGTCATAAGCGTGCCGCTGGGTCGACACCGGATCATTGCCACCGGGAATGTTCGATGCGGTCCGCATGTCCAGCATCGGTACGGCGACGATGCCGACGACAACAATTGCTCCTAGCAACGACACCACCGGACGACGGACCACGAACGAGGCCCACCGATGCAGTACCGACGCCCGGTGCTCCGGCGCCGGACCGGCCGTGCGCTCACGTCGCGGGAGAGCGCGCCGGCCGAGAGTCCGCAACAGCACCGGCAACAGAGTCAGTGCCATCAAGACAGCCATCAGTACGCCGAACGCCCCGGCCAGCCCCATGTCACGCAGCACGCTGATCCCGACCACACTCAGCCCGGCCAGCGCGATGATCACGGTCAGTCCGGCGAACACAACCGCCGTACCCGCGGTTCCGACAGACCGGGCGACGGCGTCCTCGACGTCACGCCCTTCTCGGAGCTCGGCGCGAAAACGGGTCAGGATGAACAGGCTGTAGTCGATACCGACCGCCAGGCCGAGCATCGTGGCGAGCGTCAGGGTGGTGTCCTGTAACGGGTTGATGGTGCCGTAGGCAAGCACTCCGAGGGTGCCGACACCGACGCCGGCGAAGGCGACGAGCATGTTCGCGCCGGCTGCGGCCAGTGAGCCGAACGTCAACAGCAGAACGAGGAACGCGACCGCGACACCGAGGAGCTCACCGGCCCCGAACGCGGGTACGTCGTCCGCGAACAGCTCACCGCCGACCTCGGCCGTGAAGTCTGTCCGAGCATTCGCGGCCAGCTTGAGGACGTCGTCGTACGCCTGCTGCTGGTTGGTTTCGGTCACACCGTCGAAGGTCAGCGTCGACACGACGGTCGTGCCGTCCGTGGAGACGAAAGGCTTCTGGGCGTCGAACGGGTTACTGACCGAGCTGACCTGCGGAATCGCCGCTGCATCGGCGAGGATTCGGGTGATCCCGGCCTTGGCGGCGGGGTCGGTGACCTTCGCGGTGCCGTTGGTCTCGAGCACCAGGGTGAGCGTCTTCGCGCTGGTCTGCGTGCCGGGGAACTTCTGCCGGACGATGTCGAGGGCCTTCGATGCCTGGGTGCTGGGGATCGACGGGGTGGACGAGGCGCCGGACGAACCCGCCGACGCGACCACCCCGGTCAGGATCGCGAAGGCGGCGAGCCACATCGCGACCACGATCAGCCGGTGCCGGGCGCTGAAGCGGCCGATCCGGGCGAGTAACTGCGGCATGGTGATGCTCCTGAGGACAAGGGATCGGGACGTTCTTCATCCTCTGGATTCCCGCCGCCCACCGCGTCGTCCGGACGCAGCGACCGATCTACTGCGATCGCAGTAGATTCACCGGGCGATGCCCGCCCGGTAGGCGAAGGCGACCAGTTGCGCGCGATCCCGAGCGCCCACCTTCGTCATCGCCCGATTCAGATGCGTCTTCACCGTGTACGGCGAGAGGAACATCGCGGCGGCGATCTGCGCGTTGTCCAGCCCGGACGCTATCGCGACCACCACCTCCCGCTCCTTCGGCGTGAGCTCGGTGAACTTTCCCGCCATCTCCTCGTCCACCGTCACCGACGGCTGCTCGCTGACATGCCCGATCAGGGCCGCCGACGCCGCGGCCGACAGGGCGCCACCACCTGCCGCGACCTCCTCAACGCCGGTGATGAGCTCCGTCGGGCCGACCGCCTTGCTCAGGAAGCCGTTCGCGCCGGCCCGGAGCGCGGCGAGCACCAACTCGTCCTGCTCGAAGGTGGTCAGGATGATGATCCGCGTCCGCTCCGGCGGGTGGATCTCCCGGATCCGTCGCGTCGCCTCCACGCCGTCCACACCGGGCATCCGGATGTCCATCAGCACGACGTCCACCGGCTGCTCCTGCAGGAAGCGCACCGCCTGGAGCCCGTCGCCGACGTCGCCGGCCACCTCGAACGGCGCGTGCGTCTGCAGGATCGACCGCAGGCCGACCCGGATCATCTCCTGGTCGTCGACGATGAGGATGCGCGTCACGCGAGGTCGCTCCCGTCGACCGCCAGTACGACGCTCAGCCGGAACGAGCCGTTCGCGTCGATCACCTCGAGCCGCCCACCCGCCGACTCGACCCGCTCCCGGATGCCGACCAGGCCGTAACCACTACCTCTGCTGTCGCTGGTTCGGCGCGGATTCTCCACCTCGATCAGGATCCGCCCGTCCGCGGTCGTCACGCGCAGAGTCGCCGTACCCTCACCGTGCCGGTGCGCGTTCGTCAGCGCCTCCTGCACAATTCGGTACGCCGTCAGGCTCACCGCGGGATCGATCGCCACGGGAACCTCGTCGATCGTGGCGTCGAGCTTCAGGCCGATCTGGCGATAGGAGTCGATCAGTTCGGGCAGGCTGCTGAGCTCGGGCGCGGGTTCTGCTGCCGACGCGTCGTCCGTGCCGCGGCGCAGCACTTCGAGGATGTGCTGGGTCTCCAGCAGCACCGCTCGTACGGCGGTCCGCGCCGAGTCGAGCGCCGCACGCGCGGAGTCCGCCTGTGGCGGAAGGTTCACCTCCGCGACACCCAGGTGCATGCTCACGACGGCGACCTGGTGCCCGACGACGTCGTGCAGATCGCGGGCGATCCGGAGCCGTTCCTCGGCCACCCGCCGGGTCGCTTCGAGATCGCGAGTCGCCTCCGCGTCGGCCGCACGCTGTTCGAGGGAGCGCCAGTACTCCTGGTGAATGCGGATCGTGTTGCCGATCGCACCAGCGGCGACCGCGGACACCACGGCCGGGAACGACTGCAGGCTCAGGAAGTCGTAGTCCTGGGCGATCGCGGTCATCAAGTAGAGCCCGGCCCCGACGAAGACCGTGCCACGCACCGCGGGCATGCCCTGCAGGGTGAACGAGAACAGCGCGAACACGGCGATGCTCCACATCACGATCGGATCCCACCCGATCAGCGCGGAGATCAGGCCGCCCGCCACCGTGACGACGAGCCCGGGCCACGGTCGCCGGCGGGCGAGTGCGGCCCCGGCCACCGTGATCAGCAAGGCGGCGAACGCCAGCAGTCCGGCACTGTCCGCGATCATCCGGACGAGCTCCACCGAGGCCGATACGGCGATCAGGGCCGCGGTCCCGGCGTGCAGCACTCCAGCTCGCCGGAACCACACGGGGCCGGCTGCCCATGGCTCGATCCTCGACTCCGCCTGCATGCTGTCGATTGTGATCCATCCCGGATCTCTTGCCGCGTAGGGTGTCGAGAGCCTGCGCTCGGGTCCGACGTCACGGTTGCCGGGCGCAGTACGGCGTACCGGTTGAGCGCAGTGGAGGTTGTCATGAAGTACGTGGTCCTGATCCACTCCAACCCGCAGCCGTGGGGGCACCCGACGATCGATTTCACCGAGGTGGGCCGGGCGATCCCCGCGGACGAGCGGGAGGCGATGGGCAAGGAGTTCGACGCGCTGCTGGCCGAGCTGTCCGCGTCCGGTGAGCTGGTCAGCGGGCTGGCGCTGGATGCGCCGGGGTCGGCGAGGCTCTACCGGTGGGAGGGGAAGAAGCCGGTCAGCACGGACGGGCCGTACGCCGAGGCGAAGGAGCACCTGGCCGGGTTCTTCATCCTCGACTGTGCCACCCGGGAGCGTGCCGAGGAGGTCGCGGCCCAGTTCGCCGGCCCCGGCGACACCGTCGAGCTCCGCCCGGAGATGTGACGGTGGCCGGCGGGATCAGGCTCAGTTCGCCGACGATCAACTGCCTGGACGCGCTCGCGCTGGCCGGTTTCTACGCGCAGATCACGGGTGGCCGCGTCGTGTATACGGACCCGGTCTGGGCGACTATGAACGGGCCGGGCGGCCGGATCGATTTCCAGACCGATCCGGCGTACGTTCCGCCCACCTGGCCGGAGTCGACGGTCCCGATCCAGTTCCACCTCGACTTCTACGTCGAGGACCTCGCCGCGGGCGAGGCGACGGTGCTGGCGGCCGGCGCGACCAGGTACGCGCACCAGCCGAACTCCGATCACTGCCTGGTTTTCGCCGATCCGGCCGGCCACCCGTTCTGCCTGTCCACCTGGGACATGCTCGAGAAGTAGCGTTTTCGCGCCGCATGGAACACTTTCGCGCGGTGTGACGTGTCCCTGCGGTGCGGAGTGACGTACGCCGTACCGCACGGACGGAGGCTTCCATATTCTGGAGGACTTACCGGGAGTCAGGAGCGCGCTGTGACGATTGTTGTTCTGATGGGACCGCCGGGGGCCGGCAAGGGAACACATGCCGACCACCTCGCCGGACGGCTCGGCGTGCCCGTGATCTCGACCGGCGACATCTTCCGGGCCCAGGTCGCCGCCCGGACCGAGCTCGGCCGGACCGCGCAGCGCTACCTCGACGCCGGTGAGTACGTTCCCGACGAGGTGACCAACGCGATGGTGCGCGAACGGCTCGCCGCCGACGACACCCGCCTCGGTTTCCTCCTCGACGGCTACCCGCGCACTGTCGACCAGGCCGCCGTGCTGGACGAGATCCTGGCCGCGCAGGACCGGTCCCTCGCCGCGGCCGTCGTGCTCCAGGTGGACCCCGAAGTCCTGGTCCACCGCCTGCTGCGCCGGGCCGAGATCGAGCACCGCTCCGACGACACCGAGGTCGTCATCCGCCGGCGCTTCCAGGTGTACGACGACGAGACGTCCCCGCTGATCACGTCGTACGCCGCCCGCGGCATTCACTACGAGATCGACGCCTCCGCCGACATCGACACCGTCCGAGTCCGCGTCCACGAAGTGGCCGACCTTCTCGGAGTGGCCGCGCAGCGCTGAGGTTCACGGCGTACTGCCAGAAAGGCCGAGGGGGTTTTCCCAGCGGGGCTTTCTAGCGTCATTCCTTCGTACGGAGATCCGACGAACGAAGGAGATGGCAGTGGACGACGACGACAAGCCGGTCGGCCGGGTGCTGAGCCGGCGGCGGGCGCTGGCCGTGTTCGGTGCGGCCGGTGTGGCATTCACGGCGGTAGGGGCGGCGGTCGCGGCCAACGCCGACGCTGACGTGGCCGCGAGTACGGTCTCGCCCGGCTGCGTGGTGAAACCCGAGATGACCGAAGGCCCTTATTACGTGGACGAAGGGCTCAAGCGGTCGGACATCCGGGTGGACACCTCGGACGGTTCGGTGGCTGCCGGTAGGAAGTTCAGCCTGGTCCTGCACATCCTGCAACTGGACGGAACCCAGTGCAAACCATTGCCTGGGGCAACTGTCGACATCTGGCATTGTGATGCGGCCGGGGTGTACTCCGACATCGCCGCCGAAGGCACCACCGGGAAGAACTTCCTGCGAGGCTACCAGGTGTCGAATTCCGGCGGGATCGTCAAGTTCACCACGATCCTGCCGGGCTGGTACCAGGGCCGGACCGTCCACACTCACGTGAAGGTCCGCACCACCGGCACCGACGGCAACCCGTACGAGTTCACGTCGCAGCTCTTCTTCAGCGAGGAGTTCAAGGCCGTCTACCTTGCCACTGCGCCGTACGCCGCGAAAGGCACGCCCGACACCACCAACGACGCCGACATGCACTACGCCGACATCGGCGACCAGATGCTGCTCGAGCCCACTGCAACCGATGGCGGCTACGAAGCAGCCTTCGCCATCGCCCTGGACCTGTCCGACACCGCAGTCGGCGCCGACGACTCCTTCTCAACCCCCGGCGGCCCCGGCGGCACTCCGCCCACCGGTACTCCGCCTACCGGCGCCCCGCCCACCGACGCACCAACCGCCACGCCCTCGGCCTGACCCGAGGGATCCGGAGCTCCGGAGTTCGCTCCGGAGTTCCGGCTCCATATTCGTAGCGGTCCGTGCGGTAGAGGTCTAACCTGAGTGTCACCGAGGTGACACCGCGTGTGGGGGGCTTCGCAACGCGGTTGTCGCCAATGAATCAAGGGGGCGATGGTGGGGGAGCTGAAAGTTCAGCTTGCCGAGTCAGGTGCGGATGCGGAGCGTCTGGACCAACTGACCGGTTATCTCCGGCGGGAGTTGCTCGAGCTGGACGTCGAGGACGTCACAGCGCTGCCGGCCGGCGAGCCACCACCGGGTACGCGAGCCTTCGAGTTCCTGGCGATCGGCGGGTTGCTGGTCACCTTCAGTGAAGCCACCGAGGGTGTTCGCAAGGTGGTGTCCGTGATCAGGGACTGGTTGGCGCGCGGCGACGGCGTCAGGCGGACTGTTCGGCTGGAGCTCGACGGCGACGTCCTCGAGCTGTCGGAGGTGAGTGCCCCCGAGCAGACGCGGCTGATCGAGTTGTTCGTGAACAGGCACACCGGTCCCAGGGACAAGTAGTGGACGGCCGGCGCAGAGCCCTGATCGTCGCGAACGACGAGTACGACCACGAAGGCCTCCGGCATCTGAGGTCGCCGGCCGCCGATGCCGAGGCGCTCGGGCGCGTGCTCGGCGACGGACAGATCGGGGCCTTCGACGTACAGACCGTTCGCAACGAACCGTCGCATGTGATCCAGACGCAGATCGAGGACCTGCTCGCGGAGAGCCAGCCGGACGACGTGCTGTTGCTGCACTTCTCCTGCCACGGCCTGAAGAGTGAGTCAGGCGAACTCTTCTTCGCCGCCCGGAACACCCGGCCGAACCGGCTCAGTTCCACCGCGATCTCGGCGGACTTCGTCCGGCGGTGCATGCAGGCGAGCCGATCGCGCAGCGTCGTACTGCTCCTGGACTGCTGCTACGGCGGGGCGTTCGGCAAGGGCGTCGCGGTCCGGTCGTCCGGTGATGCCAACGTCCTGGACAGCTTCCCGGGCAATCAGGTCGGCGGCGGCCGGGGGCGGGCGGTCATCACCGCGTCGAACTCGATCGAGTACGCGTTCGAAGGCGACGAGCTCGCCGACGACCACAGCAGCCGGCCGTCCGTGTTCACAGCCGCGCTGGTGGAGGGGCTCGCGACCGGTGACGCCGACCGGGACGAGGACGGGTGGGTGTCGCTGAACGAGCTGTACGACTATGTGTTCGACCGAGTGCGTGCGCAGACCCCGCACCAGACGCCCAGCCGGGACGTGGAGATGCAGGGCGAGCTGTACCTGGCCAGAAGCCGCCGGCGGCGGATCAAACCGCAGCCCATCCCGGCGGATCTGCAGGCCGCGATGACGGACGCCAACATGTTCTCGCGTCTTGGCGCCGTCAGTGAGTTGCGTTCGCGGCTGCTCAGCGACAATCTCCCGGCGGCGGTCGGGGCGCACGAGGCGTTGGTGGAGATCGCGCGGACGGACATCCAGTACGTCGCCGGGCCCGCCCAAGCGGCCGTCCAGGAGGCGACCCTGCATCCCAGTGCACCGGAACTGCGGTTCGAGCCGGTTCGTCCGGGCGCGGAGCCGCCGCACCTCGTTCTCCGCCTGCTCGGCCCGCCGGTCGCGAGGATCTGTACGCCGCACGCCTCGGACGACTGGATCCACGTCGAGGACACACCCGACGGCCTCGATATCTCGGTGGACACCCGCGCCACCCGCACCGGAACCCTCAACCTCAAAGGCCCCACCGGCGAACTTGACCTCCCCGTCACTGTGACCGTCCTGCCAGCCGAGGAGCCGCCGGTGACGGAGAAACCACCGGTCGCGGAGGAGGTGCCGATCACCGACGAGGTGCCAGCTGGGCTGGAGGTGCTGGTCGCCGAGGGGATGCCCGCTGCGGAGGACGTGCCGGTCGTGGGTGACGCACCTCTGGGCGACGTCGCGATCGCTCCCACCGACGATCCACGCCCGTCCGTCTCCGTGCAGGAAGCCCCTCCGGTATCCGCGGAGTCGGCAGTCAAGCCCAAGGCACCTGCCGCGAGGCCCGCTCCCCCTCCAGCACCGGCCGGGTCGCGGCCGAGTCCTGCTCCGAGTGCTCCAGTGGAGGTTCGTCGTACTGAATCGGTTCCGCCGCGCCCTATCGGGTTCGGTGCGCCGCCGCCGGTGGCTCAGCCTGTCGCCGCGCGACCTAAGGCCGCGAGTGAGATCGGCTCGGTCCTCTGGGCGCTGATTCCTTTGCTGTCTTTCGGATTCCTGGCCTTCGTGCCCGTCGTCCATGCGGCCTCCCGGCTGAAGAGTGTTGCTCTCCAGCTGGCAGCTGTCGGCTACATCGTCGTCGGGGTGCTGGCGATCGGGTTCTTCGCGAACAACAACCCGGTCTTGAACATCCTGCTCGTCATCGCCGGCACGATCCAGGCGTTCGTGCTGCGCGGGCGCGTGTTCGCGCCCGCCGTCGCGGCGCCGGTAGAAGCGGCTCCGGAACGGCGTCCTGTTGCCGAAGCGCCGGCCGTCGTGCCGCATTTCCGGGTTGTTGCCTTAGGCATCGCCGGGTCGGGAAAGACGGTGTACCTGTCGAGCATGTTCCACACCGTGAACGTGCCGACGGCCACTCGCTCGTACTTCCTGGAGACGGCCGCCGCTCAGCGGATCTATCTCAGCAAGGTGTTCGACGAGGTGAGCGACACGACCGAGCCGTGGCCGCGGGGAACGCGCACGGGAGAGACCCGGGAACTCGTCTTCGACTGCATGTCGTTCAACCAGGGCACCAAGCATCAGGTGTTCACGATCAGCTATCTCGACTACGCGGGCGAACTGCTGGAGTCGGAGCAGGCTGCGGGTTCGACCGGCCTCAGCGATCTGGAGGCACGGATCCGCAACGCCCACGGCCTGCTCGGAATGCTCGACGGGTATCGCGTCCTCCAGTTTCTCCGCGGCGAACCCGCCGGGCAGCGCTACTTTCGCAGCTCCATCCAGCCGATGATAGGGATCATGGCCGGCGCCACGTCCCCGATCCACTTCGTCCTCACCAAGTGGGACCTGATCCGCGGGTTCGGTGAGCCGGCCGATGCCGATGACAACCTCCGGCTCAGCCTCGTCCGCGAAGCCTTGATGAAGACCGCCCAGCTGAAGGCGCTTGTCGAGACGCACAGCTGGGAAGGCCGGATCATCCGGTTGATCCCGGTCAGCGCGGTCGGTCCGGACTTCGCCCAGATGGACACCGACGGCCGGATCCTGAAGCTCCCGAACGGCGAGCTCCACCCGGCCAACGTCGAGGTGCCGCTCACCGCCATCCTTCCGGATCTCTTCCGGCAAGTGGAGCAAGCCCTTGATCCGGCCATCCGCCGGCAGCTTGCCGCGGACGCCAGATCCCGGCTGGAGCCACGATTCTCGATGACGGCATTCCTGAATCTCCCGGCCGGTGCGACGCTGGGCCGCAGGCTCCAGGACGTCGTCGGTGGATCCGCGGGGCGTGAGGTCGTCGGCATGTTCCTCGACTGGATGGCGGGGCTGCCGACGGACGAGGCCAGGGCCGCGGGCGAGCAACGACGCGACGCCCGGCGCCAGACCGCGACCGTCGAGGCGGCCCGCGCGCGGGTGTTGGGCGAGTTCGCCGCGGACTTGCACCGGCTCGAGGAACGTCTGCCTGCTTCCCGACTCGGCGGACGGTGACCACGGTGCCCGATTCACCGCCGTACGGCTGGACGTTCCTGGTCGCGCGTGGCCGGCAGCAGGGGTACCAGGCGCTGCTGGTGCCCGACTTTCTTGCCGAGAGCAACGAGTACGGCGTACTCGACCAGGCCACCGGTGGTGAGTCGGCTGTCGGGATCACCCCGATCCCCGGGCTGGCGGCGGGTGACGTCGTACTCGTGTATCGGAGCGAACGGCTCGGGGACGGCGATCTGGGGTGGTTGTCCGGGCCGGTGACCGACCAGTTCGGCCGGCCGTTGGAGTTGTTGTACGGGTTCGTGCTCCGGGGCGGTGGGATCAGCGAGGTGGACAACGCCGACCTCGCCACCGCGCGGGCGGAGGCGATCGCGACCTACCGGCGTTTCCTGGCCGCCGAATCGGCGTTCGAGCGGGAGATCTCCAGGCCGTTCGTCCTGCGGTCGATCCCCGAGCTGGTGCTCTCGTCCGCCCCCGCTCACCTTGTCGACCCCGGAGCCGGCGCGCCCGAGCCGGTGGCCGTGGCCGCGAGTCCGTCCCCGATTGCCCGCCGGAACCTTGTCCTGATCGTCGTGGTGGCCATCGCTGTCTCGGCAGCCGTCTGGGCTCTGCTTCTCCGCGGAGGAGGACCGGTGACCGACGTCGATCTGGTCGAACTCGAGTCGACAGTAGTCGACTGCACGCAGCCCATCACCGTGCAGGCCAGGATCACGACGGACGACGCCGCGACCGTGACCTACCACTGGGAGTCGAAGCTGACGACGGACGCGAAGCCGGTCTCCGTCGAGTTCGCGTCCGCTGCCACGCGGATCGTCAAAACCACTGTCCGGCCCAACTCGGCGTCCGGTGACGAGTTCAGCTTCACTCAGGCCCTGGTCGTCGACGACCCGAACTCCGTCGAGTCCTCCCGCGAGTACAAGCTGACGTGCCGGTGAGTCCCGGCTTCAGCCGCGCCAGACCGGGGCTACGGACCTGCGGTAGGAGCGGCCGAAGACGCCGGTGATGAGGACGAGGACTGGTTTGGGGATGGTGCCGGTGATGGCTGCGGTCTCTTCGGGGGCGGCGCCGTCGAGGGCCCAGGCGAAGAACGTGCCGCCTTGGACCGGACCGACCTTGGCGAACTCGCGGCCCATCGCCTTGACCTCAGGGGAGTCCTTCTTCGCCAGGTAGACCGGCTCGATCTCGGCTTCCTCGTGCTCCATGTGCTGGACCGTGACCCGCTGCAGCTCCTGCATCGCGGCCAGTGCGGACGCCGCGTCCTCGGCACTCGCAGACCCGCGCAGCGATGCCATCGCGGTCCGCGTGTCGGCCAGTGCGGTCGCCATCGTGTCGTGCTCCGCGTCCATCTGCGTCAGTACGTCGTGACTCACCCCGACCGCTTCCAGCGCCGGCCAGGCGATCTCGTGCTCACCCTCGTGATGCCGCGTCAACTGGTCGTCGAAGTTCGCCCACGCTGTCGCCAACTGTTCGGCCCGCTGCCGATTCCCGGCCGGAAACCGCCCCAGTGCGTCAATGAAGCGCCCCAGATCCCGTCGGAACGCCGCGTGAATCGCCTTGTTCATGCTCATCTCCGCCATAGTCGGGAGTGTAGGGCGTCGAACGGAGATGGGGAGATGAACGCAACGGTCGAATTCCTGGGAAACGTTCGGTTCTGGGACCCCGGCAAAGGCGCTGGTCTCGCCGTTGTCGACGTACCGGATGATTGCGTGCAGCAACTTGGTGGGCGCAAGCAGCGACGGGTCAGCGGGACGTTGAACGGCGCCGACTTCACCGGCAGCACGATGCTCGTCGCGGGCGGCGGGTTCTGCGTCGGCGTCAGCAAGGCGGCTCTGAAGGCAGCCGGCGCCGCGGTGGGTGACGAGGTGCGGGTCGTGCTGTCGCGGGAACAACCTTAGGCCGGCTCAGGTTGCTTCTGGATATGCATGGTGAGTACAAAGTGCCGGGCGGGAAACTTGTCGTCGCCGATCTGGAGGTCGTCGACGGGCACGTACGGCGGGCGCAGATCAGTGGCGACTTCTTCCTGGAGCCCGATGACGCGCTGGAGCTGATCAACGGGGCGCTCGCCGGTCTGCCGGTCGCCACTCCGGCTGCTCAGATCGCGGCTCGCGTTCGCGCCGTACTGGGTGACGGTGTCGAGATGCTCGGGTTCTCACCAGATGCCGTGGCCGTCGTCGTACGGCGTGCGCTGACCGGCGCGACCGGGTGGCGGGATCACGAGTGGGAGTTCGTGCACGACGTACCGCGGGAGCCCGCGTTGCAGATGGCGCTCGACGAGGTGCTGACCGAGCAGGTCGGTTCCGGTGAGCGTGCGCCCACTCTGCGGGTCTGGGAGTGGGCGTCGAATGCGGTCATCATCGGCAGCTTCCAGTCGCTGCGCAACGAGGTCGATCTGGACGGCGCCGCCAAGCACGACGTGACGGTCGTACGGCGGATCAGCGGCGGCGGGGCCATGTTCGTCGAACCTGGCAACACGATCACGTACTCGCTCTACGTCCCCGAGTCCCTGGTGTCCGGGCTGTCGTTCGTCGAGTCGTACGCGTTCCTCGACGACTGGGTGATTGGCGCGCTCAACGATCTCGGGATCGCTGCGACGTACCAGCCGATCAACGACATCACGTCGCCGGCCGGGAAGATCGCCGGCGCCGCGCAGAAGCGGTTCGCGGGTGGCGCCGTACTGCATCACGTCACGATGGCGTACGACATGGATGCCGCGAAAATGCTGGAGGTCCTGCGGATCGGCCGCGAGAAGCTGTCCGACAAGGGGGCCACGAGCGCGAACAAGCGTGTTGATCCGCTGCGTAGTCAGACGGGTCTCGAGCGCGCGGACGTGATCGACCGGATGGTCGACTCGTTCCGGAACCGGTACGGCCTTCGCCCTGGCAAAATCGACTCGAGCACCGTCGATCTTGCCGCCGATCGTGTTGCCGGCAAGTTCGGCACGGAAGAGTGGCTCACCCGGGTGCCGTGATGCTCACCGCCGGATGATCTCGATGTGCGTTGCGTTCGGGGACGTGACGGTCTTGGTGACCTTGTAGTTGCCGAGGGCTTCGGCAACGTTGTCGAACAGGCGTACGCCGGCGCCGGCCAGGATCGGCGCGACGACGATGTGCAGCTCGTCGATGAGCCCGGCGTTGAGATACTGCTGGACCGTCGACGCGCCGCCCGCGATGATCACGTCCTGCCCGTTCGCCGCGGTGAGCGCGCGCTCCAGTACGACGTCGATCGGGTCGTCGGTGAAATGGAACGTCGTACCGCCCTCCATCGGCACCGACGGACGAGCATGATGGGTGAGCACGAAGGTGTCGTGGTGGTACGGCGGGTTGTCCCCCCACCAACCGGTCCACGACTCGTCCTCCCACGGCCCGCGGATCGGCCCGAACATATTGCGCCCCATGATCGTGGCGCCGATCCCTTCCTCGAACCGCCCGACCTGCTCCGCGTCGATCCCGCCCCGCCCCGCCGCCTTGTCCTCCTGAGCCGCGAACATCCAGTCGTGCAGCCCCTCCACCCCATCCCCGAACGGCGCCTCCAACCGCTGATTCACCCCGGTCCCGAACCCATCCACCGAAACCGTGAAGTTCTCCACCCGAACCTTTGCCATGACGTCTCCTCAGCTTGTGCCTGCCCTTAACCCCAGGTCGGAACAAGCCCAAGACCTTTGACATGCACCGGAAGATCTCTTCCGACCAGTCCGACGAACCTACGACCCCCCGCCGACAGCCAGGTCAGCAATCTGCTGAACGTAGGCAGCAAGGTGTCGATCATGTTCTTCGAACGGATACGCCAGGTAGTACGCGTCCACCGCAGCCCGCGCGTCCGAGAACCCACATCTCGGCCACAGCGCAACCATGTCGTCATGATCAGGTGCACGGCCGGCAAGCAGCTTCATCAAGAACACCTGACCAGGCGGCGGCCCGAGAACTGTCAGATGGCGGCGACCTCCGCGATGTGGGTAAGGATTTCGGTCTTGCCAAGGACTATCGGTGCCGGCTCGCTGGTCATGCAGCATTACGCCAGAGATCGTGAGCGGCGAGCCAGATGTTGCGGGCGGCTAGCTGGGTGGGGGCTTGCGCGCGCGCTCGTGCGACGCGTGCCGGTGTGCCTGGTGCCTCCCAGGGTGTGGGTGACGGCGGCACCGATCGGGTCCAGCGGGGGCGTGGGATTCCGGCGTCGTCGGCGAGCTTCTCCGCGATGCCGGCCAGCAGTGCGTCGAATGCGGGATCGCCGGTCCGGTGCGGAGGGGACTCGATCGCGTCGGCGGTGAGTTCGCGATGTTCAGTGAGGTGGTCGAGGAATCCTCGTAGCCGGGCCCAGTTGACCTTGCGGAGCTCTTCGTCCGGCGTGTAGGCCTCGGTCAGGATCTCGATCGCGATCCGTTGCGGGCGATCCTGGACGGCGTCGAGGGTGAGCGACAAGTGCCGACCACTGGCCGCGATCAGCCTCGAGAGCATCGTGACTGTCGGATCGCTCGACCCGGCCTCGATCCGCGAGACCGTGGACGTCGGAACGCCGGCCTTGGCGGCGAGCGCACTGCGGGACAGCCCGGCATCCTCCCGAGCCCGCCGAACCAGATCTCCCGCGCTCATATAGGTAGCATATATGCAACACCGCCGCCGCCGACGGTTAGCGTGGGGTTCGTGATCGGTTACGTGATCTTGTACGTCGAGGATCTTGAGGCGTCGGTGGGGTTTTATCGGGATGTGGTGGGGCTGGAGTACAAGTTCACGGATGCGGGGTATGCGGAGTTCGAGGCGGGTGGGGTGCGGTTCGGGTTGTATGAGCGGCGGCGAGCGGAGTGGTTGACGGGGCGGGCGGTGTCGCCGGGGGCGGGTGGGGAGATCGTGGTGATGGTCGACGACGTGGACGCGTGGGCCGAGCGGCTCGCGGGGCTGGGCGCGCCGGTACTGAGCGGGCCGGCCGACCGTCCGTGGGGACATCGGACGGTGCATGTGGCCGACCCGGACGGGTTCGTGGTCGAGTTCGCGACGGAGATCCCGCGGGCACGGGGCCGTCGTACCTAGTTGTGGCTAGCGGTTCTGGTGGTACCAGCGGCGGCGGCTCGCGCCGCTGATCAGCATGATCCAGAACATGCCCCACAGCAGCCACGGGGCGGTCAGGGTGATCGCCGTGATGACGAGGCCGATCATCAGGAACGGCGCGAGCATCACGAACGGCGGCGGTGGACCCGTACGGCGGCGAGACCGGACCGTCTGCGGCGACCACGGGCCCTGCGCGAGCTGCAGCTCGGCCGAGCTCGGGAGGTCGTCGAAGAGTGGCTCCAGGTCGTCGACGTACCGGGCTCGCGTCGCCTGCTCGCTGCGCTCCTCGAACTCGGTCTGCGTCAGCCGGCCCGCGACGAAGTGATCACTCAGCAGCGAGACGGCCTGGTCGCGTTCGGCGTCACCGATCCGGACCGGGCCCTGGCGGCGCTCGGTCGTACGGCGTTCCGCGTCGGATCCGGGGCCGGCCCAAGCACCACGAGCCCAATCCGCACGAGCCCGCTCAGCACCGGACTCATCGGCACCGTCCCAGTCACCGCCGCGCCAGTCAGATCCGGCCCAGTCGCGGCCGGCCCAGTCTCGTCCGCGCCGGTCGCGTCCGGCCCGGTTACGTCCGTGTCGGTCACGGCCGTGCCAGTCAGGTGAGGGCGAGCTCATGTCCGGTCCCGCTCGTCGTCCTGACCTTCGTCGGCGAGGATGCCGTACAGCTTGCGCCGCAGTTCGCTGACCGCTTCCCGTGCCTTCGCCTGCTGCTCCGGCGTACCGGTCGCGAGGATCTGCCACATCGCGGTCGCCACCTGCCCGAGCATCGGCTTCAGACCGTTCTCGTCGTCGGCGGCCGGCGCGCTCATCGCCTCCCACGGCGCGGACACCTCGTCCTGGTGCTCGGCGACGTACGCGCGTCCTTCGTCGGTCAGCGTGAACGTCCGGCGACCGACCTCGGCGTCCGCGGTGACGAGTCCCTCGTCCTCGAGTTGCTGCAGGGTCGGGTAGATCGAGCCCGGGCTCGGCTTCCACACCCCGCCGCTGCGCTCGGCGATCTCCTGGATGATCTGGTAGCCGTTCATCGGCTGCTCCGCGAGTACGGCGAGGATCGCGGCCCGCACGTCACCCCGCCGGGCCTTCGGTCCACGCCAGCGCGGCGGTGGACCCCACGGTGGCCCGAACACCTGCCCGCCGAACATCCCCCACTGCGGCCCGAACCCCTGGTGCCCGTGGTGCTGGTGCCTGCGCTGCCCGGTCATCGCGGCGCGCAACTCGTCCTTGATGTCGTCGAAGGTTGAACAGTGCCGCGCAAAGTGCGCCCAGGGCCACCCCGCGGCGTACGTCGATCCGGTCATCCCGATCACCCGTCCCTCACGAAGAGATTGCGATAGTTCGACGATATATCGCGAACCATCGCGACCCAAGAGCTTCCCGAAGTCGGATAGCCGGCCGCTCAACCACCAAGCACCGTCGGCCTACTGCCGAGTGACCACGTTTCGAGGCTAGCGCTCAGTACCAGTTGCGCGGTCGCTCGACGTAGGGCTCCTCCAGCTGGGTGAGCTCTGCCTCGGTGAGCTCGAGCTCCAGCGCCGCAGCGGCATCTGTTAGGTGATGTGGCTTCGTGGCACCGACTATGGGTGCGGAGACGACCGGTCTGGTCAACAGCCAGGCCAGTGCGACCTGTGCCATCGGCACACCGCGCTTCGCGGCCACTGACTCGAGTGCATCGACGCTCTGACGGTCGCTGTCGCGGGCGAGAGCCCTGGCGACCCGATCGGTGTCCGCACGCAGCGACTGCGTGCCCCATGGCTTGCCGAGCTTGCCTTTGGCCAGCGGTGAGTAGGGGATGGAGCCGACGCCCTGGTCCGCGCAGAGTGGCAGCAGTTCTTGCTCGTCATCGCGCCGGATCAGGTTGTACTGGTTCTGCATCGACACGAACCGCGTCCACCCACCGGCATCCGCGGCGTACTGCATCTTCCCGAACTGCCAAGCCCACATCGACGACGCACCGAGGTAGCGGACCTTCCCCGCCCGTACGACGTCGTGCAGTGCCTCCATGGTCTCCTCGACCGGCGTGTCCGGGTCGAACCGGTGGATCTGGTACAGGTCGACGTACTCCGTGCCCAGTCTGGTCAGCGAGGCGTCGATCTGCTCCAGAATCGCCTTGCGCGACAACCCCGATCCGCCCGGACCGTCGTGCATCTTGCCCCACACCTTGGTGGCCAGTACGACGTCCTCACGCCGGGTGTACTGCTTGATCGCGCGACCGACGAACTCCTCCGAGCTACCACCGCCGTACGTGTTCGCAGTGTCCCAGAAGGTGATCCCGAGCTCGACCGCCTGCCGGAAGTACGGCTGCGAACTTTCCTCGTCCAGCGTCCACTGGTGGAACTCGTTGCGCTCACCGAAACTCATACAGCCCAACGCAATCCGGCTGACCTCGAGCCCGGTCCGCCCTAACCGCTGATACTTCACATCGAACCCTTTCGCTGGTCTGGTTCGACGCTAGGCGGAGTCGGGCGGACGAGGGAGGCTCTGTCAGTACCGGTATCGCTCAGGTGGCGAACTTCAAGTCGGCGGCGGTGGCATTGAGGGTGATGGAGTTGCCTTCGACGGTGACCTGTTCGAGGGTGGCACCGTAGGGGAGTTTGGGCAGGGCGATGCCGCGGGAGAGTTGGTTCTTCACCGCGTTCCGGATGAAGGACGGGATCGCGTCGGAGAGCTCCTCGACGGCGAGGACGATGCGGCCCTTCTCGACCTGCGGGCGGACGATCACGTCGGCCTCGACGCCGCGTAGGGACAGCTTCGCGTGGAGCTTGCCATCGACGGCGCTCATCGTCAGCCCGCTCAGTCCGGTGCTGCGGGCGGCGAGTTTGGCCAGCTCGGCCGGCGACAGCTGCAGGCGTACGTCGGTGGTGTCGATGGTGACCGCCGTACCCGGCTCCCGCGTCAGCAGACCACGCGGCACGTGGACGCCGATCATCTCGACCTTCAGATCCTCGGCCGGGATCGAGTCGAACGTTGGATCCTTCATGGTCAGCGTGACCTTCGAGAACTTCTCCCTGGCCAGCTGCGGCAGGAACCCGAACCCGCCGATGTCGACGGACGTGTCAGCCGCCTGTACGTCGTACTGCGCCGCCTCCCTCTCCGCCATCGACGCGAGCTGATTCTCGGCCACCCACGCCGCCGCGCGATCCACGGCAACCGCCAGAATCCCCAGCACCACCAGCGTGACAACCAACCGCCGCAACCAGCGACGCGGTCTCCTGGAACTCATCCCTGCCCTTCCGTCGATCCGCCCAGCCTAGAGGTCACAAAGCGATCATTTCCCGGAGGGCTTCGTCGGTCGGCGTGGGTTTGATGCCGAAGGCAACGGTCGCGGCGGTGGAGTCGAGGATGAAGGGACGCTGCCACTGGTACTGCGTCTCGAGCATCTCGCGCGCGGCCGGGTTGAAGAGGCCGGCCAAGCGCAGCGCGATCGTGGGCATTTTGGCGACGCGGGCCGGTGGTGCGCCGGCGAGTTCGGCCGCGCGGGTGGCGAGGGTCCGGATCGACAGCGGCTCCGGCGTGGGCACGTGCCACGCGCGGCCCCAGGCTCTCTCGTCGGCTGCTATCGCGATCAACGTGCGCGCGACATCACCGACGTACGTCCAACTGTGCGGCGCGTCCAGGTCGGCCGGCGCCGTACCGCGCCTGCCTTTGATCACCTTGGGCAGCACCATCACGCTGAACGGCGAGACCGCGCGGGCACCGAGGTAGTCCGATCCACGAACCTCCGCAGTCCGGATCCTCTTCGCCTCATGCGCGGCCAGCGCATCAGTCCACAGCTTGGTTCGCACCCGCCCCTTGATCGAGTTGGGCAGCAGTGGCGTGTCCTCGGTCATCGGCCCGTCCACAGCGCCGTACCCGTAGAGATTGCCGGTAGTAACCAGTACGGCGCCCGTCGTTTCAGCCGCCCGGATGAGCGCTGCCCCCAGCGGAGGCCAGTCCGTCGTCCACCGGTGGTACGCCGGTCCCGCACACGAGTAGATCGCCTGAGCGCCCTCGGCGTACCGCGAGAGCTTGGACGCATCACTCGCATCCGCCGCCACCCGCTCGACTCCATCAGGCCCACTCCCGGAGCGAGTGATCACGCGAACCCGTTCCCCTTGAGCAGCGAGCAACCGCGCAGTCGTCGAGCCGACCGGACCAGCACCTACGACGACATGCATACGCACACACTACGGTCAGCCGTCGACGTCAGTCTGGGCATCAGGTGGGTGGTGACTGCGAGGTCTGGACGGCGTGACCTGCGTGCCTGGTTGCGATCTGGTCCGCGAGGTAGGACGCGTCGGAGCCGACCCAGCCGAGCAGAGCGGAGGTTCTGGTGTGCTGCCACGTCATGCCGAGCATGTACAGACCAGGGGATGGGGTGACGCCGCGTCGGTGCAGGATACGTCCGCGTGCGTCCTGTACGCCGGGGACGTCGATCCAGGCGTGGTCCGCGGTGAACCCGGTCGCCCACACGAAGGCGTCGTACTCGGCCACAGCGCCGTCGGCGAAGGTCACGGTTCGACCGGTCGCCCTGGTCGCACGGGGGCGGACCCGGATGCCGTGTCGCTTGGCGAGCCGACGCGGGCCGTCGCCGATCACCTGGTCACGCCCGGCCAGACGTTGTCCCAGCCGGGAGCCGACAGTGACTCGGTCCAGTCCGATCCCGCTCGCCCACCACCACACGTCGCGGCCCAACGGCCGCTGGGGGATCGTGGGGAGCCGTTGGCCGGCAGCCAGTTCCACCGTGTGGGTGGCGCTGAGCTCCAGAGCAATCTGGCAGCCCGAGTTCGCGGCCCCGACCACCAGGACCCGTCCCGCCGGGATGTCTTGCGGTCGCCGGTACTCCGCGCTGTGGAGCTGGGTCACCTCTGGGCCGAGGTCGTTCGCGATCGGTGGCACCGACGGGATGTGGAAGGGGCCGGTGGCAACGACCACCTGCCGTGCCTGCAAGGTGTCTCGCGCCGTCGTCACGACGTACCCGTCGTCAGTCCTGGTCAGCGATTCGGCGGTCGTGTTCAGCCGCACCGGTAGCTGGAATCGTGCCACATAGGCCCGCAGGAAGTCCGCGACGTCGTCCTTGCCGGGATAGGTGTCCTTCGCAGCGGGGAAGGTCATTCCGGGCAGGTTGTCGAACTGGGCGGGGGTGAACAGTTGCAGGGAGTCCCACCGTGAGCGCCACGCGTCGCCGATCTCCGCGTTGGCGTCCACGATCAGGAAGCGCAGCCCGCGGTCGGCGAGGTGGTATCCCATCACCAGACCGGCCTGGCCGCCGCCGATGACCAGCACGTCCAGGATGTTCGTCATGACGGCACCGCCTCTGGACGGCGCGCGACGTTGAAGCTGAACATCATCCCGCTCTCGGTGTGTTCGGCGATGTGGCAGTGCGCCATCCACAACCCGGGATTGGAGACGTCCAGCAGGATGTCCACCGTTTCACCGGCCCGCACCAGGACGGTGTCCTTCCAGACGAGGTTGGACTCCGGCACGTCGTCCCTGGACAGGATGAGGAAGCGACCGGCGCCATGAATGTGGAACGGGTGGTGCATCGGGTGGTCGGAGTCCATCTCGTTGACCAGCCGGATCTTCACTCGGTCGCCAACGGTGAAAGACCACGTGATGGCCGCGTTCTCGGCGCCGGTCTCCCGGTCGACGAGTTGCCAGATCATGTTGCTCGGATCCGATGCCCGGTTGATCTCCGGCATCAGGTCCTCCCACTCCAGGCCATCGCCGTGATCGTGGGCGCTGTGCGCCGCAGCCTCCGGCGGCGCCGCGGTGGACGGGACCAGCTTCATGCCGCACTGCGGGCACTTCGACGGCTCGGTGGCGGTGACTTCGGGGTGCATCGGGCAGACGTAGCTGGACGCCAGTACGTCGTCTTCGCCGTACAGAAGCGGCATCCGGGAGAGGAAGGCGAGGACCTTGTCGGGCGGCCGGTCGAGGTCGGGCCGGATCGACTGGTGGACGGCGGTGAGGTCGGGGTTGGTGCGCAGCGTCTCGAACGACGCAGCGGCACCGCCGCCCGCGCCGGCCGTGACCGTGAATCCGCCGAGGTCGTACACCCGATCAGGGGTGCGATGTTCCAGTCGTACGTCGCCAGGGGTGTCGAACAGTACGTCGAGGACCGCGCGTTCGGAGGGGGACAGCAGTACTGCCTCGACGAACGTCTCACGCTCGTACCGGCCGCTGTCGCCGCCGACCAGCTTCGCCCGGGCACCGCGGACGGCGACATTGAAGATCCGCGTGTTGGCGGTGTTGACGAGATACAGGCGTACGACCTCGCCCTGTGCCGCTTGACCGGAGAACTGGGCCTCCCCGTTGATCAGCATGACGTTGCCGAACCGGCCCATTGCGGTGAAGGTCGGCCCGGAGCGGTTGAAGGAAGCGATGTGTCCGTCTTCGACCAGGAGGTCGTCCACGGTGACAGTGAACTGCCGGTCGACGGCCGGCCAGTACGAGGAGTCCGAAGGCTCGACGACGATCGCGCCGTACAGGCCCATCTCCTGGGCGAAGTCCTCCCGCATGTGCGGGTGGTACCAGTACAGGCCGGCGTCGGGGAACTGCAACGTGTAGGTGAATGAGCCACCGATCTCGATCGGCCTCTGAGTCTCGTGCGGGACCCCGTCGTACCGGTTCTCCAACCGCAGGCCGTGCCAGTGCACGGTCGTCTCTACGTCACCTTCGTTCCTGACCTGCACCGTGATCTCCGACCCCTGATCGACGTGCAGGGTCGGACCCGGGATCGAACCGCTGTAGGCGAGCATGCGCAGGTCGGCGCCCTCGATGCGTTTGTGCACCGCGCCGATGCCGAGCTCGAGCAGGTCTCCGTCCCGCAGCCGCACCACGCTCGTGGGCGCCGCAGCAGGCAGTCCGGCCGTTTCCGTACTGAATACGTCGTGGGAGTCCATGCGCTTCTACTTTCACGGTGTCGGCAATGGTTCGCCGGGGTGACGCAGAGCGGGGTCCGGGCAGAGAAGATCCTCGGCATCGCCAACCTACGCCGAGAACCTGCCAACAAAATAGGGGTCCTTGCGTCGTACGAGACGCTGCTGCCGATGTTCGACGGTGATGAAACGCCGGACGATTCTCTATCTGCAACACGTGATGGGCACGGTGCTGAAACGCCCGTACGAGGTCGGGTTCAAGGCACTCAGCGAGCGGAAGAACGGTCTCGACGCGATCGAGAAGGCATGTCGGGCGGAGCAGCCTTTCTACGGCGCCGGCTGGGACACCTGACGCAGCACTTCACCCTGCCGGGATGAGGCGATCGCCGTGCGTTAACGAGACTGTTCGGCGCATGGGACTCTCCGCGAAGCAGGCAGCTCAGTCATTCGTGCCGGCGCACGCCGATCTTCCGCATTCCGGTGGAGTGGCTGCTCAGGTTGGGAGCGAGGCATTCGTCGAGGCACTCGCCCGGGTGGTGTTCGCTTGGGCCCACCCGGGCGTCGACATGTTCGGCCACCCTTCTGCCTGGCGCTCCGCGCGTACGTGCCGAACGAGACGATCATCGACGGCACCTACCAGCTCCCCGACATCATCCGAGCGAACTAGCGTCACCGCAGGACGAGGGCGAGCCCGATCACGAAGAAGAAGACGCTTTGCGAACTGTGGACCGCGATGGCGATGAGGGAGCTGCGCCAGCGCCGCGCGGGCAGGGCCTCGGCGAACGTGTCGACCAGGAGCGTTTGCGGGATGACCCACGGCTCATGCAGGTGGTAGCAGGCGAACAGCACTCCGTTGACCACCCAGTCGGCGCGACCGAACGTTCCCATCCGGGGCAGCAGCAGGCCACGGAACAACAACTCTTCACCGAGAGCGGTGTTGAAGATGAACACGATGACGAGGATGGCGAACCAGATCCAGTTGCCGGACATCCACGTCTGCCCGCTGTCAGACCCGAAGATCAGACCGAGGTCACGAGCCACCGGAGTAGGAGGTGACGGCAACATTTCTTCGAGGGCAAGCAACGCCGCCAGCGGCAGAACCATCCACCAGAGCCGCTTGCTGCGCTTGCCGGTGCGTCGGCTGACCGGGGTGTTGAGCCACAGAGCGCCCTTCACGACTGACCAGCGCAAGTTGCCCTGCTCGCGTCGTACGACGATCAGTACGAGGACGAACTGCCAGATCAGTCCAGCCGCGAGGCACAGGATGAGTGCTTGGGGAAGGGCCATCGGCCCCGAGAAGGCGTGCGCCAGCGCCGGCGCGACTACCCAGGCGAGTACACCGATCGGGAGTGCGGCGGCTGCCCACACCGTCAGTACAGTGCCGCGGGTCCAGGTCGGGATGTGGACTGCCCGGGTAGCGGTGTCAGATGTCGTCATGTCGTCCACTTCCGTCAGTTCCGGCGCTGAGACTGGTTCTCAGCGGCCCTTGTGGTGTTCACGACGCTATGGACGTGGACGCGCGAGCGCGTCGTCGGAAGGCCGTGTTCACACCGGCACCAAGCGACGAGTTCCCGTCCGACTTTGGTAGGACGCAGGCGACGATGGTGGAGACGTACGTTGACCAGGTGAGCCGAGTGCGGCTGTTCTTCACGAAGTACGGTCTCGACCTGCTGATTGTGATCGCGGCAGTCGAGAGTGCGATCAGTACGGCGTTGCGCGACGACCCGGGCCATCCGACCGGCCCGAAGCTGTGGTTCGAAGTGCTCGCGGTCACCGCCGTCGTACTCACGCTGCTCTGGCGACGACGGTTCCCCTTCGCCGCACCGGCGGTCACGTGGCTGGCGAGCGCTGGGCTGTCCTTCCTGGATGGCCTACTCATCGTCGACGAAGCCGGACTCTCCGTCGCCGGAATAGGTGCTGCCCTGCTGCTCGGCAACCTGCGCCGCGGCACGCAGGCACGGGTCGGCCTGGCGATCGTGCTCTGCAGTGCGGCGATCGTCATCTACAACGACCCGGCTCACACGAGCGGCGACGTCATCTTCACACCGCTGGTGTTCGGGATCGGCTGGCTCCTGGGCTTCGCTCTACGGGACCGGACCGAGCAGACCGAGGCCGCTGAGGAGCGCGCGACCCGGGCCGAGCGAGAACGGGAGGCGGCGGCTCGCATTGCGGTCGCCGAGGAGCGCGCACGGATCGCCCGAGAGCTCCATGACGTCGTCGCGCACGCTGTCAGCGTGATGGTGCTCCAGGTGGGGGCTGTGCGCCACCGGATGCCCGAGACCGACACGCAGGATCGGGAGACGCTCAAGAACGTCGAGCAGGCTGGACGCACGGCACTCGCGGAGATGCGCCGCCTTCTCAACGCGATGCGGCATGACGGCGACGAACTCGAGTTGCTGCCACACCCGGGACTCGACAACCTCGACTCGCTCGTGGACGACGTACGAGCTGCGGGGTTGCCCGTGCGGCTCGAGATCCGCGGTACGCCGTTCGCGCTGCCGCCCGGCCTCGACCTGTCCGCCTACCGCATCCTGCAGGAGGGGCTCACGAACGCCCTCAAGCACGCCCGTGCGAGTCAGGCGGAGGTCGAGGTGCAGTACTCCGCAACTGAGCTTCGACTCGAGGTGCGTGACGACGGACCCGGTGGCCCTTCCACCGACACGGGGGTCGGCCACGGGCTGGTCGGGATCCGCGAGCGCGTCAGGATCTTCGGCGGGGGCATGACCGCGGGCACCGTGCGTACCGGCGGTTTCGTGCTCCGCGCGCAGCTCCCGTTGGACGGAGGTGCCAGATGACGATCCGTGTCCTGGTGGTGGACGACCAGTCGATGGTACGAGCGGGGTTCCGGCTGCTGCTGGCCGACGAACCCGACGTGGAGGTCGTGGCCGAAGCGAGCAACGGCCTCGAGGCGGTGGCTCAGGCAGCCCGCTTCCACCCGCACGTCATCTTGATGGACATCCGGATGCCGGAGCTCGACGGGCTCGAGGCGACCCGGCGGATCATGGCGACCGATGCGTCCGCGCGGATCCTGATCCTGACCACGTTCGATCTCGACGACTACGTCTTCCAAGCACTCCAAGCCGGCGCGAGCGGCTTCGTCCTCAAGGACGACCCTCCCGAGCAGCTGATCGCCGCCGTACGAACGGTTGCCGCCGGAGACGCCCTCCTGTCACCCGCCATCACCAAACGGGTGATCCAGCACTTCACCCGCCTCCACCGCCAGCCTCCGCCGAAGGCCGTCGACACCTTGACGACCCGCGAACTGGAGGTGTTCCGCCTGATCACGCGCGGCCTGTCCAACGCCGAGATCGGCCACGAACTCTTCATCAGCGACACCACAGTCAAAACCCACGTCACCCGCCTCCTCCAAAAACTCGACCTCCGCGACCGAGCCCAAGCCATAGTCCTCGCCTACCAGACGAACCTCTTCGAGCCTTCCGACCCACGCTGAGCTCGTCTTCAGCGCGTTCTAGGGATGTGCGTGCCGTGGTTGAATGCGCGGATGGGGATCGCGGTTCACCCGGTTGATCAGGAGCGGTGGGACGACCTGGCCGAGCTGTTCGGGCCCAGCGGGGGGACGCGGGGGTGTTGGTGCATGGCTCGGCGGCTGCCTAGTTCGGTGGTCGCCGTGAATGGCAGCGCGGAGAATCGGGCGGCCTTGGAGGGCTTTGTCCGGGCGGGTACGCCGGTTGGACTCATCGGGTACCTGGACGAGCGGCCGGCCGCGTGGTGTGCGGTCGCCCCGCGGACGGAGTACTACGCAATCCTCCACTCGCGGACCTTGCCCATCGACGAGCCGGACGATGAGTCGATTTGGGCGATCAATTGTCTGTTTGTGAAGAGCGGCTACCGCGGGCGCGGCATGACGCTGCCGATGATCGAGGCGGCGGTCGGATACGCCCGCAGCTCCAGCGCGCGGACGGTGGAGGCCTACCCGATCAAGACCATGCCCGGCGACCCGGGACGCGGGGTACTGAGCACCTTCCTCGCCGCCGGTTTCACCGTGTACGGCGAGGAGCGCACCCGAGCCAAACGCAACGTCGTCGTACGCCGAAGCCTGTGAGCAGGACTGTCTGACGTTCAGCAGGACTACCAACGGCATGCCCGCGAGCTGCCACGCAGTGCGACCGGCGCACCCTCTCGTCACCCAGCAGGGGTGATGCCGGGCTGCCCCTCTCGGTATCAGGGTAGGGAGCGTGGTCCTGGGAACGATGCTGTTCTCACGGCCTTCAGCCCTCCAGACGCGAAGCTCTTGTCGGCATGGGCGGAAGGGGGAGCTATGACTGTGACGACTCGGGATGGCAGATCGGCGAGCCCTGCCGCGCGGTCGTTCCGGAGGGATTCGAAGCAGGCCGGGGCGCACGGGCAGTTGAGCCGTGCGGACCGGGTCGCCTTGGGGAAGGACGCCCGGAGGGTCACTCCGCGGGAGTCGCACGCGGAGTTCCAGCCCAGCGGGTCGCGGGATCCGGTGGGGCTGCTGCTGGAGCAGTCGAAGTCGCGGGTGCCGGAGCTGGTGCCGATCCGGCACGGGCGGATGCTGGTGTCGCCGTTCACGTTCTATCGGGGGGCTGCGCTGCCGATGGCGGCTGACCTGGCCACGACGCCCACGTCGGGGCTGCGGGTGCAGCTGTGCGGAGATGCACATCTGTCCAACTTCGGCGCGTACGCCTCACCGGAGCGGGAGCTGGTCTTCGACGTCAACGACTTCGACGAGACGCTGCCCGGGCCGTTCGAATGGGACGTCAAGCGGCTGGCGGCGAGCCTGGCCGTGGCGGGACGGGAGAACGGGTTCAAGGGCAAGCACTGCCGCAAGATCGTCCTCGCGGCGGCGAAGGGGTACCGGAAGGCGATGCGCGGGTTCGCGGACCAGACGTTCCTGGACGTTTGGTACACGCACCTGGACATCGAACAGGTCATGGGGGATTTCCGGTCCCGGATGAAGCCTAAGAGGTTCGCGGCGACGGAGAAGATGGTGGCCAAGGCCCACACCCGCGACAGCACCCAGGCATTGCGCAAGCTGACCACGGTCGTCGAGGGCCGTCGGCAGATCATCAGTGACCCCCCGATGGTCGTCCCCATCGAGCAGGTCTTCGCCGACGTGCGGGCCGGTGAGGTGTATGAGCAGATCCGCGTGGTGCTGGGCAAGTATCGGCGTACCCTGCAGTCCGACCGGCGGCACATGCTCGAACAGTTCACACTGGTCCAGGCGGCCCGCAAGGTCGTCGGCGTGGGCAGCGTCGGCACCCGCGCCTGGATCGTGCTGATGGACAGCGGAGACGGCGTCGAGCCGGTGTTCCTGCAGGCCAAGGAAGCGCAGCCGTCGGTACTGGCGGACTACTGCGGGCGCAGCCAGTACACCAACCAGGGCGAGCGCGTGGTCGCCGGACAGCACCTGATGCAGGCCGAGAGCGACATCTTCCTCGGCTGGACCCACACGCCGGGCCCGGACGGGGTGGACCGCGACTATTACGTCCGCCAGCTCAAGGACTGGAAGTTCTCCCTCGACATCGAGCGGATGCTGCCCTCGGGCATGGTGGTCTATGCCGGCCTCTGCGGATCGACCTTGGCCCGCGCCCACGCTCGCTCCGGCGACCGCGTCACCCTGGCCGCCTACCTCGGCGGCTCGGACACCTTCGACCAGGCAATTGCCGACTTCGCCGAAACCTACGCCGACCAGAACGAAGCCGACTACGCCGCGCTCCAGAGCGCCGTCAAAGCCGGCCGGGTCGAAGCGACCACCGATATCTGAATCCGAATCCGGGCGGTCCAGCCCGGACGGCCGAGCAGGAAAGGGATGCGCCATGGCAGACCCCGCGCTAGATCCCGTTGCCGGGAACACCTCGTCACTCGGGCGTCGGTACTTCATCCGGTTCGAGGAAGACACCCTGCGGCAACGGCCGCTGTGGATCCGGCTGATCATCGAGTTCCTGGGCACCTTCGTCCTGGTGACGGTGGCGGCCGGATCGGGGGTGATCAACCATTACGTGGGCAACGAACCGATCAGCAGGACCGCGGCGGTGATCGCGCCCGGCGCGGTGGTCATGGCCATGATCTACGCCTGGGGTCCGCTATCGGGACTCCACATCAACCCGGCCGTGACCTTCGCCTTCGCCGCCCGGGGTGTGTTTCCCACCAAATGGATAGTGCCGTACTGGGTCGTCCAGCTCGCCGGCGCCATCTGTGCCGCACTGTTCCTGGAGGTGATGTTCGGCGACGTCAGCACGGGCGGGAACTACCCGATCAACACTCCCGGCGGGGAGTGGAAGTCGATGGTGATGGAACTCGTGCTGACCGCGATCCTCGTCAGCGTCATCCTCAACACTGCGACCGGCGGCCGCAGCATCGGCCACAACGCGGCGATCGCGGTCGGCTCGACGGTCGCGTTGCTCGGCTTGTTCGCCAGCCCGATCAGCGGCGCGTCCATGAACCCGGCCCGCACCCTCGGGCCCGACATCGTCGGCAACGACTACACGGGCTGGTGGCTCTATATCGTGGGGCCGCTGGTCGGGGCCGCCATCGCCGTCGCGATCATCGGAGCCGTGCGCGGACTGCCCGACAAGGACGAGCTCGAGGCCGCCGAGGGCGGCGCTCTGCCGATGACCGGTACTCCCACTCGCGAGAAAGCCACTGAGTAGGCAGGCCACAGACATGTTGGTGTCCGGCCGGCGTCAGGAGCGTGTGGCGATGACGGGTGAACCGCCTCAAGGCGCGGCGGGCGAGGAGGTCCGCAGCCTGGAGGTGCGCTGGATCTTCCCGGGCCGGCTGGAGACCGCGGTGACCGGTTGGTTCGGGCGGTTCCCGATCGAGACGGAGTCACGCGAGGACAGCTACCTGCTGGATCCGCGGCTGCCCGGCCTTTCGGTGAAGGTCCGCGGCAGCAGGGCCTTCGAGGTCAAGATGTACCACGGGAGCCCAGGAATCCTGGAGGTGGCGGGCCGCACCCGCGGACGCCTGGAGTCCTGGCAGAAGTGGTCCTTTCCGGTCAGCCTGCCCGGCCAGGACAGCGCCTACCCGGGCGGCTGGCAGCCGGTACGCAAAAGGCGACGCATCAGCCGTTTCGCACTGGCCGGCGGACAGATCGTGACGCGCGCCTCGCAGTTGGACCAGGAGCCACAGTGCGACGTGGAACTCACCGAGGTCAGCACCATCGGCCAGAACTGGTGGACCCTGGGCTTCGAGGCGAGCGGTCCCGCCGATCTGCTCCGAAGCGCACTAGAAGCCACCGCGAGGCTCGTCTTCAACAGCCCCCTGCCTGGCGGTCCTGAACCCGGTCTCGAAGAATCCAAGTCCTACCAACAATGGCTGTCCCAGCCGCGGTCTTGAGACATCACACAGCGCCCGGCCTGGTCCACTGCGGGACGGGGCGGCCGTCTTTCATCCACCAGGAGTGGGTCGGATCCTGGGGCCAACCCTCTGGCGAGTCCTCCCAGCCTTCTTGACGGCCGTAGACCGTCAGATCGAGCAGTTGGGCCTGCACCATGGCCGCCTCGACGCCGCGACCGATCGTCTCGTTGGTGAGGAACACACGGTCACCGTCGCGCAGGTAGCAGGCGAAGTAGCCCGGTTCGTCGAGGAGCCCGGCGCCGACGCCGCGATCCTCGACTCCGAGCATCGAGTACCACGGCAACGTGTAGCCCATGAATTCGCGGAACGGCGCGATCTCCTCCCACGGCCCCTCACAGAAGACCGCGAAGGACACCCCGCGATGGTTCAGGTAACTGGCGTCGTGGACGTCGAAGATGCTCGCCGTACAGCCTTCACACTGGCCTTCGATGCCTGCGCCGCGGTGCCACATGTGCTTGTACGCGAGGAGTTGGTCGCGGCCGTCGAAGACGTCCAGGAATGACACCGGCCCGTTCTGGCCGACCAGTGTGGCCGAGGCGTCGACCTCGGTCATCGGCAGCCGGCGCCGGGCCGCCGCGATCGCATCTCCCTCACGGGTGTGGGCTTTCTCGCGGACGAGGAGGCTGTGGCGCTCACGGCTCCAGGTCTCACGGTCGACGATCGGGGGTAATGCGGTCGCTCCGGTCATGGGGGTTCTCCTCGTCGAGTGCGGGCCGGTTTGGTGTTATGAATATCGACGAGCGACCCGGCGAAGCGTCATCGCACTTTCTTTGCGACGGCGTCCGTACGGCGTAGGAGCGGTCACGACCAGCATGTTCCAGGAGGCGTATGACGAGTACGGCGGACGAGATCTGGTTCCGGGAGGCGTTCGAGGAACACCGGCGCCCGTTGCATGCGCACTGCTACCGACTCGCCGGGAACGTCGCCGATGCGGACGATCTGGTCCAGGAGACGTTCCTGCGTGGCTGGCGCTCCCGTACGCAGTACGAGGGGAGGGCGTCTATCCGGACCTGGCTCTACCGGATCGCCACCAATGTCTACCTCGATCACCGCAAGGCCGCGGCGCGACGAACCGTGCCGGTCGGCGACCCGATGGAGTGGTGCACTGATATCGGTCCCTATCCCGACTCTCTGCTGGGCGAGGATCCGCCATCAGGTCTGGTGGCACGAGAGACGGTCGAACTCGCGCTGATCGCAGCGCTGATGTATCTGCCGCCACGGCAACGGGCGGCGTTCGTACTGCGTGACGTTTCGGGCTGGACCCCGGCCGAGATCGCTGACGGTCTCGGCCTCGCCGTGCCCGCGGTGAACAGCCTGATTCAGCGGGCTCGGAAGACCCTCCGTCACTATGCGCCAGGTGATTCCCGAGACTGGCGCAGGCCGGAGCTGACCAGCGAGGACGAGGACATCTTGCGTCGCTATGCCGCAGCGACCGATCCCGCGAGCTTCGGGGTGTTGCTGGCCGAAGACGTGCGCATCACCATGCCGCCGGACCCACCTGTCGTCGGGCGCGATGCAGCGGCCGAGTTCCTGGGCAGGCCCATGGATTGGCTCACGTTCCCGTCGGCTGCCAACGGCCGGCCCGCCCTGATCTGCTATCTCCGTCGCCCGGGCAGCGCTCAGTACGAGGCGATGGTCGTCGACGTTCTGACCATCGAGAATGGAAGGATCGTCGAGAGCAACGCCTTCGTCGGAGCCCACCACGTCGCCGCGTTCGGTATGCCCACGAGCATCGAAGACCACGAAGCCTGATCTGAAGCCGTCTCCCGCTTTACCGAGCTGGGCTTGCTTCCGTCGTTTCATGGGCGGCCCTGTGCACCGCTGAATCAGTCCGGGCGACCCTTCAGCCGGCGGCTGACCGCACGCTCGACCTCCCGGCTCGCCTCGCGCTCGGCGAGCGTCTGTCGCTTGTCCCAGGTCTTCTTGCCGCGGGCCAGGGCGATCTCCACCTTCGCGCGACCGTCCTTGAAGTAGAGGGTGACCGGGACGATCGTCAGCCCGCTCTCGTTGACCTTGCGCTCGATCTTGTCGATCTGGGCACGATGCAGCAGCAGCTTTCGCTTGCGGCGTGAGCCGTCGTTGAACCAGCGGGCCTGGGAGTACTGCGGGATGTGCACGCCGTGCAGCCAGATCTCCCGGTTCTCGACCTGCGCGAAGCCGCCGACCAGAGACGCCCGGCCGGCACGGAGCGCCTTCACCTCCAGACCCTGCAGCACGATCCCCGCCTCCCAGGACTCGCCCAGCAGGTAGTCATGCGCAGCCTTCCGGTTCCGCGCGACCACAGGGTCGACCTCGGGTTTCTTCACACGCCAATTCTGCCCCGACCCCCCCGACAGCCCGACCTCCAGGATAGAAACAGGTGAACCCACGAAACGTGGGTTCACCTGTCCGGGATGTCTTGAGACGCCATCGGCCGTCCCGCCCAGGACAACGACCGAAGGCTTGCCTCGTGCGTTGATCTCCCTCGGTCCAGAGTCGAGGTGACTTTCGGCCCTGGTTGCCCGGCGGGGCCGGTGCCAGCGTGAGTCTCGTGAGAAGTTGTAGAAACGTTGGTGAGGCGAAGCGCCTCCACCGGTTCGACCGCTGGCTGTACCGTGGCGGGCACCCGAACCGACTGGCGCGAACGATGAACCGAGTCTCGGCCATCCACTTCGCGACCGGTCTACTCGCGCGGAGCACCTGGGTCACCTTGGAGGTGCCCGGACGGCGCTCCGGCCGCATCATCTCCTTCCCGCTGGTCGTCGCGGACTACCACGGTGAGCGCTATCTGGTATCGATGCTCGGAGAGAACGCGAACTGGGTGCGCAACGTCCACGCGGCCGGCGGGCGGGTGATCCTGCGCCACGGCCTGCGCGAGGCTGTCTACCTGGAGGACGTCGAGGTCGGCGCCCGCGCGCCCATTCTGCGCCGCTACCTGGAATGCGCCCCGGGAGCACGGGCCCATGTGCCGGTCGATCGGCACGCCCCGCTGGCGGAGTTCGACCGGATCGCCGGGCAATTCCCAGTCTTCCGTATCAGCGTCGCTCCGTCAGAACTGCCCGACCTCCGCGGGTAGGCGACCTGCGACACCGCCTGCACTGATCGACATGGCGACGCGCGGCACCCACACATTGCCTGAACCAGCCACCGCCGCCGCCCACACCGGTGGATTCCAGGAGATACGCCGAATTCTGATAGAGGATTGCAAGGTCTCTGAACTCAATTCTATTTGTTGCCCGGATCGGCTACCACTCGGCCACCGCAGAGGGCTTCGTAGTACTCATCCAATTAAGTCGAGCCCCGATTCCAGGTAGTCATCCGGACAGGATGAACCGGCTTTCTCGTAGAACGACCACCATGGGATTCACGACGGGCATATCTGTCGGAGTCTGGAGGTTCGAGATGCGCCGCTCAGGGTGGCTTCTCATCGGGGTCGGGGCACTGCTGATCCTCAGTGCGGCCCTGCTCAGGTTCGTCGTCGCGCCGAACGCGACGAAACTGCCCGCTGACACCGACATCACTACGGCGTACAGCGGCAAGGGCACCGTGCTGAACGCCGCGGCACTGCAGTCGGGAGACGTGGCCAACGCGCTCGCGCGAGACATCCCGGTCACCCTCGACCGGCACGTCTACGTCAGCGAGGCGGACAGCGGCACGGCGATCGTCCACGACGACCTCACACTGAAGGCCGGCACGACGTCGTCGAAGGACAACCACACGTACGCTGTCGACCGGAAGGACCTCACCGAAACCGCCTCCATCAACGGCGTCGAGGTCGAAAAGCACCAGGGACTGACGGTCAGCCTGCCGGTCGATCCGGAACCGAAGTCCGGCGTCTACACGTACTGGGACACCCCGACGCGGACCGCCGTACCAGTGACGTACGTCGGCACCGAGACGCGTGCAGGTCGCGACACCTACCACTATCGGGCCGCCGCGTCTGGTGCATTGGCCAACCCCGCGTTGCTGCAGCAGTTGCCGTCCTCGCTTCCGAGGACGCTCGCTGCGAAACTGCTCGCTCTGCTGCCCGCAGAGACTCAGCAGAGGCTCCTCCCGCTCGTGTCGGCGCTGCCGGACCAGGTACCGCTCAGCTATACGGCCACCAGCACATACGACGTCTGGGCAGACGCCGCGTTGGGTGCTCCATTGGATACGAAGATCAACCGCTCGGTGGTCGCCAACGTGGGGACCGGGGCGGCATCGATTCCGTTGCTCCCGGTACTGGCGATCGACGTCGCCGAAGACCAGGCGTCGGTGCAGGATGCGGCGGACAGGGCGGCGAACGCCGACCAGTTGCTCAGCTGGATCGAGGTGTGGGGTCCGATCGTGCTGCTGATCCTCGGCCTCGTTCTGGTGGCGCTCGGACTGTGGCTGGGCAGGCGCAGGTCCGCACAGCCCGGCGCTGAGGATACTCGGACAGGCGTGGACTCGCCCGCACCAGGCTGACGCGGCAAACCTCGGCCGGCTCGGACGGCGCATGGCCCCTCGAAACGCGGCGACGCCCTGCTCCACATCCAAGACCTCGAGATCCGCGTCGTCGACGCCACCGGTGAACTCCTCCGCGACCTGGTCCTCGACCCCAACCGCGACTACCAACCCACCGGACGCCCACCCGGCCCCACACCACGACACCCCAAATGACAACACCCGAACCCACGAATCGTGGGTTCGGGTGTTGCCGATGTCTTGAGACATCACACGGTGCCCCCGGCAGGATTCGAACCTGCGACGCACGGTTTAGGAAACCGACGCTCTATCCCCTGAGCTACGGGGGCGCACGCGGGGACAGCTTAGCGGAGGGGTGGGGGTTAGCCGGTGAGGGCGTAGACGCCCAGGTGGCCGGCTATGGAGGCGTAGCGCTCGGCGTAGAGGGTGGTGCAGCGGGAGGAGGCGCAGCCGGCGCCGGCGAAGGTGATGCCGCGGATGGTGGCGGTGGAGGAGCCGGGGCGGGTGTAGACGGGGCCGCCGGAGTCGCCGCCGATGATCGCGATCTGGCCGCCGCGGGTGGCGCGGATGACGTACGTCGTGCAGCCCTCGGTGTCGCAGTACTTCGCTGACGTCGAACGGACCGTGATGCCGCAGAGCGACGTACTGAAGCTGCCGGATTGGCAGACGACCGTGCCGACGCCGGGGTCGGCGCCGCCGGTGACGGTGCGGGTGTTGGCCGTGTCGCCGGGGCCATCGGTCCAGATCTTCGGGCCATAGGCGCTGCCGGTCAGCAGGGACTGGTCGTAGTCGGGGTAATTCGTCCGGACCGAGGTCGTGCCGTAGTAGTTGGTGCCGGACCTCCACACCGTCCCAGGGCCGCCGCAGTGGCCGGCGGTGACGGAGCCGCGTTGCCCGTTGGAACGGCGTACGACGGAGAAGCCGGCCGTGCAGTTCTTCAAGGTCGAGGTGATCCGGGCGCCACCCCAGTGACCGCCCTTCGCGGTGTCGCTGAGCCGGGACGTCCGTGCGAGCGAGCTGGCAACGAGTTGTACGCCGGACAGTCCGCGAAGGCCCTCGAGTGACGCGGGGGACGTGCTGGCCTGGTCGTACTCGACCACGATGTCCTCGCTGACCGGATCGAGGTCCGCGGCGAAAGTGGTCTTCCCTGCGTCGGCCCAGGAGCGTGCGCCGACCGAGTTCCAGGCGTCGGCGATCGACTGGGCCGAACGGCAACTGCGCTCGATGCGGACCATCTGCTTGCCGGCGGCCGGGACGTTGCCGGCCATCGCGGATTGGTACTTCTTCTCGTCCAGCCTGGCGCTGTCCACCACGACCTTGTAGCCGGTCGAGGCGGAGCCGACCACGCCGATCACTCCCTGGCTCAGCCCGTACGGCAGTCCGGACTCCGGCCTGCCGGTGGCGTCCAGCGGCTCGAGTGAGCGGACGGCGGCGGTGATCCCGTCGCCGAGCGTCTCGCCGAGCGGTCGCGGGTCCTTGGCTGACGTCGGCTGCGCTAGGCGGGTGGCCTCGGTCGAGCTCGTACTCGGCTCGGCATGCGAGCATGCGGCCACCCCGGTCGGAGCGGTCGCCCCGGTCGATGCGGTCGAGGGGCCAGGCGTTGCGGTCGCCGTGAGGCCGACTGCGAAGAGTGAGACTGAGCCGAGGGTGACCAGCGGGACGGTGGCTGAGAGTCGCACGTAGCTCCCCAAATCGGTGGACGGCCTCGTTACATCGTCCGGTCAGGGACTCCGCTCAGTCAATAGCCGATCACCGTCCGCTAGCAAATTCGACTACCCTGCGCGAGCGTACTTCGCAAGTTCACGCCCGTCGGCGCCGAAGAACTGGAGCGTGTCACCGTCGGCCGAGACCCGCTTGGCGGCCTGCAGTACGCCGGTGTGCGGCACGTTGTCGCAGCCGACCAGGCGCTGCGGCCCGACCGTCGCACTGAACTCGCCCCGCTGGCCGATCGCAAACGTCCCCTGCAACGCATTGCAGCCATCCGAGCCGCCCCATGTCCCGTCCGGACGGAGGATGAGCACCGGATCGTCCGGCCGGGAAGCCTCGAGCGCCTTGAGCCCGGCCATCTGGACCGGCCGCCATGTCCCGGCCACGGTCTGCGCCGTGGGCGGCTCCGGCGCAGCAGTGGTGGCCGCCGGTGTCTGCCCACCCGCGACCGGCGGCTGCGACGGCTTGTTGCTCGAGCCGGCCAGGCCGAAGCCCACGACGGCAATGGCGGCCACCGCGACAGCGGCCGCTCCGGTGATGATCCAGGTACGGCGCTGGGCCTGACGCGCGCCCGTGGTCGCCCGCTCGGTCAGGCCGGTGGCCTGCGGCACCGAGGCCGCGGCACGGTCGAAGGTCCCCCGCAGCTCATCCTCGAGATCGGTGTTGCTCACGACAACCTCTCATCCAACACGGTTGGCTTGCCTGGTCTTCCGCAGCGTGGCGAGCGCTCTACTGGCGGTCGCGCGGACGGAGGACGGTTTGATGCCGAGCACATCGGCGATCGTGCGGTCGTCCAGGTCCTGGTAGTAGCGCAGGACCAGCACGACCCGCTCTCGCGCCGACAACGCCGCGAGGGCGCGCCAGAGATCGTCGGAGTTCACGACGTCGGCGGCGTGGTCCGGCACCGTGCGCTCGGTGTCGACGTCGGCCGTCGGGGCCTCGCTGAACGAACGCCGCCGCGTCATCGACAGGTACGAGTTGATCAGGATCCGCCGGACGTAATGGTGCGGATCGTCCGCCTTCCGTACCTTCCGCCAGGACCGGAACGCCTGCATCAACGCGATCTGGGCCAGATCCTCCGCTCGCTGGTAGTCCCCGGAGACGGTGAACCCGAGCCGCACCAGTTCCTGTCCACGGGCGGATACGTACTCCTCGAACTCCACTCGCCACTCCCTGGCTGGGCGTACAACACCTCACACCTATTAGACGCACTGAGTCCCTCAGGGTGCTGCAACCGTTCACACACAGTTGGATCTCACCATGCCGGACTAGACCAGCAAGAACGCGCGTACCGCCTCCTGACCGCGCGGATCGCGCTGCACACTGTGCCCGCTCCCCGGTACGACGACCAACCGGGCCGACCGCGCATGCGCCTGCTCCCAGCGAGCCCACACGAGCGGACAGAACAGGTCGTTGCTCCCGTGCAGGATCAGTGTGCGCGGCAACAGCTCCTGACCGGCCGGGTACGTCGACACTCGCGCGGCCGGCCACCTCAGGCAGCCCTGGATCATCAGCTGCTCGCGTGCGGTCGCGACGTCGTACGGATACAGCCGCTTCGGGTCCAGATGTCGTACGGCGGTGTCCAAGGCGGCAGTGCGGTTGGTTGTGCCGGACCAGGGGAAGCGGAGGTCCGAGCACAGCGTGGCCATGTGCAGTCCGGCCGACAGAGTGTCGTAGCTCAGGCCCTTGCTGGTGGTCTGCTGGAAGAGCTCCTTCAGACCCGCGTCATCGCCGTTGCGAGCGGCATGCAGGATCGCTGGGATCCCTTGCAGGGAAGGGTTGACCGAGTTCAGGCTGGCGACCGACAGACTCTCCATCAGGTCCGTGCCGCTGACCCCGTGCTGCACCAACCACGCCAGGTCGGCCACGGGGTCCGTCGTACACGCGGGATCCTGCCGGCACGCAGCCGTGAGCACTCCGCCGGTCGCAGCCATCAGATCCACACCCGTTGGGTCGAAGCCCTTGTGCGGCACCACCGAGTCCAGCACGAGAGCCTGGACGTGGTCGGGATACTTCAGCCCGTACTGCGCCGCCGTGAAGCTCCCGTACGACGTCCCGTCGAGCGTCAGCCGATCCACCTTGAGGTGCTGCCGCAGCAACTCGATGTCCTCGACGGTGTCCGGAGTGCCGTAGTACCCGAGCCCAGAGCCGATTCGCTGCGCGCACTCATCCACAGCCTCACCAGGCGGCGTCAGGAAGTCCGAACCACCCACAGTCCCTTGCAAGGCGGGACAGTCGATCCCCTTCGGCCCAGTGCCACGCTGATCGAACATGACCACCCTGTACTCGCGCAACACGTCGGGGTGGATGTTGTTCCGGATGCGAGGCAGTAGTGAGACGCCTGGTTGGCCAGGGCCGCCCGCAAGCATCAACAGCACGCCACGTGGTGCATCCACGTTGTCGGACGCGATGACTGCGAGGTCCAGCGACGGACCGTCCATCCGCTGATGGTCGAGTGGCACGCGCAACGTCGTACAGGTGAAGCCGTCGGTGCAGGTGGACGGTAGGGGTGCGGCGCACGCTGTGCAAACAAGGAGAAGCGCGCACAGCAAGTGAATCAGTCGCATGTACTCCTCCCAGAGTGCTCAGGGTGCAGCCAAGTGCGACTGGCTGGCAAGACGCTGGGAGTCGGCGCAGACTGAGCAAGAGGGGGAGGAGTACCGCCATGGCTGTTGGGAGGAATGGACTCAAACGCTTGTCGGCAATCGTGGCTGTCGTCGCGCTGGTTGCCGGCTGCGGGGCGCAGCGGGATCCCGCGACCGAGACCCGGACGAACCCGTCGACTCCGGCGCCACCCGACCTCGTCCGGATCGTCTATCCGGGCACAGAGTCGGATCCCGGGAACGTCGAGATCTTTGCCGATGGCAACCGTCGGTACCGGATCACGGCCGTGAGTGGGCCGAACGCGGGGTACTACCAGGTGTGGGACGGCCGGGTGATGCTGATCTACACGCCGGGCGAGGGCTACCAGCGCGACGACCATCCGGGTGACGACATGCGCGGCGTGGCCTTCTTCGTCAAGCCGGAGACGGACGAGTTCGAGAAGACCTGCCCGAAGGGTCGCCGGCTGGGTGCGAAGACGCTGTACGGCCGGAACGCGGTGCGCTACGCGTGCGACGCCCGGCCCATGAACGAGCAGACGGGTGAGGAGGCGGCTCCCGCCCGCGAGATCAGTCTTGACGAGCAGACCGGCCTGATCCTGGTGGACGGACCCTACGTGCCGATCGAGGTGACCTTCGGTCCGGCGATCAAGGCGGACACGTTCTCGACGGACATTCCATCAGGTGCCGAGCCGACGGAAGGCCCTTCCGATGGGGGCGGGCCGACAGAAGTTCCTCCGGATGAGGGCGAGACGACGACGCCGGCCGGACTCGGCGCATTCCGCCTTCCTGCTGTCGGCGGTGGGTTCGTCAGCGACACGTCGTACCGCGGGAAGCCGCTGGTGCTTGTGGTCGGGTCGCCGAGTTCGCTGCGGGTGGCGCTGGCGCGGGTGTTGCCGATGACTGGCGGCGGTGTGAAGCCGGTGGTGGTCGGGGTGCTGATCGCCGTACCGCCGAGCGACTGGAAGGGGTCGTTGCTGAACCCGGCGGACGAGAAGAAGTATGTCGATTCCGTGGCGAGGACGGCCGGACCGTTCACGGTGCCGGTCGGGATCGACGTGAAAGGTGCGGCGGTCGGTTCGATCGTCGCGGGTCTTCCGGAGCTCATTCCGCCGGAGGGCAGTACCGAGACGGAGTCGGCCGTCGCGCTGGTGGGGTCTGACGGTCTGGTCGCGCACGTCCTGCCGCCTGAAGATCCCAGTGAGGCGGAGCTGCGTACCTGGCTGGCGGCGCTCTCCTGATCGCGCCGGCAGCCGCAACCTGCCCTGCGGGTCGACCTAGGAAGGGACCCGCAAGGCAGGTGCGGGTTGACCCCGGTCCGGACGGCTTCGGGGGGCGCGTCCGGCGCAGGGTCAGCGCAGGCCGAGCGACTTGATCAGCTCGGGGGTCACCTGTCGTGGCGCCGGCAGCGTGCCGGGCTTGCCCTGGCCCTCCAGGGAGGTCGCCACCAGCCGGCGGCAGCCGAAGGCCTCCACGGTGTACGACAGCACGCCGCGATCGTTGTCGGTGAACCGCAGCACGTACGTCGGGCCGAGCTCCTTGGTGCAGATCGCGGGCTTCTTGGCAACGGGCTTCGGTGCGTTCACCAGTGCGAACAGGTCGGTCGCCTGCTTCGCGGTGCGTTTGGTCGTCACGGTCGCGTAGTCCTGCCCGGAGGCCTGCGCGTCGAACTGGCAGATGGTCACACTGACCGGCTGGAACAACGAGGTCGCCGCGCCCTGGCCCCAGACCACCTTGTCGGTGGCGGCGCGGACGGCAGCGATGTTGTCGGGACAGTCCATGCTCGGGGTGCCGCCGGAGGTGGGCGACTGGCTGCGGGTGCCGGGGGTGGTCGGCGTATCAGTGGGCTGGGCGGCGGGCGGGGACGTGGCGTTCTCGTAACCGCAGGCGGCGGTAAGTCCGAGCACAGCCACGACGAGCGTCGCACCGATCAGGCCCCGTGTCCGTAATGCACTCACGACTCGGTCCTTCCGGGTTGGGCAAGGTCACCCATGATGGTCGACCAGGGTCACGTCGCGCGTGCCAGAAGATCACGGCGGCGCGTCGTTCCGGTCACGTCGCCGGATCGTGCGGCAACCGAGGCCGACCTGTAACGTGCACGCACTGGTCGGCCCGACAAGCGCCTCCCGAAGCGGGCGACGTACGGGCGACCCGCGCGGAGCGGCCGTGGGCCGGGTGGGCGATTACGATGCTGTGCCGTGGGCCGGAAGAAGGATGAGGCTGCCGCGACGCAGCAGCGCGAGCGCGACGAGTGGCAGCTCGGCATCGACTGGGCACGATGGCTGATCGGCGGCAACGCTCCACAGCCGCTGACGATCTACGGCCTCGTCCTCGAGCCGGGCGAGGTCGCGTACGTGAACACCCCCACGCAGTACGCGCGCCTGTACGGCGGCAGCGGCCGCTACACCCAGAGCGGTGGCCTGTTCATCGGCAAGCCGGCACTGGTGCTGGGGATGATGGCCGCGAACGCCGCGGTGAACGCGAGCCGGAAGGCCGCGGCGACGCGGAACATGGAGCTGATGTGGCGTGACCTCCAGGAGGTCCCGACGGTCGCGACCAACTACCGCCTGCTGTGTCACCTGCCGAGGCGCGGCTGGATGAGCTTCTACTACAGCGCTGTGCAGGAGTTCTACCCCGATCCGGCGAACTGGATGATCACGTTCGCCTTCCAGAACGCGGAGCCGCTGCGCCTGGCCGGACTGGCCACACCGACACTGTCCGTACTGACCTCCTGGTGTGTGCTCGGAAACGACCGCTGGCAAGGCGAACCCGGAATCGCACCGCTCATGGAGGCCGCGATCGGGCCGCAACTGCCACCGGGCGTGGTCCGGGGCGAAATCGGTCCCGGAGAGCCTCGGCGACTCGGTAACCTGGAACCATGACGAGCCCGTACGAAGACGACGAGCCGCTGCTGCCCGAGCAGACCCGCGACGACGACCCGCGGACCTGGGGCGATAACGACTTCGGCACCGACGACGACGATCGCATCCTCAACGAGGTCCCTCCCCACCACGGATGAGCGCGTCCGTGGTCCTCGTCCACGGCGGCCTCTGGGAGGCCATGGACGCGGAAGCCTTCTGGCGTACGACGGGGATCGTGAAAGAACTCACGTCGTACGGACTGGATGTGCTCGCGCCCGACAGGCCGCGGCGAGCGAGTGGGTGGGACGTCGAGCTAGCAGCACTGGGTGAACTTCTGGCGAACCGCGCCGAACCGGTCACGATCGTTGGGGCATCCAATGGGTGCACCGTGGCAGTCCTGCTGGCGTTGGCCTTTCCGGACGTGGTCGATCGGCTCGTGCTCGCCTGGCCGGCGACCGGTGACGACGGCGCCGTCAACGCGCGAACCCGGGCCGGTCTGATCGAGCGTGACTGCCCGCCGGAAGTCGCCGACCGGTTGCTCGCCGGCGGGACGTTGCGGGGCGTGCTCGATGCCGCTCTGACCGTGCTGGCACGAATTCCGGTGGCGATCGTGCCGTCGGTCCCGGAGAATCCAGCTCACCAGCGGAAGACGGTCGACGTGCTCTTGCGGTCGATCCGGGGGAGTCGGGAGCTGGCCGGGTGTCCGGAACCGCCGACGCCCGGCTTCCCGCCATACCTGGATCAGTTGGCGCGAACGATTGTCGAGTTCGTGAACTGAGGGGGATGTGGTCGTGGAGCTCCGGGGGTTTTCCGACGAGTACGCCGTCCTGGTCGCAGGATGGGCCGTGGACGCGAAGGAAGTGGCATTGCTGTCGGGGCGGGTCGCGTACCCGTTCCCGGAGGAAGTGAAGGCGACGTGGCGCAAGGTCGAGTCCGACATCCACTCCTATCTGCTGTTCGACGGTGATCGGGCGGTCGGGTACGGCGAGGTGTGGCTGGACGACGAGGAGGACGAGGTCGAGCTGGCCCGGATCATCGTGGATCCGAAGGTCCGCGGCCGAGGGATCGGCTTGGAGCTGGTGCGCGCCTTGCTCGGGCCGGCGTTGGCCGCCGGGTACTCAGAGGTCTTCCTGCGGGTCCGGCCAGAGAATGCGGTCGCGATCCGCACCTACCACCGCACTGGGTTCGTCGACGTCCCGGCCGGCCTGATGGACGAGTGGAACGAGGGTCAGCCCGTCGCGTACCGCTGGCTGCGCTTCGCGGGGTGAACAGTCCGAACGGGAGCAGGCAGGCGCTTGGCGAGCTCAGGGGCTGAGATTGGTGCGCCTACCCACTCCTTCGAATCAGACCTGACGGGTGCGGAGCAGGTCGCGGATCTCGGTCAGCAGTTCCTGCTCGGTGGTCAGCGGGTCCGGCTCCGGCTCCTGGCCGCGGGCCCGGCGCTCGGCGAGTTTGTTCAGCGGCATCACGATCAGGAAGTAGATGGCGGCCGCGACGCAGAGGAAGTTCAGCGCCGCGTCCAGGATCAGGCCGATCGAGAAGACCGCGTTGTTGATCTCGAACGACCAGACCTTGCTGAGATCGGTCTTGCCGAAGATGGCCGCGATCAGCGGGTTGATCAGGCCGTCTACGAGTGCGGTGACGATCTTGCCGAACGCAGCGCCGATGACGACGGCGACCGCGAGGTCGACGACGTTGCCGCGCATGATGAATTCCTTGAAGCCCTTGAGCATGTGGGGTCCTCCACGAAGCGGGTGGTAATTACCCGAGTCAAGGTAGGACCGCAGGACTGCCAGAGCGAGGGACCGCGCCGCAGGGCCACCCATCGTGTTGCCGGATGTCCGGTGAGTGATCAGCTCGTGTCCGGTGTCAATGCCACCGTGATTCTGGAGTTCGTTGTGGCCTGAGCCAGTCTGGTCGCGACCTCGGGCGTCGTCGCGACCACGATCAGGGCGCCGGCGGCCGACGTACGCGGGGTTGGGAGGGCGACGACGCGGACGGCTCGGGCGAGCAGGATCCCGGTGTCGGTCGGCGTACTGGTCGCGGCGTACAGGTTGATGTGGTCGCCGACGCGGAGGAGTGCGCTGATATCGGCATCGTCGATCCGGAACGGATAGGCGAGCGACCCCGCCGGCACCGCGGCCGGGGCCAGGAATCTGGCGTCGGTGAGTGGCTCGCCGGATCTGACGGGACCGCTGAGCACACGCGCGGTCAGGTCCGCGCCAGGTCTGAGCGCACCGTCGGGCACAGAGCCGGGAGGCAGGCCGATGGTCCGTAGATCGCCGCTTGCGGGCACGGCTCCGCCCGCGAGGTCGCGCGCAGCGGCCAGCACGGCGACGGTCGGTGGAGGGGCCGGGGACAGGGCGACGAGCCCGAAGTACACGGCGGCCGCAGCGGCGATGCCGGCCAGGAGCCGACGATGCCAGCGAGCGGCGCGGAGCAGGTCTCGAAACACGGAAGGGGTTCTCATGGCAGAGAAAGTACGAGTTTCTCCGGCACCCACCCCTCAGTTATCCACAGGGGCGGTCAGGCAGCGCTGGTGTTGGTCCCGGAAGTCGACGAAGAACCGCTCGAGGACGAGCCGCTGGAAGACTTCGATGAGGCCGAAGACGAGGAAGAGTCCGACGAAGAAGTGCTCGAGGAAGACGACGAGGACGACTCGGCCTTCGCCGGCACCGAGCTCTTGCCCGTCGACCGGCTGTCGTTGCGGTAGAAACCGGAACCCTTGAACACGACGCCCACGGCGTTGAAGACCTTGCGCAGGCTGCCCTGGCAGTTCGGGCACACGGTCAGCGCGTCGTCGGTGAAGCTCTGGCGCACCTCGAGGGCTTCGCCACAGTCAGTGCACTGGTACTGGTACGTCGGCACGGTTGGGTCCCTTCAGGCCGCTGGCACTCCTACTACTCGACTGCTAATAATGCGCCAGCGGCCCGAAGTATTCCAACTCAGCCGTGGCGGCGCACTGTGAAGTTCCAGCACCCGGCGACCACATTGCGCACCTGGACCGTGTCCACAGCCGGGTCCTCGAACAGTCGTTTGAGCTCTGTCTCGCTCGTCCCAGGCTCTGCGACAACTCCGTCCAGCATCTGGCCAGAGGCGTCGTACGGGCGCAGTACGGCCCGCCGGTCCCGGAAGTCCATCGGGAAGACGTCCGGGGCCGGCACCGGGCACTCAGACGTGTGGACGAACACCGGACCGATCTCGGCGTACGGCCCGCCGGCAGTCATCGGCCGGTGCGACACCAGTGCGATCTGGTCACCGGCCGGTGCGATCGTCAGGCAGCACCGCAGCGGCTCACCGCCGCCGGCGATAAGGGAAACGACAGCGTTCCCGAAATCGTCATGGCCGTTGCAGCGAATCCGGTCCAGCTCGGCACCCGGTACAGGGAGGTACTCCAACTCTGCGTTCATGCTTCTGGAACGCAGAGCAACGCAAAGTTGTGAGGGACCCCATTTGGGGCATCCAGGGTGATTCTCTACGGTTGGGTCCGTGCGTCGCCTGCTTCGAGTCGTCATCATCAGCGGAATCGCCCTCGCCACGGTCCTCCTGGTGATCGCGGGAACCGTCGTTTTCGTCGTCCGCCACTCGTTCCCGACGTACGACGGAACGATCGAGCTGACCGGTCTGGACGGCGATGTCAACGTCGTCCGGGACGCCAACGGCATCCCGCAGATCTACGCGGACACACCGTCGGACCTGTTCGCGGCGCAGGGCTACGTGGCCGCACAGGACCGGTTCTTCGAGATGGACTTCCGCCGGCACGTCACCGCGGGCAGGCTGAGCGAACTGTTCGGCGCGGACGCACTGGAGACGGACAAGTTCGTCCGCACGCTCGGCTGGCGCCGGGTCGCGGAGAAGGAGCTGGGCCTGCTCAGCCCGTCCACCCGGCAGTATCTGGACGACTACGCCCGCGGTGTGAACGAATACCTGTCCAACCACAGCGGATCCGGTCTCAGCCTCGAGTACGCCGTGCTGTCACTCAAGGGCACCGACTACCGCCCGGAGCCGTGGACGGCGGCGGACTCACTGGCCTGGCTGAAGGCGATGGCGTGGGACCTCGGCGGCAACATGGACGAGGAGATCACCCGGACCAAGCTGCTCGCGGCGTTCCCGTCCCGCAACATCGAGAGCCTCTACCCGCAGTACCCGTACGACCGGAACGACCCGATCATGGCCTCCGGCTCGGTCGGTCAGGACGGCAAGTTCACCACCTCGCCGATCGCCCCCGAGGCCCGTCGCGGGATGCTGACGCAGGACTTCCTGAAGTCCCTCGACTCCGTCCAGAAGGTGGCCAAGGGCCTGCCTGAGCTGCTCGGCCAGGGGGATGGCATCGGCTCGAACTCCTGGGTCGTCTCGGGCGACCACACCACCACCGGCAAGCCCCTGCTGGCCAACGACCCGCACCTCGGCGCCACCATGCCGGGTATCTGGACCCAGGTCGGCCTGCACTGCAACAGCCTCAGCAAGAGCTGCCCGTTCGACGTGTCCGGCTTCAGCTTCTCCGGCCTGCCCGGTGTGGTGATCGGCCACAACAATGCGATCTCCTGGGGCTTCACCAACCTGGATCCGGATGTCCAGGACCTGTACTTGGAGCGGATCGACGGCAACAAGGTCCTCTACAGCAACAAGTGGCGCGCAATGGCGACGCGCGAGGAGACGTTCAAGGTGGCCGGCCAGGACAAGCCGGTGAAGATCACCGTTCGCGAGACCCGGCACGGTCCGCTCATCTCCGATGTCGGCGAGGATCAGCGCGAAGTCGGCGAGATCGCCGCCAAGCAGGGCAAGTACCCCCAGGCGTACGGCGTCGCGCTGCAATGGACCGCACTGACTCCTGGCCGGACCGCTGACGCGCTCTTCGCGATCAACCGGGCCCAGAATTGGACCCAGTTCCGCGCCGCCGCGTCGCAGTTCGAGGTCCCCTCGCAGAACCTCGTGTACGCCGACACCGACGGGCACATCGGCTATCAGTCGCCCGGACTGATCCCGATCCGCCGGAAGGGCCGGGGTGACTGGCCCGTGCCTGGCTGGGATCCGATGTACCGCTGGACCGGCTACATCCCGTTCGATGCATTACCCAGTGAGTTCGATCCACCGGACGGGATCATCGTCACCGCGAACCAGGCCGTGGTGCCCGGCACGTACAAGTACTACCTGACCAATGACTGGGACTACGGCTATCGGTCGCAGCAGATCCTGGACCGGATCAAGGCCGCCGGGAAGCTGGATGCGAACGCGATGGCGTCGATCCAGTTGGACACCAAGAACCGGGCCGCCGAGATGCTGGTGCCGTACCTGCTCCAGATCGGCATCGAGGACGCGTTCGACAAGCAGGGCCAGGACACGCTGCGGAACTGGGACTTCACCCAGCCGCCGGACTCCGCAGCCGCCGCGTACTTCAACGTCGTCTGGCGCAACCTGCTCGCGTTGACCTTCCACGATCAGCTCCCCGAGGGCACCTGGCCGGACGGCGGCTCGCGCTGGTTCGAGGTGATCCACACGCTGCTCAGCCAGCCGAACAGTGGCTGGTGGGACAACATCGGTACGCCGCAGAAGGAGAACCGGGACGACATCCTGCGGGAGGCCCTGGTCAACGCGCGGACCGAGATCACGCAGAAGATGGCGCGTGAACCCGAGAACTGGCAGTGGGGCAAGCTGCACAAGCTGACGCTGACCAACCAGACGCTGGGCAAGTCCGGGATCGGTCTGGTGGACCGGCTGTTCAACCGCGGTCCCTACGAGCTCGGCGGCGGTACGTCGATCGTCGACGCGACCGCGTGGGACGCGTCCGAGGGCTACACAGTCACCGCGACACCGTCGATGCGGATGGTGGTCGACCTGTCCGACTTCGACAAATCCCGCTGGGTGAATCTGACCGGTGTGTCCGGACACGCGTTCTCGTCCAACTACACCGACCAGACCGAGCTGTGGCTCAAGGGCGAGACGCTCCAGTGGGCCTACACCAGGGGAGCGGTCGAGGCGGCTCGCAAGCACGCGCTGACGATCACTAAGCCGGAGAACTAGCCTCGGCGAACAGCTCCTCGGGCCAAGTCCACAATGCACGCTGCGTCAGCAGAATCGAGATGGTCTGATCTGCCGGCGTAGTCGACCAGAGCGCGCCCAGACCACCGGCCCAGCCGTACCGTCCGCCACCAACGGACAGGCCATAGCCCCAGCCGGTGTCCGGCCCGAGGTAGTCGACGGCGGCCGCCCGCTGCGCCGGCGTCAGCTGGTCTGTCGTCATCTCCGCCACCGCGGCAGGCGACAGCACTCGGTCTCCACCGGCCAGCAGCATCTGCGCGAACGCGTGGAAGTCGTCGACCGTCGAGATCAGCCCACCACTCGCATCCGGGAACGACGGCGGCACCAGCCACTGGCTGTCTGATGCCGTATCCATGACGTCGTCACCGACGTACGCCGTCGTCAGCCGGGCCGGATCCGATGCGGTGAACCCGGTGTCGCGCATCCCCAGCGGTTCGAAGATCCGCTCCCGCAGGAAGTCCTCCAGCGGTTGACCGGTCACTCGGGCGATCAGTACGCCGAGCACATGCGAGCCGGTTGAGTACAGCCACCGCTCACCCGGCTGGAACTGCAGCGGCAGCATCCCCAGCCGCCGCATCCACTCGTCTGGCTCCAGCGAAGTCCGCGGCACGGGCGGACCGAACGTCCGCAGCTCCAGCTCCGCCTCGCGTTGCCGAAGAGCCGCGTTGTCGGACTCGCCAAGCCCGAGTCTGAACGTGAGGAGATCCCGCAGAGTGATCGGCCGCCCCGCCGGGACGGTGTCGTCGAGTGGTCCGTCCGGGTGCCGCAGTACGACCGGATGCGCCAGTTCCGGCAGCAGGTCAGCGACAGGGGAGTCCATGGAGAGCCGGAGCTCGTCGACCAGGATCATCGCCGCGGCCGCGACGATCGGCTTGGTGAACGATGCCACCCGGAACAGGGTGTCCCGCTGCATCTCCGCACCGTCGAACTCGACTTGGCCGAGCACCTCGACCCGAGTCGAGCCCTCCCGGCTCACCAGCGAGACCAGCCCGGACAGGACTCCGTTGTCGACGTACGTGCCCAGCATCAGCCCAGTCCACCAGCGAACGGCGTGGTCCGCCACTGCCCGACGAACATCCGGATGCCGTCCGCGAGAGCCGGCATCCGTGGCACCAGTGGCGTGCACACCATGATCTGGAACGCGCGTGCCGTGTCCATCACCTGCTGCACGCGTTGGTCCAGCTGTGGACGCCCGAGTGCTGCCGCGGCCTCGTCGTACACCTTGCCGAGGTCCGGTCCGAACCCAGCCATGTCCCACTCGATCGGACCGAGGGTCGTGTCCTCGAAGTCGGCCCACAGGACTCCGTCGGCCGTTGGGATGACGTTGTACGACGGTGCGTCGCCGTGGATCGTCTGGATGGTCGCCGACGGGAAGACCGCCTCGAAGCCGGCCCGGCTCGTCAGGAGCGGCTTCAGTACCTTCCACTCGGCATGGGCTCGGTCCACGTCCTCCTGCTCGAGCAATCCGGGTACGGCCTCCAGAGCGGCTAGTCCCGACGGCACTCCGAGCAGTGGCGTGAGCCAGGGCAGTTCCTTCGGGTAGCCCGCGAGTATGGCGTGCAGTTCGGCGGCCCGGGTCGTGCTGGCGAGGTAGTCGACCTCACCGGACTGGTCGACGTACTGCCAGAACGTCATGGAGAACCCGTCCCGCTCCACCGGCTCCAACGGCACTAGTGGGCTCGGGGCAACCACCGGATGGCCGTACGAGACCAGCCACGCAGCCACGTCCAACTCGCGCTGCTGGCGGTGGGCGGCGACCTCCAGGTCCATCAGGTAGTCCGGGAGGTTCATCGGCACGCGGGCGACCACGGGCGACGGCTTGAGGTGCACCACCACGGAGAACGCGTCGTACAGGACTGTCGGGTCCGTCACGGTCAGGCCGAGGTCACGCGCGGCCGCTGCCGCGGCGTCGATCGCCGTCTCAGTCATCCACCGATCTTCTCAGCGGGATCAACCGGTTTGGGGTGAGCGCAGCGTCCACCAGGTGGTCGTGGGCGTCGCTCGGAAGCGCTTCGACGACCTCCGTGTCGTACACCGCGGCCCAGATCGGCGTACCCGGTCGTACGCGGGCGAGTGCTCGGTCGTACGAGCCTCCGCCGCGTCCCAGCCGGACACCGTCGCGGGCGACGGCCAGAGCTGGGCAGATGACCAGATCGGCCGTGGCGATAGCGTCGGATCCCAGATCGACCGGTGGCTCGGACAGGCCGAGGCGGCCGGGTACCAGGTCCGCCGCTCCTGGTGCGATACCCCAGCCCAGGTCGTTGTCGGCGTACAGGATCGGCAGGAGCACCTCACGGCCGGTTGCCAGCAGCCAGTCGATCAGAGCGCCCGTCTGCGGCTCCGCACCCATCGATACGTACAAAGCCACCCGGCGTACGTCCTGTACCTGCTGCTGTGCACCGCTCAGGAGGTCCTCCGCATGCGGCCGGGCTCTGCGGGCACCGAGGAAGTACTGCCGCGCCGCGGCCTTCGAGGGGAACACCCCTTGATCCTAGGCATCGCTCCGTGGATCCTGGCGGGGCTGCGCGGCACTCGGCGGGGCACATCGCCGCGTTGGAGGACAAGGCACGGAGAACCCCACTCCGAGCCTCGCCCTCCGCCTTGCGCTGCACCCCGCCGAGCACCTGCTCGCTCCCACCAGGATCCACGGAGCGATGCCGAGAGCGTGACGCGGTTAACACTGGGATTACCCGGCGTCCCCTAGGGTTGGTGCATGAGTGAGGCAGGTCTGAGACAAGCGCAGGAGAAGATGCGCGCGGCCGGCGCTGCTGACGTCGCGATCCGGGTCTTCACGCACTACTACCAGCTGCTCGAGTCGGGTCAGCAAGGGACGATCCGCGAGGACGACATCGAGCCGGTCGGCGACCTCCCACACCTGGACCACCTGGACACCGACCCCGAGGCGCTGCGGGCCGCGCTGGCCGAGACGGTGGTGATCAAGCTCAACGGCGGCCTCGGTACGTCGATGGGTGTGACCGGTCCGAAGTCCGCACTGCAGGTCAAGGACGGACTGAGCTTCCTCGACATCATCGCCCGCCAGATCCTGAGCACCCGGCGCAAGTACGACGTACCGCTGCCGCTGGTGCTGATGAACTCCTTCCGCACCAAGGAGGAGTCCCTGCAGATCCTGAGCGAGTACGACGGCCTCGCGGTGGACGGCCTGCCCCTGGACTTCCTGCAGAACATGGAGCCGAAGCTGCTCGCCGACGAGCTGACGCCGGCCGAGTGGGAGCCGGACCCGGAGCTGGCCTGGTGCCCACCGGGTCATGGTGACCTGTTCACCGCATTGGTTGCCTCCGGCGCCCTCGACGCATTGAGGGAACACGGTTTCCGGCATGCGTTCATCTCCAACGCGGACAACCTCGGTGCGACCGCGGACCCGCGGATCGCGGCCTGGATGGCCGAGCACGACGTACCGTTCGGCATGGAGGTGTGCCGGCGTACCCGGTCCGACCGCAAGGGCGGGCACGTGGCGGTGCGCAAGTCCGACGGCCGGCTGATCCTGCGGGACAGCGCGCAGGTCGCCGAAGAGGAGACCAAGTACTTCCAGGACATCACCCGGCACAAGACGTTCAACACCAACAACCTGTGGATCGACCTGGACCAGCTGGCCGAGCTGATGGACGGCCACGACGGAATCCTGGGCCTGCCGATCATGGTCAACCGCAAGACCGTCGATCCGGCCGATCCGACGTCGCCCAAGGTGATCCAGCTGGAGACCGGGATGGGGACCGCGATCGAGACCTTCGAGGGCGCGCAGGCAGTGCTGGTGGACCGCAGCAGGTTCAAGCCGGTGAAGACGACCAACGACCTGCTCGTACTGCGGTCGGACGTGTACGAGCTGAACGAGGCTGGCGATCTCAGCACGACCCACGAAGGCGACGAGCCGTACGTCGAGCTCGACCCGGAGTTCTTCAAGATCCTGGCCGACTTCGACACGCGGTTCGCGGCCGGCCCGCCGTCGCTGGTGCGCGCCGACCGGCTCGAGGTGCGCGGTGACGTTGCCTTCGGCAAGGATGTGGTAGTGGTCGGCGACGTGGAGCTCCAGGCGCCGGCCGGTGCGCGCCGGGAGATCCCGGACGGCGCCGTACTCGAGGGCTGACGGAGGTTCGGGGGGAATGGACGACCTGCTGATCAGGCCGCTGGAGCCGTACGACACGGGCGAGGCCGCCGCGGTGTGGTGGCGGTCGCGGCACGCGGAGGGCTCGCTGCTGCCCGCGGCGATCCATACTGCCGAGCAGGTGGCGGCCTGGTTCGCCGAGGTGCTGCTGCCGGACGCACAGACCTGGGTCGCGCTCGACGACGGCCGGATCGTCGCGGTGCTGACGCTGGACGGCGATGACCTCGACCAGCTGTACGTCGACCCGGACGTGGCCGGCCGTGGCGTCGGGTCGACCCTGGTGGACTTCGCGAAGGATCTCCGGCCGGGCGGTCTCGCCTTGTGGACCTTCCAGACCAACCTCCGTGCGCAGGCCTTCTACCAAGCACATGGCTTCGTCGAGGTACGTCGTACCGACGGTGCGGAGAACGAGGAGCGCGCCCCCGACGTCCGCATGACCTGGGGCAACCACCCTGAGGCCCTCACCCGGCATTCTTGACGCATCCTTCCGGAACTGAGCGCGGGATCACCGGATCCGTGGATTAGGGTCGGGCTCGTGAGACGGACTGTGGATGAGCATCTCGAGGTCGTGCTGGGGCGGGTGAAGGCGCTGCCGGCGTTCGACCAGCCGCTGATGGAGGCGTTGGGGCTGGTGCTCTGCGAGGACGTCGTGTCCGGCGTCAGTCTGCCGGGGTTCGACAACTCGGCCATGGATGGGTACGCCGTGCAGGCCGCGGATCTGGCCGGAGCGACGCAGGACAACCCCATCGGCCTGCCGGTGGTCGGAGAGTTCCGGGCCGGCCGGAGCGAGCCGATCGTGGTGACGTCAGGTACGTGCGTGCGGATCATGACCGGTGCGGAGATGCCCCGCGGCGCGGACAGCGTCGTACCGGTCGAGTGGACCGACGGTGGCACAGTGAACGTGCGGATCGCCCAGCAGCCGCCGCTTGGTGCGTCGGTGCGGCGGGCCGGTGAGGATGTGAAAGCGGGAGATCAGGTGCTGGAGCGCGACACCGTGCTTGGGCCGCGCCAGATCGCCGTGCTCGCCGCTGTCGGCCGGGCGCGGGTCAAGGCCCGTCCGCGTCCCAGAGTGGTCGTGGTGTCGACCGGAGCGGAGTTGCGGGAGCCCGGGAGCCGGCTGGGCCAGGGGCAGATCTACGACTCGAACAGCTACACGATGGCCGCGGCCGCGCGGGATGCCGGTGCGGTGGTCTATCGCGTCGGCATCGTCGACGACGACCCGAAGCGGATCATGGACACGCTGTCCGACCAGCTCGTCCGCGCCGACCTGGTGATCACCACCGGTGGCGTGAGCATGGGCGCGTACGACGTGGTCAAGGAGGAGCTGTCCAAGCTCGGTACGGTCGACTTCCCGCAGGTCGCGATGCAGCCGGGCAAGCCGCAGGGGTTCGGTGTGCTCGGCGATGACGAGGTGCCGATCTTCACGCTGCCCGGCAACCCGGTGTCGGCGTACGTGTCGTTCGAGGTGTTCGTGCGGCCGGCGCTGCGCAAGCTGATGGGCCAAATGCCGTATCGGCGATCGACGGTCCATGGCGTGACGCTGGACGGGTTCAGCTCACCTGCCGGGCGGCGCCAGTACGTCCGCGCCGCGGCCAGATCCGGCGACGAGGGCTGGATGGCCAGTACAGTCGGCGGGCACGGCTCACACCTGCTCGGCGGGCTGAGTCGTGCGAACGCATTGATCGTGGTGCCCGAGGACGTGACGGCGGTCCGGGCCGGCGATCAGGTCGAGCTCTTGCTGCTGGACGAGGAGACCGGATGACGCAGGACCCCGGCGCTGGTACGCCGGCTTCGCCCGGGCTGACCCATGTCGACGAGACCGGGGCGGCGCGGATGGTCGACGTGTCGGACAAGGACACCTCCGTCCGGCGAGCTGTTGCCAGTGGCAAGGTTTTCGTCTCGGCCGAGGTGGTCGCCGCGCTGCGCGGCGACGGCGTACCGAAGGGCGACGCACTCGGCGTTGCCCGGATCGCCGGCATCATGGGCGCCAAGCGGACGCCCGACCTGGTCCCGCTCTGCCACCCGATCGCGATCACCGGCGCCAAGGTCGACCTCGAGGTCGCGGACGACGCCGTTCTGATCCAGGCTCAGGTGAAGACCACCGACCGCACCGGTGTCGAGATGGAGGCGCTCACCGCCGTCGCGGTCGCCGGGCTCGCGGTCATCGACATGGTGAAGGCACTCGACCCGGCAGCCGTGCTGTCCGACGTTCGCGTCGAGCTCAAAGAGGGCGGCAAGACCGGGCACTGGGAGCGGCCGTGAGAGCCCTTGTCGTCAGCGTCTCGAACCGCGCGGCCGCCGGCGTCTACACCGACACCACTGGACCGTTGATCGCCGAGCGCCTGTCTGATTGGGGCTTCGAGGTGTCCGGTCCGCAGGTCGTCCCGGATGGTCCGCCTGTCGGTGATGCGTTGCGTGCCGCGGTCGAGGCGTCGTACGACGTGGTGCTGACGACTGGAGGCACGGGCATCTCTCCGACCGATGCAACGCCGGAGCAGACGGCTGCGGTTCTGGAGCGCGTCATCCCTGGCATTGCTGAAGCTATCCGGTCCTATGGCGTGGCAAACGGCGTACCGACGGCCGCCCTGTCCCGTGGGCTCGCCGGAGTCGCGCGTACGACGGTCATCGTGAACCTGCCCGGTTCGCGAGGCGGCGTGAAGGACGGTCTCGCCGTGCTGGAGCCGTTGCTGCGCCATGCGGTCGAGCAGGTGCACGGCGGTGACCACCTCCGGACGGATACCGACTGATGGCGATCGTGCACTGGCCCGTGGAGCTGCAGCACGGGCAGGTCGCGCTCAGACCGCTGCGCGCCGGCGACGGCGGTGAATGGGCGGCCGCACGCCAGCGCAACGTCAGCTGGCTGCGCCCGTGGGACGCGACCCAGCCACCCGGTGCGGAAGACGGTGCGCGGACATTCCGCGCCATGGCACGTGACTGGAACCGGCAGGCACGCTACGGCCGCATGCTGCCTTTCGTCATCACATACGGCGGTGCCGCGGGCGCAGGTGCGCGGGCGAAGTGGCCGCTGGTCGGGCAGCTGACGGTGTCCGGGATCACCTACGGCTCGGCGCGCTGGGCGAACCTCGGCTATTGGGTCGACGAGCAGTACGCCGGTCGTGGCATCGTGCCGACCGCGGTCGCGATGGCCGCCGACCATTGCTGGTTCACCCTCGGGCTGCACAGGATCGAAGTGGCGATCCGCCCGGAGAACAAGGCAAGTCTCCGAGTGGTCGAGAAGCTCGGCTTTCGGTACGAGGGTGAGCGGCCACGGTTCCTGCACATCGACGGGGACTGGCGCGACCACCGCATCTTCGCGCTGAACGTCGAAGAGGTCGGGCCTGGTCTCGTAGCGCGACTGGTTTGATCACCCTGCGTCGCTATTCACATCAGTCACACGAGTCTTCTTGCGACACACCGACTCACGTACCTGATCATGAGCTCGCCGCACCTTAGCGTCGTCGCATGGGGACGACAGGGCTGATCTATGTGGCGATCGTCGCCGCGTGGGCCGCCTACCTCGTCCCGATGCTGCTGAAGCGCAACGACGAGGCGCGGCGCCGCCCGGTGTCGACATCGGCCGACGCGCGGGTGCTGTCGCGTGACCCGTCGCGGCCTCGGTACGTCGTACGTCCTCCGGGTGCCGCTCCTGTTGCTTCTGGTGCTGCTGGTGGTGCTCTGGATGGGGCGACCGACCTGCCGCCGCCGCAGCGGTACGTTCCGAACCGAGCCCGCCGGGTGGCCGCTATGCGCCGCCGGCGGGTGCTGTCGATCCTGACCCTTTCGCTGTTGTCGGTCGTCGCACTGGCCGGTCTGCAGATGCTGCTGTGGTGGACCGTTGCGATCCCCGGTTCGCTGATCGTGGCGTTCGTCGTACTCACCCGGGTGCAGCTGCGGCGCCAGGCCCGGTCGCGTGCTCGGCAGGCCGCGAAGCGCCGGGCGCTACAGCAGGCTCGCCACGACCGCGGCCCGGCCGGCAAGCCCGCGCCGTCTCCGGACGAGGAGATGACCATCGAGGTCAAGCTCCCGGAGCCTCAGGTTGAGAAGCCCGCGGTTCCGGCAGAAGGCCTGTGGGACCCGGTGCCCGTGACGCTGCCGACGTACGTGATGAAGGAGAAGGCACCGGACCGCACCGTCCGCACCATCTCCCTGTCCGACGACGAGGTCTTCTCCTCCGCGCGTACGACAGATCCCGCCGAAAGATCACCGCTCCCGGAGCCTGCCCAGCAGCCCGAGGAGCCCGAGGTCAAGCGCGCCGTCGGCGACTGAAACCCGCTCGACAACCTCGGTTTTATCGCGCGACCATAGCCGTGTTAGAGTTTCGCGGTCGCCGGGAAACCAGCGATCAGCTCGGGGCTGTGGCGCAGTTGGTAGCGCGCTTCGTTCGCAACGAAGAGGCCAGGGGTTCGAATCCCCTCAGCTCCACCCACCACGAAGGCCGGTCCAACGGACCGGCCTTTCGCATGCAGAGACCAACCCACGCGCCACTTCGCTCGCTCCGCTCGCCCGCACCGCTCCCACCCGAAGCACGCGAGCTCCTATCGTCGCGCGCTGATCGACAACTGACGTGCGATCGGGGTTGGAGCCTTGTCGCGCGGCTTTGAGAACCCACCGACCATTCCGGGGGCCTGGGAATGGTTGGTGGGTGCTCAAGGCCGATCGGTGGCCAGACTTAGGCCTTGCCTGGCCACGGCGCCTTCTCGTCGGACATCTGAGCCCCCATGGTTGACGCGATCGTTCACGGCGAGGGGTGACAGCCGGTAGCCACGGCGTCCGGTGCGGGGGGAGGCTCGGATTGGATTGTTACGTTGAGCGATTGCTGGGCATAGTCATGGGGGAACTGGGGGAGGGGGCTGGGGTGGCTGTTCGGGTTGATGCGGGGACGGCTTTGGTTTTGCGGGAGGCTTATCACAAGATTCAGGCTTTGCCGCGGGGGAATCACTACGCGCTTTATGACTATGTGCGTGGGGTGGCGGCGAAGGTGGCGCCGGTGGATACGTTCTTTGTGGGGTTTCTGCAGGGGTCGGACCGGGTGCGGTACCCGTATGGGTACGAGGACGGGAAGTACGACGACCCGTCGAGTCACACGTTCGGGCCGAGTGGTCCGACCGCGTGGTTGCTGCGGAAGCGGCAGACGTATCGGTTCGGGTATGACAACGGGGCCGTGCTCAATGCGGGGATTCCGTGTGGTGACGTGACCAAGCAGTCCCAGGACGCAGTTCTCGTGCCGATGTTCCGGCGTACGAAGGATGGTCGCGATCAGCTGTTCGGGATGATGGCGACCTACAGCTACCAGGCTGAGGTGTACGACGACAACGCCGTACGAGCGTTTGAGTGGCTCGCCGGTGCTCTCGCCAAGGTGTTGACCCGGGAAGTCGAGGACCGCGAGGCACTCAGGCTCTTGCCGGCCGGGGACGATACGCCGAACCTGCTGACGTCCGATCACGTGATGGAGTACCTGTCCAACCGGATCGCCGTACTGCGGGGTCTCGCGGACCAGGCGCTGGACGTGCCGGCCGCCGCGGACGAGCCGCTGCGCGGGTATCTCGAGGGCATCGTTCGTACGGCGGAGCAGACACAGTCGGAGCTGATCGAGATGATGCTCGAGGTCGACGAAGGACCTGAACGACGGTTCCTGTCGCTCACCGACGCTCAGCAGCGTGTGGCGCTGCTCCTCGTGCACGGGCTCGACAACGAGGCGCTGGCGACGGAGCTCGGCGTACGGCTGCCGACCGTGAAGTCGCACCTCGGCGTGATCCTGCGCAAGTATGCGATGGAGAGCCGGATCCAGGTCGCCCACGACGTCCGCCGGTACCTGGCCCGCTGATCGAGACCCGCGGTAGGTGCCTGAGGCAAGCATCAACCGGGGCCGAGGCTGTCGCAAAATGAGAATCGCGGAAGCTATTCTTGACTCATTCCAGAATACGCGGCAGACTGCTCGACGTGCCGACGGTGGATGAGCTCCAGGAGCTGTTGCGCGGGGCCGCGCTGCGGGTGACCCGGCCGCGGGTGGCCGTGCTCACCGCGGTGTACGCGCATCCGCACGCCGACACGGACTCGCTGATAGGTGCCGTACGCAACGAACTTCCCGATGTCTCGCACCAGGCTGTGTACGACTCGCTGCACACGCTGACGGCGGCGGGCCTGGTCCGCCGGATCCAGCCGTTGGGCTCGGTGGCCCGGTACGAGTCGCGTGTGGGGGACAACCATCACCATGCTGTCTGCCGCTCGTGCGGCGCCATCACCGATGTCGACTGTGCGGTCGGGCACGCGCCCTGCCTGACCGCGTCCGAGGACCACGGGTTCGTCATCGACGAGGCCGAGGTCATCTATTGGGGGCTCTGCGCCGACTGCGCACGCCGTACCTGAATTCCTTTGAAAACGTCCAGTCCTGGAAGGAATCCGATGTCCGAGATCCATGAGCCACTGCCCGGTGAAGGTAGCGAAGAGAGCCGCGGCGAGGAAGACGCGCAGGCGGCAGGCGGCTGCCCGGTCGCACACGGTCAGGGCGCGCACCCGACCCGCGGCAACGCGAACCGTGGCTGGTGGCCGAACCAGCTGAACCTGAAGATCCTGGCCAAGAACCCGGCCGTGGCGAACCCGCTGGGCGAGACCTTCGACTACGCCGCGGAGTTCAAGACCCTCGACCTGGCCGCGGTCAAGGCGGACATCGCCGAGGTGCTGACCACGTCGCAGGACTGGTGGCCGGCCGACTTCGGGCACTACGGCCCGTTCATGATCCGGATGGCCTGGCACAGCGCCGGGACGTACCGGATCAGCGACGGCCGCGGTGGCGCCGGTGCCGGGCAGCAGCGGTTCGCGCCGCTGAACAGCTGGCCCGACAACGCGAACCTGGACAAGGCCCGCCGGCTGCTCTGGCCGGTCAAGAAGAAGTACGGCCAGAAGCTGTCCTGGGCCGACCTGATGATCCTGACCGGCAACGTGGCGCTGGAGACCATGGGCTTCAAGACCTTCGGGTACGCCGGTGGCCGCCCGGACGTGTGGGAGCCGGAGGATGACGTGTACTGGGGTCCCGAGACCACCTGGCTCGGCGACGAGCGGTACAGCGGTGACCGCGACCTGGAGAAGCCGCTCGGTGCGGTCCAGATGGGTCTCATCTACGTGAACCCGGAAGGCCCGAACGGCAACCCGGACCCGATCGCCTCGGCCCGCGACATCCGCGAGACCTTCGGCCGGATGGCGATGAACGACGAGGAGACCGTCGCCCTGATCGCCGGCGGTCACACGTTCGGCAAGACCCACGGTGCGGCCGACCCGGAGAAGTACGTCGGTGCCGAGCCGGAGGGCGCGCCGCTGGACCACCAGGGCCTCGGCTGGCGGAACACGTACAACACCGGCAAGGGCCCTGACACGATCACCAGCGGCCTCGAGGTCACCTGGACCAGGACGCCGGCGAAGTGGGGCAACGACTTCTTCGAGATCCTGTTCGGCTACGAGTGGGAGCTGACCAAGAGCCCGGCCGGTGCGAACCAGTGGGTGGCCAAGGGCGCCGAGGAGATCATCCCCGACGCGTACGACGCGGCCAAGAAGCAGAAGCCGACCATGCTGACCACCGACCTGGCGCTGCGGTTCGACCCGATCTACGAGCCGATCTCGCGGCGCTTCAAGGACAATCCGGACGAGTTCGCGGACGCGTTCGCCCGGGCCTGGTTCAAGCTGACCCACCGTGACATGGGCCCGATCGTGCGCTACCTCGGCTCGGAGGTTCCGACCGAGACGCTGATCTGGCAGGACCCGGTCCCGGCCGTCGACCACGAGCTGGTCGGCGCGGACGACATCACCGCGCTGAAGGCGCAGATCGCGGCCTCCGGACTGTCGGTGGCGCAGCTGGTCTCGACCGCGTGGGCGTCGGCGTCCAGCTTCCGGGGCAGCGACAAGCGCGGTGGTGCGAACGGCGCGCGGATCCGGCTCCAGCCGCAGAGCGGCTGGGAGGTCAACAACCCCGACGAGCTGGCTCAGGTGCTGCGCACGCTCGAAGGGATCCAGCAGTCGTTCGGGAAGCCGGTCTCGCTGGCCGACCTGATCGTGCTGGCCGGCGGTGTCGGTGTCGAGGTCGCGGCGAAGAACGCCGGCCAGGACATCGTCGTACCGTTCACCCCGGGCCGTACGGACGCGTCGCTGGAGCAGACCGACGTCGACTCGTTCGCCGCGCTGGAGCCGTCCGCGGACGGTTTCCGGAACTACTACGGCAAGGGCAACCGGTACCCGGCCGAGTACCTGCTGCTCGACAAGGCGAACCTGCTGACCCTGAGCGCGCCGGAGCTGACCGTCCTGGTCGGTGGTCTGCGTGTATTGGGCGCGAACTACGACGGCTCGAAGTACGGCGTACTCACCGAGAACCCGGGCACGCTGACCAACGACTTCTTCGTGAACCTGCTCGACCTGGGCACGGAGTGGAAGTCGACGGACGACAGCCAGGAGACGTTCGAGGCCCGCGACGCGAGTGGCGAGGTCAAGTGGACCGGCACCCGCGCCGACCTGGTCTTCGGCTCGAACTCCGAGCTCCGCGCCGTCGCCGAGGTCTACGCGAGTGACGACGCCAAGGCGAAGTTCGTATCCGACTTCGTCGCCGCCTGGACCAAGGTCATGGAGCTCGACCGCTTCGACCTGCGCTGATCCACCCCGTGGTAGAAGACCGGCTCCCGCCCTCCTGGGAGCCGGTCTTTTGCCGCCAGAGTTCCTTCTGGGTTCCTTGTGAGGGCCGATGAGGGCGTGTCAGGCTGGCGAGGTTCTCGTCGGACGACAGTTCTCATCGGGCTGACGGTACCCATCGGGCGGAAGGGGTCGTGCCATGCGGTTTCATCATGATCGGGAGGCTGTGGGGGATCTGACCTTCAGTGACGTGTTCCTGGTGCCGAATCGGTCCGGGGTCGCGTCGCGGCTGGACGTGGATCTGTCGACGACTGACGGCACTGGGACGTCGATTCCCGTCGTCGCGGCGAATATGACAGCGGTGTCGGGACGCCGGATGGCGGAGACGATCGCGCGGTGTGGCGGGCTGGCGGTGATTCCGCAGGACATCCCGGTCGACGTCGTGGCCGAGGTGGTTGCCTGGATCAAGGAACGGCACCCTGTGCACGACACCGCGCTCGTGCTGCCGCCGACCGGGACCGTCGGTGAAGCGCTGAACCTGTTGCCCAAGCGGGGTCATGGTGCGGTGATCGTGGTGGATCATGGCCGGCCGGTCGGCGTGGTGACCGAGGCGGACTGCTCCGGTGTCGATCGGTTCACTCAGCTGGACGGGATCATGTCCCGCGAGCTGCTGACGTTACCGGCCGGCATGGACGCAGAGGCGGCGTTCGACCTGCTGCACGACGGTCGGCATCGGCTCGCGCCCGTGGTGGATGCGGACGGCACGATCGTCGGCATCCTGACCCGCCAGCGCGCGCTCCGGGCCACCCTCTACGAGCCGGCCCTCGATGCGAACGGCAAGCTCCGAGTCGCGGCCGCGATCGGGATCAACGGGGACGCCGAGCAGAAGGCGAAGGCGCTGCTCGATGTCGGCATCGACACCCTCGTGATCGACACCGCGCACGGGCACCAGGAGCGGATGCTCGAGGTCCTCGGGCAGGTCCGCGGTCTCGAGCCCGACGTGCCGATCGTGGCTGGCAACGTCGTCACCGCCGAAGGCGTCAGTGACCTGATCTCGGCCGGCGCGGACATCGTGAAGGTCGGCGTCGGGCCAGGGGCGATGTGCACGACGCGGATGCAGACCGCGGTCGGTCGTCCGCAGTTCTCCGCGGTGCTGGAATGTGCCACCCGGGCGCATGAGCTCGGCAAGCACGTCTGGGCGGACGGCGGCGTGCGGCATCCGCGGGATGTGGCGCTGGCGCTGGCCGCGGGCGCGTCCAGCGTGATGATCGGGTCCTGGTTCGCGGGGACGTACGAGTCGCCGGGGGATCCGCACCGCGACAGCAACGGGCGGATCTACAAGGAGAGTTTCGGGATGGCATCGGCGCGGGCGGTCCGGTCGCGGACGACCGACGACACGCCGTTCCAGCGGGCCCGGAAGAGTTTCTTCGGCGAGGGCATCTCGACCGCGCGGATGTATCTCGACCCCGAACGCCCGAGCGTCGAGGACCTGCTGGACTCGATCGTCTCCGGGATCCGGAGCTCCTGCACGTACGTCGGCGCCGCGAACCTGGCCGAGTTCCACGAACGCGCTGTAGTCGGCCTGCAGACCGCCGCGGGGTACGCCGAGGGCAAGCCGCTCGACACGAGTTGGTGACCGAACAGCCCGTCGTACAACGAATTCCGTGCCGAAACGCTTGCGAAAACGACTACATCGTCTCTCATCCCCGGGGTGAGATTGAGGACACAACAATCTCATACGGCGGGCGATAGGCATGGTCCGTGATCGGTGGCACGGTGTAGTCAGCGGGGTGGAGGGGCAGGACGTCAGGAGGAACTGTCGGGGGGTCGAGGATCTCGCAGGGGGCGTGCGATCGATCGACGCGGGGGCTCTCAATCAGACGTCCTGATCGTGGTCGCGGGTGGTGGTGCGGAGTTCGACCGAGGCTTGGGAGGGCGACTCGGGAACTCCGAACCCACCACTCGCGACTGCTGTGCGCCGACGGCTGATGCGCGTTGGTGCTTGGCAATCCAGGGGGCCTGGCGGCATAGTCGAATGATCGACGAAAAGCTGGGTTTTCTGGGAGCCGGCGTTGTGGAAGGAGACAGGGGTGCCCCGCTGAGGGTCGACGCGGAGACCGCGATCATCCTGCGCGAGGCCTACCACAAGATCGAGGCGCTGTTTCGTGCCGACCACTACGGGCTGTACGACTACGTCCGGGTGGTGGCCGGCAAGATCGCCCGTGTCGACGCGTTCTTCGTCGGCTTCCTGCAGGGCAGCAACCGGGTCCGCTACCCCTACGCGTACGACGACGGCCGGTACGTCGACCCGGATACGCACATCTTCGGCCCGAACGGCCAGACCTCCTGGCTGATCAAGCGCCGGCAGACGTACCGCTTCGCCTACGACGGCGGTGCCGCGCTGCATGCCGGCGTCCCGCTCGGTGATGCCGTCCGGCGGTCGGAGGACGTGGTGACGGTACCGATCTTCCGGCCGACGAAGGACGGGCCGGATCAGCTGTTCGGCATGCTGTCGATGCAGAGCTACGCGTCGAACAGCTACGACGACAACGCCATCCGCGCGTTCGAGTGGCTGTGCAGCCTGGTCGAACGGGTGCTGACCCGCGAGGGTGAGGACCGGGAAGCGCTGCGGCGGCTGCCGGCCGGCGACATCGGGCCGAACCTGCTGACGTCGGACCACGTGATGGAGTACCTGTCGCACCGGGTCGCGTCGATCCGGGAGATGGTCGAGGAGGCGATGGACGAGCCGGACGTGGGTGCGTCCGTACAGACTCACCTGGCCCGGATCGTCGACGCCACCGAGCACATCCAGTCCGAGCTGATCGAGATGCTGATGGACACCGACGAGGCTCCGGAGCGCCGGTACACGAGCCTGACCAAGGCCCAGCAGGGCGTCGCGGTCCTGCTGGTCGACGGCCTCGACAACGACCAGCTCGCCGCCGAGCTCGGCGTCAGCCTGAACACGGTCAAGACCCACCTCAGCGCGATCCTGCGCAAGTACGGCATGCCCAACCGGGCCCAGGTCGCCGACGACGTCCGCAGGTACCTAGCGCGCTGACCCCCGCCCGGAACCACGACCACCCACCCGACGCCCACCCGTCCCCGCCTCATCTGGTGGGTTCCCCCACCGGTATCACGGTATGGAATCCCCCAGCTGGTAGGTGAACCCACCAGCTGGGGGGGTTGGGAGGCCGCGGGTGGTGGGCGATTCGCCGGCCCGGGTGGCTGTCCGGCGTTGCTTGACGAGAGGGTTAGTAGGAGCGGGCGACGAAGGCGGTCAGGCCGCGTTCGTCGTCCTCGGTCGGGAGGGTGCCGTCGGGGCGTTGGAGACAGCGGACTGAGATGCCGGCTGCGGCCAGGCGGTCCTCGCCTTCCTCGCCGACGACGTCGTACGGCAGGCTGGCCCAGCCGGACGCGGCTGCCTCCTGCGCTTCCTCCACGCTGGCGACGGCTGTGGTCCGCGCAGTCTGCCGCTTCGTCGCCTCCTCGAGCAGGTGCGGCTGGTCCGCCTCGATCGCGGCCACCACCGTCGAGGTCAGGTCAGCCAGGTTCACGGTCGACTTGCCCGAGTCGCGGAGCCGGCGGACCACGGTCGCGACGTTCTGCTCCAGATCGCGGGGCCCGAGCTCGATCCGGATCGGGGCGCCCTTCAGCTCCCAGTTCACCGCCCGCCGGCCGAACGGCTGGTCGGTACGGTCGTCGAGCGTCACGCGCAGACCGGCCGCCGTGAGGCCCGCGGCGATCCGTCCGGCCGCCTCGAGCGCCTCGTCCCTGATCGCGAGTACGACGACCTGCGTGGGAGCGACGGCGGGCGGGACCCGCAGGCCGGCGTCGTCACCATGCACCATGATCAGCCCGCCGACCATGCGCGTGGTGCTGCCCCAGGACGTGGTCCAGGCGAGCTCGCGCTGTCCGTCGCGAGACAGGTAGCCGATGTCGAAAGCGCGGGCGAAGTTCTGCCCGAGCTCATGCGACGTACCCATCTGCAGGGCCTTACCGTCACCGGTCATCGCTTCCAGCGTCATCGTGTTGACCGCACCGGCGAACCGCTCACGCCGAGTCTTCCGCCCGACCACGACCGGGATTGCCAGCAGGTTCACCATCACGTCGCGATAGACGTCGTACAGGATCTTCGTGGCGTACGCGCGGGCGTCGTCAGCGGACGCATGCGCGGTATGCCCCTCCTGCCAGAGGAACTCGGTGGTCCGCAGGAACAGTCGTGGCCGCAGTTCCCAGCGGACGGCGTTGGCCCACTGGTTCAGGAGCAGGGGCAGGTCACGGTAGCTCTGGATCCACTTGGCCATGTACTCGCCGATGACCGTCTCCGACGTCGGCCGTACCACTGCCGACTCCTCGAGTTGCTTGCCACCGGCATGGGTCACCACGGCGAGCTCGGGGCTGAATCCCTCGACGTGCTCGGCCTCGCGGCGCAAGTAGCTCTCCGGGATGAGCAGTGGGAAGTACGCGTTGGCCGCTCCGGCCGCTTTGATCCGCAGATCCATCGCCGACTGCAGCAACTCCCAGATCGCGTACCCGTACGGTCGGATGACCATCGTCCCCCGCACCGGCCCGTTGTCGGCGAGCTCGGCTTTGGCAATCACATCCTGGTACCACCGGGGAAAGTCCGCTGCCTGTGCGGCAAGCACGGATCGGGTCGCTGTCATGTTCGCCAGTGTAGGAACGGAAAATCCGTTGCGGCGATGTATTTCCCCGCCTTACAGCAACAGCTCCCGGCGCCTTGCGGGCGCCGGGAGCTGCGAAAGGAGTCAGAGCAGGACGACGGGGTGCGGCCGGGGCCGAGGTTGTCGCCGTACGCGGTCCGCACGGCTCGTCGATGCCCGCCGAATTCGCCGGGTGCTCGTCAGATAGACGCCAATGCGTCGTTCCAGGTCTTCGACGGGCGCATGATCGCGGCCGCCTTCGCCGCGTCGGGCTGGTAGTAGCCGCCGAGGTCGACGGGGTTGCCCTGGACGGCGAGCAGCTCGTCCACGATGGTCTGCTCGTTCGCCGTCAACGTCTCGGCGAGCGGGACGAAGGCCTTCGCGAGGTCGGCGTCGTCGGTCTGCTGGGCCAGCTCCTGCGCCCAGTACAGCGACAGGTAGAAGTGGCTGCCCCGGTTGTCGATCCCGCCGACGCGGCGGGTCGGCGACTTGTCCTCGTTCAGGAACGTCGCGGTCGCCCGGTCGAGCGTGTCGGCGAGGACCTGGGCGCGCGCGTTGCCGGTCGACTGGGCCAGGTGCTCGAAGCTCGCCGCCAGGGCGAAGAACTCACCCAGGCTGTCCCAGCGCAGGTAGTTCTCCTTGACCAGCTGCTGCACGTGCTTCGGCGCCGAGCCGCCCGCGCCGGTCTCGAACAGGCCGCCGCCGGCCATCAGCGGGACGACCGACAGCATCTTCGCGCTGGTGCCGAGCTCGAGGATCGGGAACAGGTCGGTCAGGTAGTCACGCAGCACGTTGCCGGTCACCGAGATGGTGTTCTCGCCGCGGCGGATCCGGTCCAGCGAGAACTTGATCGCGTCGACCGGGGCGAGGACCTTCAGCTCCAGGCCGTCGGTGTCGTGCTCCGGCAGGTACTCCTTGACCTTCGCGATGATCTGAGCGTCGTGCGCGCGGCTCTCGTCCAGCCAGAACACCGCCGGGTCACCCGTCGCACGGGCCCGGTTGACGGCCAGCTTGACCCAGTCCCGGATCGGGTCGTCCTTGGTCTGGCAGGCGCGGAAGATGTCGCCCGGCTCGACGGCCTGCTCGAGGACGACGGTACCCGCGGTGTCGACCAGCCGGACGGTGCCCGCGGCCGCGATCTCGAAGGTCTTGTCGTGCGAGCCGTACTCCTCGGCCTTCTGTGCCATCAGGCCGACGTTCGGCACCGAGCCCATCGTGGCTGGGTCGAAGGCGCCGTGCGCGCGGCAGTCGTCGAGGACGACCTGATAGATGCCGGCGTAGCTGCTGTCCGGCAGGACGGCGAGGGTGTCGTGCTCAGCGCCGTCCGGTCCCCACATGTGGCCCGACGTACGGATCATGGCCGGCATCGACGCGTCGACGATCACGTCGGACGGCACGTGCAGGTTGGTGATGCCCCTGTCCGAGTCGACCATCGCGATCGCCGGGCCGTCGGCCAGCTCGGCGTCGAACGAGGCCTTGATCGCGTCACCCTCCGGCAGCGCGGACAGCCCGGACAGGATCCCGCCCAGCCCGTTGTTCGGGGACAGGCCCGCCTTCGAGAGGGTCTCGCCGTACTGCGCGAAGGTCTTCGGGAAGAACGCGCGGACCGCGTGGCCGAACACGATCGGGTCGGAGACCTTCATCATGGTGGCCTTCAGGTGGACCGAGAACAGCACGTCGTCGGCCTTCGCCCGGGCGACCTGCGCGGTCAGGAACTCACGCAGCGCGGCCACGTGCATGACGGAGGCGTCGACGACCTCGCCGGCCAGCACCGGGACCGCGTCCCGCAGCACAGTGGTGGTGCCGTCCGCGGCGACCAGCTCGATCCGCAGCGATCCATCGGCCTCGATCACGGTTGACTTCTCGGTCGAGCGGAAGTCGTTCTGACCCATGGTGGCGACGTTGGTCTTGGAGTCGGCGGTCCACGCGCCCATCCGGTGCGGGTGGGTCTTCGCGTAGTTCTTCACCGAGGCGGGCGCGCGGCGGTCGGAGTTGCCCTCGCGCAGCACCGGGTTCACCGCGGAGCCCTTGACCTTGTCGTAGCGGGCCTGGGTCGCCCGCTCCTCGTCGGTCTTCGGCTCGTCCGGGTAGTCCGGCAGGGCGTAGCCCTGGGCCTGCAGCTCGGCGATCGCGGCCTTCAGCTGCGGGATCGAGGCCGAGACGTTCGGCAGCTTGATGATGTTCGCCGCCGGGGTCCTGGCCAGCTCGCCGAGCTCGGACAGCGCGTCCGCGATCCGCTGGTCTTCCTTGAGGTACTCCGGGAAGAGGGCGATGATGCGGCCGGCGAGTGAGATGTCCCGGGTCTCCACCCCGACACCGGCCTGACCGGCGTACGCCTGGATCACGGGGAGGAACGAGTACGTGGCCAGCGCCGGAGCCTCGTCGGTGTGGGTGTAGATGATCGTCGAGTCAGTCACAGGCCCCACCCTAATGGGCGTTCCCGCCGCTCCGGCGGCCGCGTGGGCAGGCTCACGCTCCGCCCCCGGACCGAGGCGTCAGCGAATGTCGAGGTCGTCGGGATGGGCGAGTGTGATGCCGGTCGCGACGGTGACCGCGCTGGTGAAGGCCAGGGTGTCGATCGGGGAGGCGGCGGCGACGGTCGCGCCGGCCAGCGAACCCAGCCCTTTCGCGCCGTCCCAGGTGCAGTCCACGAACACCGCGCCGCGCGCCTTGACCTGGGAGAACTCGGCTCCGGACAGGTCACAGCTCCGGAACACCGCGCCGGTCAGGTCGGCGGAGACGAAGTCCGCGTTCTGCAGCCGGCAGTCGCTGAACTCGACCTTCACGAACTTCGCGAAGCGGAACGAGCCGAAGTCCAGCACGCTGTCCCGGATCGTGGCGTGCTGCAGGCTCATCCCCGGGCCGGCGAACCCGGTCAGCCGGGACGAGGTGATCGCCAGCCGGGTCACCACCGCGTCGGACCAGCGGGCGTTCGCGATGTCGCACTGGGTCAGCTCGGTGTCGACCAGGATCAGCTTGTCCAGGTCCGAGCCGGCGAGCTTGCACCGGGTCAGCCGGCAGCCGCTCAGCTCGAGGTGCTCGGCCTCCAGATCGCTCAGATCCACGTCCTCCAGAGCGAGGTCGAGCAGCCGCTCCTCGTCAGCGATGTCGTCCGGATCCGGCGACGCGGAGTCGAGGGTGGCGCGCAGCCGCGGCGCAGCGATCTTCATGGAGCGACCGTAACCGGAGACTCGGACAGTTCAGCTGGAGCGGAGGTAGTGGGCGGCGGCGCCGATCAGGGCCGAGTGCTCGGTGTCCTTCGTGGCGGCGACGGGGAAGTCGAAGACGGACTCGACCAGGTCGAAGGCTCCGGAGATCGAGCCACCGAGGACGGTCCTGGTCACGCCGAATCGATCGATCCACGGCGTGAGGGCCGATGCGAGGTGGGTGAAGGCGGTCTCGAGGACCCCCTGTCCGACGGGGTCTCCGGTTCGGGCGAGGTCGGCGACCTCCTTGACCCCTGGGACCGGGTCCGGATACGCGCGCAGGATCGCCCGGGCGGAGATCGAGTCCTCCAGCGGCTTCCCGTCGTACGACGTCTTGTAGAGCTCACCGCCCGGCGGCACGGACTCGCCCTCGCGGACCACGCGGCCGTCGGCGAGGAACGCCGTACCGATGCCGGTACCGATGGTGACGCCGACGCAGCGCTCGACCTCGCGGACCTCGCCCGCGGTCCACTCACCGACCGCGAAGGCCTCGGCGTCGTTCATGAACATCAGCCGATCCAGGGCGAGCTCGGCGCCCAGACTCTCACCGAGGTTGTAGCCGTACAGCTGATCGAATTTGCCTTGGTTGCGGTACCAGGCCACGCCGGTCGCGAAGTCGAACGGCCCGGGCAGGGCCACCGCCAGACCGCTTGCCAGCGGCAACTTCCGGGCCACCGCCGCGAGCTGCCCGACCACCGCCTCGGGCGCCTCTTGCGACTCGAGCTTGACCCGGTCGACCACTGTTACGTCCCACCCACCTGGCGACACGACCGCCGCGGTCACGTGGCTGCCCCCGACCTCCAGTACCGCTACGTCCATGCGGCCCATCATCTACTACGGCGGCTCACCACCTGCCGACGGCGCCTCCAGCAGGCGGACGCTCTGTGCCGGACCGTTTACTTGGTGTGCGGGGATGTATTGCGCTTCACCGAGGGAACGACTCAGCCTTCCTGACCGTAGAGTGACTTAGGTCGTGTCTGATGGTCCATCGCCTACTGCGCGGCACTCGGCACGGCACCTCGGCGCACTGGCGCAAAGGCCACGATGCTCCGCATCGAGACCTTCGCTCCAGCGCGCCGAGCTACCGCACCGAGCACCTGCTCGCTACGGCGCTGGACCATCAGACACGACCTGGAGCGAGGGGACAGTCATGCCGGTCGAGAGCAGTGCGACGTCCGTGGTTGCGGCGCTGAGCGTCGCGGTCGCGGCGGTCGGTCACGCGCTCGTCGGCGGCAGTGCGGTTCCGTTCGGCGTCGTACCACCGTTCGCCGCACTGGCCGGTGTGTGCTGGCTCCTCGGCGAGTACCTCGCCGGGGAACGGTTCCTCACGGCCCTTGTCCTCGCCGGTGTGCAGCTGTTCGTCCACGTGACGCTGGACGCGACGCATCCGCCGATGCACCACGGGATGGCGATGCCGTCCGGGATCGGTGGCAGTCTGATGATGACCGCCGCCCACCTGTCCGTGCTGCTCGCTGGGGTCCTCGCGATTACCGGGGCTCACCGCTGGGTCTACCGCATCCTGCGGATCCTGGCCCGTTTCCTGCCCCAACTACCGGTCCTGCCTGCGGTACGGCGTACGTCGTCCGCCCGGGTCGCCCACACGCCGGCGCCCCGGCTCGTCGGGGCATGGCTGACCTCGAACGTCTGTCTGCGAGGACCTCCCGTCATCCGAGTGATCCCAGCTCGCTGACCGGCTCCGGCCGGGTTCCCCGTAAGACCGTGAAAGGTTCTCTCATGCCCAAGAGATTCGTCCTGCGCGCCGGCGCGATCGTCGCGGCGTCCGCGCTCGTCCTGGTCGGTGCCGCCACCTCGGCGTCGGCCCATGTCACCGTGTCCTCGCCGGATGCCAAGCCCGGTGGGTACGCGAAGCTCGTGTTCCGCGTCCCGACCGAGTCCGACAACACCAGCACCACCAAGCTCGTCGTCTCGCTGCCCAAGGACCACCCGTTCGCGCATGTCGGTGCGCAGGTGAAGGACGGGTGGAAGGTGGAGAAGAAGACCGAGAAGCTGCCCGCGGCGGTCAAGGTCGGCGACGTCACGCTGACCCAGGCGATCACCACGATCACCTGGACCGCCACTGCGGGCGGGATCCCGCCGAACGACTTCGACGAGTTCGCGCTGTCGGTCGGCAAACTGCCCGAGGGTGTGGACGCGCTGAGCTTCCCCGCCGACCAGACCTACAGCGACGGTGAGGTGGTCAAGTGGGCCGACGTCGCCAAGGACGGCGCTGACGAGCCGGAGCACCCGGCGCCGACCCTGAAGTTGGCCGCCGCGATCACTCCGGTCGCGGCCACCACCTCGGAGACCAAAGACTCGACCGACTCGTTGGCTCGCTGGCTCGGCGGCGCTGGACTGCTGGCCGGACTGCTCGGTCTCGCCTTCGGCCTGCGACCGCGGAAGGCGGCGGCTGGTACGGCGGACTCCGGGAAGGCACAGTCGTAGTCGTGCGCCGATTGATCGCGGTACTGGTGGCGTCGCTGCTCGCTCTGGTGGTTTCCACCGGAGTGGCGGCGGCGCACGCCAAACTCGAGTCGATGACACCTGCCGACGGGTCGTCGATGGCCGCGCCGCCGACCAAGGTGGTGCTGACCTTCAACGAGCCGGTCGGCAGCAACGGCACCCAGGTGCAGGTGAAATCCCCCAGCGGTACGAACGTCGCCAGCGGGGACGTGCAGGTGGTCGACAACACGGTGACCCAGCCGGTCGGCGCGATGATCGAGGCCGGCCGGTACGAGGTCGACGCCCGCGTGGTGTCGGCCGACGGCCACCCGATCACCGTGACCGGGTCCTTCACTGTGACCCACGCCGGTCACCCCGCCACCCAGCCCGCCGGTACGCCGACCGCCCAGCAGGACAGCAGCTCGAACACGGTCACCATCGTCGCCATGTGCCTGGTCATGCTGGTCGTGGTCGCTTTGGCGGTTGTGATCGTCCGTCGCCGCCCGGCCTCGCAATGAGCGAGGCGCCGGTGGGAGCGGAAACCTCGGCAGGCAGCCCGGTCCGTGGCAGGGGCCGGCTGGTGGCGGCCGGGATGGTTGCCGCCGGCATCGTCGTGATGGTGGTGGCGTTGCTCGCCGCGGGCGGTGCGCCGAAGCCGTTGCCGGCCGGACTCCTCGGTGCCGGAATGCCTTTGTCCTGGTCGGTTCCGATCCTGCGGTTCGTCGCTGACGCGGCCGCGATAGCGACCGGCGGCGCGCTGCTGGCCGTCGTCCTGTTCCTGCCGGCCACCGACGGGAAGCTCGGCACGAAGGCGTTGCGGGCCTGCCAGGACGCCGCGCTGGCCGCCGGGATCTGGGCCGTGGCGAGCATCGGCGGGCTGGTCACGACGGCCGCGGTGATCCTCGGTATCCCGCTGTCGCATCTGGCCGAGCATGCCTCCCCGGCCGGCCAACTGAGCCAGGTGAGAGCGCTCGCGGTGGCCGTCGTACTCACGGCGATCCTGGCCGTCGTCCTCAGCGGATGCCGAACGGTGCGCGGCGCCCGCTGGGCAGTCCTGCTGACTGCCGCGGCGTTGACGGGTCCATTGCTGACCGGGCACGGTGCGATCGAGAGGACGAGCGTCTGGTCGGTGCTCGCGACCACGTCGCTGGTTGTGCACGTCTTCGCGGCGACCGCATGGATCGGCGGACTGGCCGGCGTACTGCGGTATGCCCGCTCTCGTGAAGCGGTCGAGTTGTTCAGCGGGCTCGCCCTGGTGTGTGCGGTGACGATGGGGATCACCGGGTTGGTGACCGCGGAGATCCACCTCGGCGGGCGGGAGGACGGGTGGGGGCTGATCACGCAGTGGGTGACGAGCGGGTACGGCGCTCTGGTGTTCGCCAAGGCGGTGGCGTTCGCGATCCTTGTCTTGGTCGGCTGGTGGCATCGGCGTACGACGTTGCCGGACCTGGCGACCGGGGATCCGGCGACGTTCCGGCGACTGGCGGTGGTCGAGTTGCTGATCATGGCCGGGACCGTCGGGCTGGCCGTTGCCCTTTCGCGCACGCCATGAACTGCCGACTCTCGGACTCGATGACATGTCAACAGATGTCCGTACAATGGGCGAATGGCGGAAGCTGAGTGGCTCGATGCGCGTGAGGCGCGGCTGTGGCAGTCGTACCGCGACACGCATCGCGACCTGATGCGCGCCTTAGAAGCGCGACTGATCGGCAACTCGGGTTTGTCCGGTGCCGACTACGCGCTGATGCACCCGTTGTCCGTCGCGGAGGACGGCGTCCTGCGTACCCGCGACCTGGGCAAGTCGGTCGGCTGGGAGCGGAGCCGGCTGTCCCACCAGGTCAGCCGGATGGAGAAGCGGGGGCTGGTCTGCCGTGAGGAGTGCACGTCGGATGCCCGTGGCTCGATGGTCCGCCTCACGCCGCTCGGCCGGAAGGCGATCGAGGCTGCCGCGCCCGATCACGTCGCCGCCGTCCGCAGTTTCTTCTTCGACCACCTGACCGCCGAGGAACAGACCCAGCTGGCCGGTCTTCTCGACCGCATCGCCACCTCCATCCCCGCCGACCCCTGCCTGCCCTCCGACTGCGAGGACTAGTAACTCCCGGTACTCAGGGGTAGGCGTTGGGTGACACGCCGTCACGCAGAGCAGTCGGCGCGCGGGGCCGAAAGAATGAGGTCGTCTCGTTCGGATGCGCGCTGAATTTGACAACGGTTTTCATTATCGGCAGGATTCGTGCCCCGTGGCGACCTCACCGTGAAGGAAAATGCGGATGTCCGATGCTCTGAACAGGCGTGGATTCCTGGGCTTGGCCGGCGCGCTCGGCGTCGCCGCGCTGACCGGTTGCGGTGCCGACGGCCAGCCCGCGGCGCAGCCGAAACAGGGTGGCCGGCTGCGTGCGGTGTACGCCGGTGGCGGGGCGAAGGAGGTGCTGGATCCGCACGTCCAGAGCCTGTTCGTGGATATCGCGCGGCACAAGGCGATGTACGAGAAGCTCGTCGAGCTCGGACCCGACCTGAAGCCGGTGCCGCGGCTCGCGACCAAGTGGGAACACGACGCGCAGGCGACGACCTGGCGGTTCACACTGCGGGATGCGAGCTTCCACGACGGCGCGAGGCTCACGGCCGAGGACGTGCTGTACAGCCTCGCCCGGATCGCCGATCCGACCGTGCCCGAGCGGGTCGCGCAGTCGTCGCTGGCGACCCTGGACCTGAAGCGCTGCAGGGCGATCGATACGCAGACGGTCGAGCTCGTGCTGTCCGCGCCGAACGCGGAGTTCGCGGCATTGCTGGCGGGGATCGGCACGCAGATCGTCCGGGACGGCTTCAAGGATCCGACCAAGCCGATCGGTACGGGCGCCTTCCGCTTCGTCTCGTTCGACGCCGGCCGGTCGATGGTGGCGAGCCGGTACGACGAGTACTGGGACGAGCCGGCGCGGATCGAGGAGCTGCACGTCTTGTCGGCCGACGCCGAGGCCCGGGCGAACGCCGTACAGGGTGGGCAGGCGGAGTATGCGAATGACATGACCGCGACCTTCGCGCGGACCGCGGAGGCCGGGAAGACGGTGCGGATCGTCGCCGCGAAGGCCAGCACGATGCAGGCGTTCGTGATGAAGGTCGACCAGGCGCCGTTCGACAATCCCGACGTACGGATGGCGTTCAAGCTGCTCGCGGACCGGCAGCGGCTGGTCGACGTCGTCCTCGCGGGGCGCGGTGCCGTGGGCAACGACCTGTTCGGCAAGGGGTATCAGTACTACCCGGCCGAGCTGCCGCAGCGGGAGCGCGACGTCGAGCAGGCCAAGTCACTGCTGACCAAGGCCGGGCTGGTGGGGAAGGAGATCGAGCTCTTCACCGCCGACGCATCGGCCGGGTTCGTCGAGGCGGCGACGCTGTTCGCGGAGCAGGTCGCGGAGGCGGGGGTTCGCTTGAAGGTGACCACCGGCAGTCCGCAGACGTACGCCAAGGACCTGCTGACGAAGGGTGTCATCGGCAACCATCGGTCGGGTGCGATGCCTATCCCGCAATACATCACCGATCGATTGCTGACCAAATCGCCGTTCAACGTCACCCACTGGCGGCGGCCCGCGTTCGACGCCGGCTTCGCGGCCGCGCAGGTGCTGACCGACGAGGCCGCCCGCTCGGCGCGGTACGGCGAACTGCAGAAGACGCTGCGGGACGACGGCGGCATCATCGCGTGGGGCTTGCCCGACTACCTGGTCGCGGTGGCGGCGAAGGTGCAGGGCATCCAGGCGGTCCCGCCGAACACGCTGGACTCCGGGCGGTTCGACAAGGTGTGGCTGGCCTGAATGCGGTCGTACGCCGCACAGCGGGCACTTCTCGCTGTCGTCCAGTTGACTGTGCTGTCGGTGCTCGTGTTCACGCTGACGTCACTGCTGCCGGGGGATGCGGCGGACCTGCGCTTCACCGAGACGCTGACGCCGGAGCAGATCGATCGGATGCGGGCGCAGTTGGGACTCGATCAGCCTGCGCTGGAACGGTTCGGGCACTGGTTCGGCAACGTGCTGACGGGCGATCTGGGTACGTCGCTGATCAGCGGTGGGCCCGTGGTCGACATCGTTCGGAACTCGGTCGGCGCGACGTTGGTGCTGACACTGGCGACCCTGGCCGTCGTCGTGCCGCTGGCGGTTGCCCTGGGCATCGTGATGGGGACGCGGGAGAACGGTCGGCTGGATCGGGCGATCACGTCGGTGACGCTGGCGCTCTCGGCGATCCCGGACTTCGTGATCGCGGTGGTGTTGGTCGCGGTCTTCTCTCTCAAGTTGGGTTGGTTGCCGGCCACGTGGATCGGTGGTGATCTGCTCGCGTCGCCCGCGCTGCTGGTGCTGCCGGTTGCGGTGCTGCTCGGACGGACGGTCTGTCTGCTGTCACGGCAGGTCCGGGCCGGGACGATCACAGCCCTTCAGGCGGAGTACGTCGTACAGGCTCGACGGCTCGGGATCCCGCGGCGGCAGCTGCTGCTGCGGCACGTCTTGCCGAACGCGGCGGTCCCTGGGGTGCAGGAGCTGGCGCGGACCGGGGACACCTTGCTGGGCGGGGTCCTGGTAGTCGAGGCGATCTTCGCGATTCCTGGGTTTGCCACCGCTTTGGTGGATGGAGTCGAAACGCGGGACGTGCCGGTGGTGCAGGGGTTGACGTTGGTGCTGGCCGTTGCTGCGTTGGTGATCAACCTCGGAGCCGACCTGGTGTGCAACCGGTTGGTGCCGCGGACGGAGCTGCTGCGATGAGGGGCCGGGTGCCGCTGGTGGTGTCGGCAGCGCTCGTGGTGGTGCCGCTCCTCGTCGCCGTCTTCGGGCCGCTCCTTCAGCTGGATCGCAAGCCGGGGTTGCCGTATGCGGCTGACGGGTTGCTCGGGACGGATGGGCTCGGGCGGGACGTGCTGGGTTTGCTGTTGGTCGGAGGCCGGACAGCGTTGGGGATGGCGATCGGTGCGGTGCTGATCGCGTACCTCGTGGGTGGACTGATCGGGCTGGTCGCGGCGTCCACTAGGCATCGCTGGCTGGACGAGGTGCTCATCCGGCCGCTCGACGTACTGCTGCCGTTGCCGTCGTTGCTGGTGATCGGCGTGGTCGCGGTCGGGTGGCGTGCGTCGGCGTTCGCGATCACGGTGGCCGTTGCCATGGTCAACGTTCCGACCGTCGCCCGGTTGGTCCGCGCCGCCGCTCTCGATGCAGCGTCGTCGCCGGTCGTCGAGGCACTGCGGATGCAACGCGAGTCCTGGTTCGCGATTCACGTCGGTTACATCGGCCGCTCGGTCCTCGGTCCGGTGGCCGCCGATCTCGGTACCCGAATCACGCTGGCGGTGTTCCTGGTGGCTTCGGTCAACTTCCTCGGCCTCGGCTTGAGTCCTACCGCACCGGACTGGGCGGTGAGTGTCTCCCGCAACCGAGAGGGCTTGTTGTTGCAGCCGTGGTCCGTGCTGGCTCCGGCGCTTCTGCTGGTCTCGTTCACGCTGGGCTTCAACCTGCTGGCAGATCGGCTCGTCCATCGTTCCCGGCGTCTGGTGGAGGCGACCCGATGAGCCCGCTCGTCAGTGTCCGCGGGCTCGCGGCCACCGCGGGGACAGCGGTGTTGGTGGATGACATTTCCTTTGACGTTGCCGCGGGGGAGGTTACCGCTCTGGTCGGGGCCTCCGGGTCAGGGAAGACGACCTCGGCCCTGGCCCTGCTGGGGGAGCGCGGCGACGGCGTTCAGCTCAACGGGTACGCCGAAGTCGACGGCGAGGTGGTTGTCGACGGCAACGGGCCGACCGCGGCGGCGGCTCGGGTTCGCGGGAGGGTGGTGGCCTACATGCCTCAGCATCCGGGGAGCGCGCTCAATCCGGCGCGGCGGATCGGGGCGACGTTGCGGGAGTTGGCCCGGTTGCATCATCCGGGGGACGAAGGGGTCGTGCGGGACGCTCTGCGGGCTGCCCAGTTGGACGGGGACACGTTGCGGCGGTTTCCGCATCAGTTTTCGGGTGGGCAGCGGCAGCGGGTCGCGTTGGCCCAGGCGTTGACGTGCCGGCCGAAGGTACTGGTGCTTGATGAGCCGAGTACCGGACTGGACTCGATCACCCGGCTGCAGTTGGTGACCGAACTGCGAGAACTGGCCGCGGGTGGTCTGGGGATCTTGTTGCTGAGTCACGATCTCGACCTCGTGCGGGCGCTCGCCGCTCGCGTCGTGGTGCTGTCGGCCGGCCGGGTGATCGCCTCGGGCGGTACCGACGTACTCCCCGCCGCACCGGAGCTCGCCGCGGCGGGAACGAAGGCGCTCGGGCAACCGTTGCTTCAGGCAATGAACCTGTCAGCGTCGCTGCGGCCCCGCAGCCGGGATCTCGTCCTGCACGAGGTCGGCCTCACCGTTCGCGCCGGCGCCTGCCTCGGCGTCGTCGGCCGGTCCGGGAGCGGTAAGACCACGCTCGCACGGTGCCTGGCCGGCCTGCACGAGCGCTTCACCGGCCGCCTGCTGCTGGACGACGAACCGTTGCCGGTCCTCCGCAAGCGTTCGCGTGAACAGCATCGCCGGATCCAGTACGTCTGGCAGGAGGTCCGTGGCTCGTTCGACGAACGCCGCCCGGTCGATCAGCAGGTCGCCCGCACCGCCCAGCGTCTGCGTGGTCTCGAGCCTGGTCAGGCTCACGCCGAGGCCGTCGCCACCCTGGCCCGCCTCGGCGTCTCCGCGATCACCGCGGCCCGTCCGCCGAGCCGCCTGTCCGGTGGCGAGCTGCAGCGTGCGGCCCTGGCCCGGGCAGTCCTCGCGCATCCCGACGTACTGATCTGCGACGAGATCACCACGGCTCTCGACGACCACGGTACGGCGCTCGTCGTCGAGTTGCTGACCGAGCTCAAGGACCGCGGTACGGCGCTGATCTGGATCGGCCACGACCTGGGGCTGGTCGCGGCCGTCGCGGACCAGGTCCTGATGATCGACGGTGGCCGGGTGGTCGAGCAAGGACCACCGACGACCGTGATGACCGACCCGCACCACGACCTGACCCGGCGGCTGGTGAGGGCCGCCCACCTGGGTCACCAAGATTCTCCGCCCGTGCTCATTCCCGATCTGAGGAGCGAACCGCGCCGATGACGCGACTGCACGACCACCTGGCGGAGGCGATCAAGGACCCGGATCCGATCCGGGTCGGCGACCACCTGATCTGCTTGCGGTTCGAAACGATGAAGGTGTACTCCGCGCTCGGCGCCGTACGCCACCTGTTGGAGACCGGCGCGGTCCAGGTTGGGGACACGCTGATCGACAGTTCGAGCGGGATCTACGCGCACGCGCTGGCGCTGGCCTGCCACCGGTACGGGATGAAGTGCCACATCGTCGGCTCGACCACGGTCGACCGGACGCTGAAGATCCAGCTCGAGATCCTCGGTGCGACGGTCGAGCAGGTGCCGTCGTCGAACAACCTGCAGCTCGACCAGAACCTCCGGGTCCGGCGGATCGGCGAGATCCTCCGTGACAACCCGACGTACCACTGGATGCAGCAGTACCACGACGACATCCACTACCTCGGGTACGGCGCGGTCGCCGAGCTCGTCGCCGAAGTGGTGCCGGCCGGGCCGTTGTGCCTGGTCGGTGGGGTCGGGACCGGGGCGTCGACCGGCGCGATCGCGGCGTACCTGCGTGAGCACGGGCGGGACGTGAACCTGGTCGGCGTGCAGCCGTTCGGCAGCATCACGTTCGGCGCCGGGCACACTCAGGATCCGGACATGATCATTGCGGGGATCGGTAGCTCGATCGAGTTCCGCAACGTCCGGCACGAGTTGTACGACCGGTTGCACTGGGTCTCGTTCGACTATGCGATGTCGGCCGCGGTGGACCTGCTGCGGACCTCGGGTGTCTTCGCCGGGCTGTCCGCGGGAGCGGCGTATCTGTCCGCGTTGTGGGAGCACAACTGTGACAGCAGCCGGACGCATGTCTTTCTCGCTGCCGACACCGGGACGCGGTACGTCGAGTCGGCTTTTGCCCGGCATGCCGAGGCGCGGCCGATAGACTCGATGCGGCCGCGCGAGATCGACTCGCTGGACCAGCTCGCGGTGCCGTGGTCGGCGATGTCATGGGACCGGCGGGAGTCGGCCTGGGCCCGGCGCGAGGAGTTTCCATCTGCGACCCCGTCGCATTAAGCTGAGGCGCGCGACGGGTTCGGAGTCATCCGCCCTGCTGTACGCCCCGAAAGGCTGGCCGATCTACCATGACCACTCCCGCATCCGTCGACGAGCTCGTTGCATCAGTTCTCTCCGGCTCCCTTGGTCCTTCGCCGGCCGACTTGGATGTCACCAGCGCGTTCTGGCTCCACCACACCACCCGGCTGCCGGGTGCGGACGTCACCTACCGGAACTACTACGTGCTGCTCCGCGTCGGCGAGGTCTTCGGCGCCTGCTCGTTCGAGTCCGGCGAACTCGACCCGTCGTACTGCGCAGACACCTCCGGTCGCACCCTCGCCGACGTCCTGCAGTCCGACGACCCGCTGCCGGTACGCATTGCGGCTCTGGACGCCTACCTGGCCGCCGTCGAGCCGCATCACGGATCGCCGGGCGCCGAGGAGATCGTTCTCCCCGCCGGTACGCCGGACGTCCGCGCCCGCGCCCGTGACGCGGCGGTCGCGGGACTTCTGGATGTTGCCGAGGGCACCAAAGTTGCGTTGATCGGCGTGGTGAACCCCCTCGTCGACGCGATCACCGCCCGCGGCGGAATCTGCCTGCCCTGCGACTTCAACCTCCGCGAGACCGCCTCCGGCCTGCCTGTCTCGCGCGACATGACCCAGGTGATCGACGCCGCCGACGCCGTCGTCGCCACCGGAATGACGTTGTCCAACGGCACTTTCGACACCCTCCTAACTCGTTGCCGTGAGCAATCGAAGGCCTTGGCCGTCTATGCTCAAACCGGAAGCGCCATCGCCAGAGCCTTCCTAGGCTCCGGCCTCACCGCCCTCTCCGCCGAACCTTTCCCCTTCTCCCAATTCAGCTCCCGCCCCACCAGCCTCTACCGCTACCACACCAGGACCCACACATGAGCGCTCCCCAGAACCCAGCTGTCGTCGCCCCGCGCCCGATGGAGGTGCCGGGGGACTGGCGGATGGCTCGGCGGTTGTGGCCGTTCTTGGTGGCTTCGGCGGTGAGTTTGATTCCGTTCACGGTGTTCGGGATGTATCTCGTGCCGATCGCGGGGGCGGCGGGTGGGAGTGTGGCGGAGATCGGCGGGCTGCGGGGGCTGGGTGGGTTGGCGGCGTTGATCGTCGGGTTCTCCTTGGCGCCGTTGATCGATCGGCTGGCGCGGGAGTTGGTGGCCGCGGGCGGGCTGGCGTTGCTGGGGGTTTCGGCCGCGCTTGGTGCCGTGGGCAACGTGTTTGCGCTGGCCGCGTTCTGCTTGCTGATCGGAGCGTCGACCTCGATCCTGGCACCGTCGATCGGAGCGGCTGCGGCGGACCGGTTCCGGTCACCGGCGGCTGCTGGGCGCGCGGCGACGTTGGTGTCGGCGACGACCTCCGCGATGGCGATGCTCGCGGCACCGGTGCTCGCCGTACCAGGGCTGATCTGGGGCTGGCGTGGAAACCTGCTCGCCGCCTCGGCGATCTCACTCGCCCTGTCGGCCGCCTTCTTCTGGCGCGGTCGCGGACGCAAGGCGCCACTCGCAGCCCAAGGCCACCGGATGAGCTACCTCGCCACCTACCGCGCACTGGTCCGCATCCCCGGCGCCCTCCCGCTGCTCGCGGTCGCGATGCTCCGGACAGCAGCCTTCATGGGCTACCTCGCCTACCTCGCCGCCTTCTACGACGACAAGTTCGACCTCGCACCGGGATGGTTCGCCCTGGTCTGGTCGCTGAGCGGCGCCTCGTTCTTCCTCGGCAACCTGCTGGCCGGCCGCTACATCGCCCTCGACCGCCCGTGGATCAGCCCGGAGAAGATGCTGCTCGCCGGCCTGGGCCTCGCCCTCATCGGCGTCGCCGCCTTCTACTTCTCCCCGACCCTGCCGCTCACCCTGCTCCTCACCGCCCTGATGGGCGTCAGCCACGCGACCGTCGCCGCCTGTGTCACGACCCTGCTGGTGCGGCGCAGCGGCGACCTCCGCGGCTCGGCCCTCAGCGTCAACGCAGCCGGTATGAGCCTGGGCACCTTCCTCGGCGCCGCACTCGGCGGACTCGGTCTCGGCGTCGGCGGTTACCCGGGCACCTCACTCACCTTCGCCTCGATCACCGCGATAGCGATCCTCCTCGCACTCCGCGTTCGGCGGCCGGCGATCGGGTGACGACAACCGCTGCGGTGAGGGGTTGATCCGGGCTTGATCAGGGTCCTCCCCGAGCCGTCTTCGATATATCGTTTGGTCTTATGGAAAACCTGCCCGACCGCCCGCACCCGCACGCACACCTGCGGGCCTCCGACACCGATCGCGACCAGGTTGTCGACGTACTGCGGGATGCGCTGATGTCGGGGCGGTTGTCGCAGGACGAGCACGCCGAGCGCCTGGAGCAGACGCTGCAGGCACGGACGCTGGGCGAGCTCGAGCCGATCACCCGCGACCTCGTCGTACCGGGTCACGGCCCGCAGCCGGCCGCGGTGCCGGTGCCGGTGGCGTCGAACAGCCCGGTCCCGATCGAGGAACCGGCCAATCCGGCGGAGAGCTTCGACACCATGCTGGCGATCTTCGGCGGCGGCGAACGGAAGGGCCGCTGGCGGGTGAAGCGCCGGACCAACGCGGTCGCGGTGTTCGGCGGGCACGATCTCGACATGACCGACGCGGTCTTCGAGGGCCGCGAGGTGACGGTCTGGGCGTTCGCGGTGTTCGGCGGGATCGACATCACCGTCCCGGAGGGCGTCAGCGTCCGCAACGAGGGCGTCGGTATCTTCGGCGGCTTCGCGGCCCGTGGCAGCGAGGACCCGGACCCGAACGCGCCCGTCGTCGTGGTGAAAGGCTTGGCCCTGTTCGGCGGCGTCGGCGGCCAGTCATCCGCCAAGCGCCACGGCAAGAAGAACAAGGGCAAAGGCCACCACCAGCTCGGCGGTCACTGAGCAATTCGGATGCGGTCCGGCGGGCCGGCTCGTAGCCTGCCGCCATGCCCGATCAGTCGTTCGTCCCAGCTGACTTCGTCGTCCCCACTGAGCTGGTCACGCCGCGGTTCCGGCTGGAGCCGCTCGGCCCGGAGCACAACGCTGCCGACTACGCCGCGTGGACCAGCAGCATCGAGCACATTCGCGCGACCCCGGGCTTCCAGGGCAGCTGGCCGCCGGTCGACGGCATGAGCACCGAGGCGAACCTGGGCGACCTGCAGCGTCACGCGGACGATTTCGTCCAGCGCCGAGGATTCACCTACACCGTGCTCGAGACCGGCAGCGGCGAGGTGATCGGTTGCGTGTACATCTACCCGTCCCGCAAGGACGAGCACGTCACCGATGTTCGTTCGTGGGTCAGCGCCGACCGGGCCGAGGTGGACGTGGATCTGTACGAAGCCGTCAGTACCTGGCTGGCCGATCTCTGGCCGTTCGGGACGATCGACTACGCGTCCCGATGACTTAGATCCAGGACTTGAACCACATTCGGCTGAGCCAGTCGGGGTGGGGGAGGACCTTGTCGGTCAGGACCGGCCAGATGTAGGCGAAGTTCAGCACCACGAGGACGACGAAGGCGCCGACGACCGCGCTGCCGATCAGTCTTCGTGGTGTCGCCGTACCCAGTGCTGCCCGGGCCGGGCCGAGGATCTTGCCGAGCACGAGGGCCAGCGCCATCACCGTGAACGGGATCATCGTCACGGCGTAGAAGAAGAAGATCGGCCGGTCGTCGAACGCGAACCACGGCACCCAGCAGGTGATGTAGCCGACGATCGGTACGCCGAATCTCCAATCGCGCGTACCTATCCACAGCACCAGGGCCGAGATCAGGGCGAGAGCTCCGCCCCACCACAGGATCGGCGTACCGAGCGCGGAGATCACCGACAGGCAGTTCGTCCCGGCCGGCGGGTTGCAGCCCGGCGTACCGGCCTTGATGTCGTTGACCGCGTCGAACCCGATCGGGCGGGCGATGATCGGCCAGCCGGCCGGGTTCGAGGCGTACGGGTGGGTGGCGTGCTTGATGTAGTCGCCGGTGTGGAAGGCGAGCACTTCCTGGTGGTAGTGCAGCAGTGACCGGAAATCGTCCGGGACCACTTTCATCACGCCATGGGCCGGGTTCTTGGACGCGTAGTCGTGGTCGTAGGCGTTGTCGTGCAGCAGCCAGCCGGTCCAGGTCGCGAGGTACGTGATGAGCGCGACCAGCACGATGCTGAAGAACGCCGGGAGGCCGTCGACCAGCGCCGACTTGATGAACGCGAACCGGACGCCGAGCGCGCGCCGGGCGCCCAGGTCCCAGGCGAAGGCCAGGATGCCGAAGCCGGCCAGCACCCAGATCGCGGACCACTTGGTACCGCACGCGAGGCCGAAGCAGATGCCGGCCAGGATCCGCCAGGGCCGGATCAGCAGCCAGCGGCCGACGGTACGGCGGGCGCCGTCGGGGACCGGGGTATCGAGGGAGTCGGCGTGCCGGCGGCGGGTCCAGTCCCGGTCGGCGACCAGGCAGGAGACCGCGGCGACGATCCAGAACGCCAGGAAGATGTCGAGCAGCGCGACCCGGGACATCACGAAGTGCAGGCCGTCGACAGCCAGCAGCAGGCCCGCGATGGCGCCGATCAGGGTCGAGCGGGCCATCCGGCGTACCGTCCGGATCACCAGCAGGACGGTCAGGGTGCCGAACAGGGCCGGCATGAACCGCCAGCCGAACGTGTTCATCCCGAACAGCTGCTCACCGGCGGCGATCATCCACTTGCCGACCTCGGGGTGCACGGTCAGGCTCGGGGTGTCCTTGAAGACGTCCAGGTTGCCGGCCAGGATCGCCTTGTCGGCGGCTCCCTCGGGCTGGTCGATGAACTGCCGCGCGTACCCGAACTTGAGCAGGCTGAATGCGTCCTTGGCGTAGTACGTCTCGTCGAAGACGAACTTCACCGGGTTGCCGAGGTTCCAGAACCGCAGGATCGCGGCCATCGCGGTGATCGCCAGCGTCGCGATCCACCCGCCGTCGAAGTCCCGCGGCATCGGCGGGTACAACCGCTCCTTCAACGGCGGCAGCCGTCTCCCGAGCACGTCGCGCCCGAGCGTCTCCTGCCCCTCGGCAGCGTCGCTCCGCCGCGCAGTCCCATCCTCGATCACAGCAGCCACGCCCGCCATCGTACGGACGCCCAGGTAGCACCGCCTCCCGGAGTGCCGGAACGGGCTCCTGTGGACAACCGGGAATGGGCGCTCGGACCTTCTACAATCAGTGACATGAGCACGCCACGCGAAAAGATGCACGCTCTGATCGACTCGCTGTCGGACAGCGCGGCGGCGGAGCTGTTGCCAGAGCTTCGGCTGCTGAAGTTGCAGGCCGAGGCCCGTTCCGAGCGTGTCTCCGCCCCGAGGGACTGGCCGCCGTCCTGGTTCGGCTCTGTCGAAGGCAGCCGCCCCGACCTGTCCGAGCATATCGACGACATCCTCGGCGCCGAGTTCGGGCGCCGCGCCCAGTGATCGTCGTTGATTCCGGACCTCTGGTAGCCGCCGCGCTAGCGACAGACGTCAACCACCGGCGCTGCGTTGAGCTGTTCGCCTCGCTCCGCCTGAACAACGAGCGTCTGGTCCTCCCGCCCTTTGTCGCGACCGAGGTGTGCTACCTGCTGGAGCGTGAGGGGGGATCAAAGGCTGAGACCGCCTTCGTCCGTTCGCTGGCCGCCGGTGACTTCACCATCGCCCCGGTGACCGCTGCAGGGCTGGAGCGGACGGCCGATCTCATCGCGCAGTACGCCGACATGCCTCTCGGCTTGGTGGACGCTTCGGTGATCGCCCTGGCAGAGCAACTCGAGCTGAGGGAGATCGCGACGCTTGACCGTCGTCACTTCTCTGTCGTCCGCCCTCGACACGTCGACTCGTTCACCCTCCTGCCATGAGCGGGCGATTGGTGTTGGCGGGGAGTCCTATTGGGGATGTTACGGATGCTTCGGCGCGGTTGGGGCGGGTGCTGGCGGAGGCTGATGTGGTGGCCGCGGAGGATACGCGGCGGTTGCGGCGGTTGACGGCCGAGCTGGGGATCGCGGTCGGCGGGCGGGTGGTCAGTTATTTCGAGGGGAATGAGCGGGAGCGGACTCCGGAGCTGCTTCAGGCGCTGACCGAGGGGCAGACCGTGGTGGTGGTGACGGACGCGGGGATGCCGAGTGTCTCGGATCCCGGGTATCGGCTGGTGGCCGCGGCGATCGAGGCCGGGGTGGACATCACGGCCGTTCCGGGGCCGTCTGCGGTGCTGACCGCGCTGGCGCTGAGCGGGCTGCCGGTGGATCGGTTCACGTTCGAGGGGTTCTTGCCGCGGAAGCCCGGGGAGCGGGCGCGCCGGTTGGCGGACCTGGCCGACGAGCCGCGGACGATGGTGTTCTTCGAGGCACCGCACCGGCTGACCGCGTCCCTCGAGGCGATGAGCGAGGCCTTCGGTGCAGAGCGTCGTACGGCGGTCTGCCGCGAGCTCACCAAGACGTACGAAGAGGTCAAACGCGGCCCGGTGGGTGACCTGGTGACCTGGTCCAAGGACGGCGTACGCGGTGAGATCACCGTCGTGGTGGCCGGTGCGGATCCCCACAAGATCCTCACGCCGGACGAGCTGGCCGCCGAGGTCGCCACCGACGAGGAGGCAGGCACTCCGCGTAAGCAGGCGATCGCCGACGTCGCCAAGCGCTTCAACGTCCCGAAACGAACGGTGTACGACGCCGTCCTGGCCGCGCGGAAATCGGGCTGACGCGGGGCATTACCCTTTACGCATGTCCGAGAAGGCCTATTACGTCACCACCCCGATCTACTACGTCACGGCTCCGCCGCACATCGGCAGCGCCTACACGACGGTGGCCGGGGACGTCCTGACCCGTTGGCACGCCCAGCGGGGCGAGCACAAGTGGTACCTGACCGGTACCGACGAGCACGGCGAGAAGGTGATGCGCAGCGCGGAGGCGCAGGGCATGTCTCCGCAGACCTGGACGGACAAGCTGGTCGAGGAGTCCTGGAAGCCGGCCTGGGTCGACGTCGACATCGCGTACGACGACTTCATCCGGACCACCGAGCAGCGGCACACCGAGCGGGTCCGCGAGTTCTGGCAGACGCTGTACGACAAGGGCGACGTCTACAAGGGCGAGTACGAGGGCCTGTACTGCGTCGGCTGCGAGGAGTTCAAGCTCCCCGCGGACATCCGCACCGACGAGGACGGCACCCAGCGGTGCATGATCCACGGCACCGAGCTGGAGACGGTCTCGGAGACGAACTACTTCTTCCGGCTCTCGGCGTACGCCGACAAGCTGCTGGAGCTGTACGAATCGCAGCCCGACTTCGTCGCCCCGGCCAGCGCCCGCAACGAGGTGATCGCGTTCGTCAAGCAGGGTCTGCAGGACCTGTCGATCACCCGGTCGACCTTCGACTGGGGCATCCCGGTCCCGTGGGACGAGGACCACGTCCTCTACGTCTGGATCGACGCGCTGCTGAACTACGTGACGGCCGCGGGTTACGGCACCGACCCGGAGCGGTTCGAGGAGCTGTGGCCGGTCGACGTGCACCTGGTCGGCAAGGACATCCTCCGGTTCCACGCGGTGATCTGGCCGGCGATGCTGATGGCCGCGGAGGTCGCCGTACCGAAGCAGGTCTTCGCGCACGGCTGGCTGCTGGTCGGCGGCGAGAAGATGAGCAAGTCCAAGCTGACCGCGATCGCGCCGCACGAGATCACCGACCACTTCGGCTCGGACGCGTTCCGGTACTACTTCCTGCGCACGATCCAGTTCGGTTCGGACGGCTCGTTCTCCTGGGAGCACCTGAGCGCGGTCTACACCTCCGAGCTCGCCAACGGCCTGGGCAACCTGGCCAGCCGGATCGCGGCGATGGTCAACAAGTACTTCGACGGCGCGCTGCCGGAGCCGACCGACCACGGACCGGCCGAGCAGACGCTCGCCGACAAGCTCGCCCAGACGGTCGCGACCGCGGACAAGGCGATCGACACGCTCGCCTTCCAGGACGCGCTCGCCGCGATCAACGACCTGGTCGGCGCGATCAACGGCTACGTCACCGAGCAGGAGCCCTGGAAGGTCGCCAAGGACGAATCCCAGCGGGACCGCCTGGCCACCATCCTCTACAGTTCCGCGGAGGCGTTGCGCGCGGTCGCCGTACTCCACAACCCGACCATGCCCAAAACCGGCGCCAAGCTCTGGGAGCTGCTCGGCGCCGAAGCGAAGCTGGGTGCGCTGGCCGACCAGCGCATCCAGGACACCGGCACCTGGGGCCAACTCCCAGCCGGCTCAATCCTGACCAAGGGCGAAGCCCTCTTCCCGAGGCTCGAAGAGTCCTGAGATTGGTATCACCGGTGAAAGTATCGCCGGTGATGCTGACCGCTCAGGGACTGTCAGACCGCTGTTGCGTGGTAGAGGGCGGCGGCTTGGGTTCTCGTGGTGACGTCCAGTTTGGTGAGGATATTGGCTACGTGGAACTTCACGGTGGATTCGCTGATGTGTAGGTCGTCGGCGATGGAGCGGTTGCGCTGACCTTGGGCTATGCGCTCGAGGACCTCGAGTTCGCGGGTGCCCAGGGCGGTCAGTGGGGCCGAGGTGGTCGGCTGGGGTGTCTCGTGGGCGTGCAGGGTGATCCGGGCCGTCAGGCCCCAGCCGGGGACGGCGTCCAGGTCCAGGTCGTCGTCGTGCAGGCGGAGGCGTTCGGCCAGTTGGCCCAGGTCCAGGACGTCCTCGAGCCGGCCGGGGCCGTCGTCGCGGACGGTGGCCTGCAGGTCCGTATCGGTCCACCGCCAGCCGACGCGGATCCGCCGTACGCGGTCCTGGGTGAGCATCGCGAGGACCACGGACCGGACGGCGACCCGGGCCCGGTGCGCGACGCCGCCGGGGATCAGCCGATCGTTGCCGGGGGCATCCAGCTCGAGCTCCACCGGGCCGTGCCGGAGCAGGGCGCGGAGCGAGTCGGCGAGTCGCTCGAAAGCCCTGCCGGCCGGCTCCTCGCCACTGCATACCCGGTCCCGCTGGGTGTCGGTCCGGAGCTCGGCGAGCCCGTTCAAGGCCAGTTCCACCGCCATCGATCGGGCCGAGGCGTCGTCGATCCGCTGGTTCCGCAGTACGCCGAGGAGCGTGGCGAGCGTCGCCGCGTGGGCTTCACCGAGTTCGGCGGCGAGGTCGGCGCGCGCCTCAGCCACCGCCCGGTTCTGCGCCAGTGCACCCGGTTCCCGCTCGAGTGTGAGCCGGTACATGTGCGCCGTGACCAGGTCCCACAACGCCTGGAGTGTCGTGGCCGCGTCCGCCGGCGTCTCGTCGTACCGGATGAAGACGACCACTGATCCGCGCGGCGCCCGGTCGCTCGCGACGGCCAGCACCGGGTGCTTCGAGCCGGCGATCGGTACGACGCCCTGCCATGCGTGACCGGCGGTCACGGTGCCGAGCAGCCCGGCCAGGTCGGCGCCAGTGATGGCTTTCGCCAGAGCCGGCTCGCCGTACGCCGTGACCGGGGTGGAGGCGCACTGGGACGCGAGCTGGGCGACCGCGCGGTGCGGGATCACCTCGGCCGTGGCCGCTGAGAGTCGTTCGAGGAGCTCCGCCGTCGGCCCATCGATGATCTGCGCCGCAGCGGCCAGCACCTCGTCTGCCGTCTCCATGCCTTTCAGCGTACGTCGGTTGATGCGTCCACCCGAGCCAGCCTTTCGGACGGTGGACAACCATCCGTTCGGCCAGTCGGGAATGCCGGACGACCCGGCAGCATTTGATTAAAGCGACAACCAATCGACGGAGGCAGAGCATGCAAGCGGTGGTATTCACCGAGTTCGGCGGTCCCGAGGTACTGCGGACCGAGGAAGTGGCCGAGCCGCACGCCGGTCCCGGGCAGGTGCGGGTCCGCGTCCGCGCGGCCGGGGTGAACCCGATCGACTTCAAGATCCGCCGCGGCTGGACCAAGGGGTTCATCGACGTGACGTTCCCGGCCACGCCGGGGATGGAGGTCGCCGGCGTGGTCGACGAGGCCGGCGAAGGTACCGAGTTCGCGATCGGTGACGAGGTGGTCGGCTGGTCCGCAACCGGCTCGTACGCCGAGCACGCGATCGTCGGCAATGTCGCCCGCAAGCCCGCCGGACTGAGCTGGGAGCAGGCCGTCGGACTGCCGGTCGCTGGTGAGACGGCGCAGCGCGTCCTCGACGACCTGCAGCTCAAGGAGGGCGAGACCCTGCTCCTGCACGGCGCCGCGGGTGCCGTCGGTTCGATCGCGGCCCAGCTCGCCAAGGCCGCCGGCGTCACCGTCATCGGTACGGCGTCGCCCGCCAACCACGACTTCCTCCGCGGCCTCGGCGTCACTCCGGTCGCGTACGGCGAGGGCCTGCTGGACCGGGTCCGCGAAGCCGCACCGCAGGGCATCGACGCCGTGTTCGACACCGCCGGCCAGGGCGGACTCGACGAGTCGATCGAGCTCCGCGGCGGCACTGACCGCATCATCACGATCGCGGCCATGAACGCCGGCGAGCTCGGCATCGCGGCCTCGATGGGCACGACCGGCACCCCGGAGGAGATCGCCGCCGGCCTGACCAGCCAGCTCCAAGCCGCCGCCGACGGCAACCTCCAGGTCCGCATCGCCGGCACCTTCGCGCTGTCCGACGCCGCCAAGGCCCAGGAACTCAGCGAATCCGGCCACGCCCCCGGCAAGGTCGTCGTACTCGTCTAGGCATAGGCGAACCGCGAGGGTGGTGTCGGTACGTCGTCCACTCGCGGGTCCCAGCGGTCGACGAAGTTCACCCCGGCTGGGATCTCGATGCAGTCGGTCGAGGTCCAGCCGCGGGTGAGGGTCGGGAAGTCGGGGACGTCAGGGTGGTAGTGCGGCTTGCCGGTGCCGAGGGCGTCGCGAGCCATCGGCGCGCTGACGGCCTGGTAGCGGAAGTCGGCCGACAACCGCAGCTGCTTGGTGCGGTTCGGCATCGCGCCGTGCACGGTGAGGCTCCCGAACAGCAGCACGTCCCCAGGCTGGTACGACGTCGTCCGCCACTCCGGATGGTTCTCGTCCGCCTCGGCCCGCATCATCCCGGGCCCGTCGGACGCCTTGACCGGCAGTACGCCGAGCCGCGGTGAGCCGGCGAACACCCGCAGCCCACCGATCTCCGGCGGCGCCGCACTGAGCGGCAGCCAGGTGGTCAGCGTGTCGATGCACCCCTGGATGAACCGGTAGTCCTGATGGATCGGAGTCGGGTTGGCGCCCGGCGACGGCGGAGCGATCCGGCAGATGTGCGCCGCGTGGGCGAACGCCTCCTCACCCAGCAGCCGACTTGTCAGGCTGAGCAGCTCGGGCCGCACGGCCAGTTGGTGGAACGCCTCCGTGCTCTGAATCGCGGTGTAAGCCCCGAAGAACCCAGCCGATCCCTCCTCGACAGCCCGCTCCGACGCAATCAACTCCGCGGCCTCGCTACCAGGCGCAAGCCAATTGCTGTCGTACAGAATCCGCGCAAGCCGCTCCCGCACGTCGCCAACCACGTCAGCCGGCAACAGCCCCCGGAAGAACAGGTACCCGTCCCCGGCCAACCGGATCACGTCACCGGTCTTCGGATCGAGGGACAGGTTCACCTCGCGGAGTACGCGGCCGTGGTTGCTTGCCTCCAGCACCGGACGCGGTACGCCGTTCGGGTCCGGGATCATGCAGTTGAACGCGGTGTGCCAGTGGCCGCCGAGGATCACGTCGATATCGGGTGACATCGCCCGGGCGGCGTCGAAGATCGGTCCGGTCGGGTTCTTGCACTCGTCGTACAGACCGCCCTGCTGACCGCCCTCATGCATGCTGACCACGATCGCGTTCACACCCTGGGCCTTCAGCTCGGCCGCCGCCCGGTTCGCCGCGTCGACGACGCCCTGGAACTCGAACCCGGACCCGTCGATCGACAGCGTCTCAGTCGGTGTCCCCGGGAACCCGAGCCCGATGAAGCCGATCCGCTGCGACCCCGCCTTGGCGATCCAGTACGGCGGCAGTACCGGCCGCTTCGTCCGTGGGTCGACGATGTTGGCCGCGTGGTAGGCGTAGTCGGTGCCGTGGAAGTTGCGGCCGGTCGAGTCCTTGAAGCAGCTGTCGAAGCCCGGCTTGCCGTAGCAGGCGCCGGTCTGCATCCGGCGCAGGAACGGGAACTCCCGGTCGAACTCGTGGTTGCCGGCCACGTCGAAGTCCATGCCGAACGCGTTCAGCACCTCGATCGTCGGCTCGTTCGCGAACGCCTGCGTGTAGTCCGGCCAGCCGCTGAACTGGTCGCCCGCTCCGATCAGGAAGCTGTTCGGCTTCCCGACGCGTAGCTGGTCCAGGTGTGCCTTCAGATAGGCGGCGCCGCCGACCTGCAACGTCCCCGATGGTCTCGCGAGCGTCAGGTTCTCGGTCTCGGACAGGTAGCCGTGCAAGTCGGTCAGGCTCAGCACCTGCACCGGAACCGACACGCAACCTAGTCCGCCCCGCGACGCCCCGGACATCGCTCCACCTGCTGACTTCCTGCACAATCCAGCTGCACAAAGGGTCCCAGCCTTCTACAGTCGGCCCCATGACTGTATTGAATGCCGCGCCTCCGGCGCGGAGGTCATGGGGCTTTAACTCCCGGCCTTCCCTCGTCGCTCCAGTCGCTACGCTCCCTGCGCTCCTCAGTCCAGGCCGGGAGGCCCCATGACCAGCATCCTCGCTGCCGTGGCCTGGCCGTATGCGAACGGTCCCAGGCATATCGGTCACGTGTCCGGCTTCGGCGTACCGTCCGATGTGTTCAGCCGGTACCTGCGGATGGCCGGTCACGACGTACTGATGGTGTCGGGGACGGACGAGCACGGTACGCCGATCCTGGTGCAGGCGGAGCGGGAAGGTGTATCCCCGCGGGAGCTGGCGGATCGGTACAACCGGGTAATCGTGGAGGACCTGCAGGGCCTGGGGCTGAGCTACGACCTGTTCACCCGGACCACCACCCGCAACCACTACGCCGTCGCCCAGGAACTCTTCAAAACCCTGTACCGCAACGGATATCTCGTCAGCCGGACCACCGAGGGCGCGATCTCGCCGTCCACCGGCCGCACGCTGCCGGACCGCTACATCGAGGGCACCTGCCCGATCTGCGGGTACGGCGAGGCGCGCGGGGACCAGTGCGACAACTGCGGCAACCAGCTGGACGCGATCGACCTGATCAACCCGCACAGCCGGATCAACGGCGAGACGCCGGTGTTCGTGGAGTCGGAGCAGTTCTTCCTGGATCTTCCGGCGCTGGCGGACCAATTGGGGGCGTGGCTGCAGACCCGCACCGGGTGGCGGCCGAACGTGCTGAAGTTCGCGCTCAACCTTCTCGACGACGTCCGGCCGCGGGCGATGACGCGGGACATCGACTGGGGGATCCCGGTCCCGCTGCCGGGGTGGGAGGACAACCCGAACAAGCGGCTGTACGTATGGTTCGACGCGGTCATCGGCTACCTGTCGGCCAGCGTCGAGTGGGCCCGGCGTACCGGTGACCCGGACGCGTGGCGGAAGTGGTGGACCGACCCGGACGCGCAGTCCTACTACTTCATGGGCAAGGACAACATCACCTTCCACGCCCAGATCTGGCCGGCCGAGCTCCTCGCCTACAACGCGTCGCCCGGGCAGTACGGCGTACTCAATCTGCCGACCGAGGTGGTGAGCAGTGAGTTCCTCACGATGGCGGGCCGGAAGCTCTCGTCGTCCCGGTCGGTGGTGATCTACGTCCGGGACGTGCTCGAGCGGTACGGCCCGGACGCGCTGCGGTACTTCATCTCGGTCGCCGGCCCGGAGACCCAGGACACCGCGTTCACGTGGCCGGAGTTCGTCCGCCGGAACAACGACGAACTGGTCGGGACCTGGGGCAACCTGGTCAACCGGACCGCGTCGATGATCGCCAAGAACTTCGGCGCGATCCCGGCCGCCGCGAACCTGACCACGGCCGACCAAGAGTTGCTGGCTACCAGCCGGAAGGCGTTCGATGCCGTCGGCGAGCATCTCCGGCATCAACGCCTGAGGCTCGGCCTCGGTACGGCGATGCACAACGCGGCCGAGGCGAACCAGTACCTCTCCCAGCAGGCACCGTGGAAGGAGCCGGACCCGGAGCGGAAGGCGACGATCCTGCACGTCGCCGCCCAAGTGGTGGCCGACAGCAACCGGCTCCTCGCCCCGTTCCTGCCGCACTCGGCCCAACGCGTCCACGAGGCCCTCGGCGGCACCGGCACGTTCCTGCCCCAACCGGAGATCGTCGAAGCCGCCGACCTCGACGGTGGTCCGTCGTACCCGATCATCACCGGCGACTACACGACCCAACCACGCTGGGCATCCGAGCCCGTCGTACCAGGCACGCCGGTACGTCCGCCCACACCGATCTTCACCAAGCTGTCACCAGACGTGGTCGAGGAGGAACTGGCGCGGCTCGGTTGACGCTTTCTTACAAGCGCATAAGTGGCGGCGGTCGTACGGTCGAGGCATGACTGGTTATGTGGCAACGGCGGAGACCGATATCCAGGCGACTCCCGCGCGGGTGTGGGACGTGCTGACGGATGCGGCACAGCTGAAGGAGCTCTGGTTCGGGGCCGAGGTGTCGACGGACTGGAAGCAGGGGAGTCCGATCACCTGGAGTGGTGAGTGGGAGGGGAAGCCGTACGAGGACAAGGGCGAGATCCTCGAGGTCGACCCCGGGCGGTTGCTGAAGCTGACGCACTGGAGTCCGCTCACCGGGCAGCCCGACGTACCGGAGAACTACCACACGCTCACCTACACCCTGGACGGCGACGGTCCGGCGACGCACCTGAAGCTCACGCAGGACAACAACGGCAGCGAGGAAGAGGCCAAGCACTCCCAGGGCATGTGGGAGATGCTCGTCGCCAAGGTCAAGGAAGCCGCTGAAACGCCCGGTCAGTAACCTGACCGTATGGCGAGAGATGGTGTGGAGGTCGACCGGCCGACCCGGGAGCGGGCTGCGATCGGGGAGGACGGCAGGTCCCGGGACCGGCGGCGGCCGGCGCTGCCCGACCAGTTGCCGATGAGCGTGGTCGACTCACACTGCCATCTCGACATCGCCGACGGCGAGGACGGCGCGTGGCTGAGCCCGGCCGACGCGATCAAGCTGGCCTCGTCGGTCGGCGTCACCCGGATCGTCCAGGTCGGCTGCGACCTGCCGGGTGCGGTGTGGGCGGTCGAGGCCGCCGAGCAGTACCCGAACCTGATCGCCGGCGTCGCGCTGCACCCGAACGAGGCGCCCAAGCTGAAGGCCGCCGGTGAGCTGGACAGCGCGCTGGCCGAGATCGAGCGGCTGGCGCAGAGCACGGACAAGGTCCGGGTGATCGGCGAGACCGGGCTGGACTACTTCCGTACCGGCGAGGACGGCCGGGCCGCGCAGCACGAGTCGTTCGCCGCGCACATCGAGCTGGCCAAGCGCCTGGACAAGACGCTGATGATCCACGACCGGGACGCGCACGAAGACATCCTGCGGATCCTGGATCGCGAGGGAGTGCCGGACCGCCTCGTCATGCACTGCTTCTCCGGTGACACCGAGTTCGCCCGCGAGTGCGTCAACCGGGGTGCGTTCCTCAGCTTCGCCGGGGTGGTGACGTTCAAGAACGCCCTGTCCTTGCGCGACGCGCTGGCCGTGACCCCGCTCGACCGGGTGCTGGTCGAGACGGATGCGCCGTACCTGACCCCGTCCCCGCATCGCGGTCAGCCGAACGCGTCGTACCTGATCCCGCACACGGTCCGGAAGATGGCCGGCGTCCTGAACATCTCGGTCGCCGAGCTGTGCGATGCCCTCAACAACAATGCGAACCGGGCCTTCGGCGGATCCTGGTGAAGGTCCTGACCGATGCCGACATCCGGGATCGGTTGACGGCCGCCGACGCCGTCGAGTGGACGCGGGAGGCGATCCTCGCCGCGCACACCGGACGGTTGCACACGCCGCCACGGGTGCACGCGGAGCTGGGTGACGGGAACCTCATCTTCACCACCGGCGCGTTGACCGGGGAGTGGTACGGGTACCGCTCGTACGACACCTTCCCCACCGATCCGGGCGGTCAGCTGGTCGTCGTCCACGACTGGCACACCGGCGCCGTCCGCGGTGTTGCTGTCGGCAACGAGCTCGGTCCGCGCCGGGCGCCTTCGTGACCACGCTGGGGCCGAAGCTGATCGGACGGGCCGAGTTCGGGCCGGGCCTGATCGCCCGGGCGGATGTCGCGGTGACGGACTCGATCGAACAGACCCGCGCGTACGACCCACCGTTCGTGCTCGTCGGCACCCCCCAACACGACCGCCTGATCAGCCTGGGCGCCGTCCTCGCCGGCGACACCCCCGGCCGGACCTCCCCGCAACAGATCACCGCGTTCTGCTCCGTGGGCCTGGCCGGCACCGAGGCCTACCTGCTGGCGCGGCTGGTAGACAGTGGGCATGGAGTTCAGTGAAGTAGTCCGGCGGCGGCGGATGGTGCGGAACTACGACCCGGACCGACCGGTGCCCGAGGAGATCCGGGAACGGATCCTGGAGAACGGGCTGCGGGCGCCGTCGGGCGGGTTCACGCAGGGGTGGGCGTTCCTGACGCTGGAGGGCGACGATCGGGAGCGGTACTGGCGGATCGCGGCCGAGAACGCGGACGAGAAGTACGTGGGATGGCTCACAGGACTCCGCCGCGCGCCGCTGCTGATCCTGGCCTTCGCGCACAAGGACGCTTACCTCGATCGGTACGCCGCCGCGGACAAGGGCTGGACCGACCGCGACGAGTCCCGCTGGACCGCGCCGTACTGGTACGTCGACACCGGGATGGCGGCCCTGCTGATGCTCCAGACGGTGGTCGACGAAGGCCTGGGAGCGTGCTTTTTCGGGCCTCCGGCGGACAAGGTGGAGCGGTTGTTGAAGGAGTTCGGCGTACCCGCCGGTTTCGACCTGATCGGGCTGTTGTCGGTCGGCTACCGGGCTCCGGACAAGCGGTCGCCGTCGCTCAAACGAGGCAGGCGCAGTACGGCGGAAGTCGTGCACCGGGGCCACTGGGGTCATCACCTGGCGTAATTGGCCCATTACACCTTTTTGCGACTCGCCGACGAGGGGATTGGCGCTTTCGGGACATTCTCGTTACTGTCTCGTGATGTTGGCCGGGATCGGGGAAGATCCCGGATAGCACGCCCCTCGGCGTGGACCGTGGTTTCTGAGCCGCCAGCTCAGCGTTCGCGGCCTTCGCCAGTGCTGTCCGAACCCCGTGCCCGGGTAGCCCTACCTGGGAGCGTTAGTGCGTAAGTCCATTATCGTGGCCGTCGGTGCGACGGCTGCGTTTGCCGTCGCGGGCGGCTCCGTGGCCTATGCAGCCAAGAGCAAGACAGTCAGTCTCTCCGTCGACGGCCAGGTGCAGAAGGTGCACACCTTCGGCTCCACCGTGGCAGACGCCCTGAAGGCCGAGAAAGTTCAGGTCGGCGAGCACGACGTCGTCGCCCCGTCGCCGGACACGAAGCTGAAGGACGGTCAGGAGATCGCGGTGCAGTACGGCCGCCAGCTGACCGTCAACGCCGACGGCATCAAGAAGGCTTACTGGACCACGGCCGACAGCGTGAACGAGGCGCTCGCCGATCTGGGTCTGCGCTACGACTCCAGCGCCGTCTTCTCCACCAGCCGTAGCGCGCCGCTCGGCCGCCAGGGCCTGGAGCTCGTCGTGCAGACGCCGAAGACCGTGCAGATCGTGCGGCAGGGCAAGATCGCGACGATCAAGTCCATGGCGCCGACCGTCGGTGCGGCCCTGACCGAGGCGAAGATCGTCTGGGACGCCGACGACCGGATCACCCCCACGGCGGCCACCGTGCTCAAGCCGGGCGTGAACCGGATCGGGTACGTGAAGGTCGACGTCAAGAGGGTCACCAAGAGCGAGGCGATCGCTCACGGCACCGACGAGACCAAGTCGGCCACGCTGGAAGTGGGCACCAAGAAGACCACGACCAAGGGCACCGACGGCGCGAAGTCGGTGACCTACGTGCTCACCTACCTCGACGGCAAGCTGGCGACCACCAAGGTGCTCACCTCGAAGCTGGTCACCGCGCCGGTCGACGAGCAGGTCCTGGTCGGTACCAAGCCGAAGCCGGCGGAGCCGACGCAGGACACCAGCACCCCGCCGGCCACCGGCGACACGAGTGCCTGGGACCGGATCGCCGAGTGCGAGTCGGGCGGCAACTGGTCGATCAACTCCGGTAACGGGTACTACGGCGGCCTGCAGTTCGACCACGGCACCTGGGCCGCCTACGGCGGTACGGCGTACGCCACCAACGCGAACGGCGCGTCCAAGGCGCAGCAGATCGCGATCGCGGAGAAGGTCAAGGCCGACCGCGGTGGTTACGGCGCCTGGCCGGTCTGTGGCCAGCGCGCGTAGTGACAGACTGACGGGGTGACCTCGTCTGATTCATCCACTTCCGCCGGACCGAGACTTCTCGGTCCGGCGGAAGTGCGTTCACTGGCCGCCGCGCTCGGGGTCCGCCCGACCAAGCAGCGCGGCCAGAACTTCGTCATCGACCCCAACACGGTCCGCCGGATCGTCCGCGCCGCCGAGCTGGACGACGGCGAGACGGTCCTCGAGGTCGGCCCCGGCCTCGGCTCGCTGACGCTGGCGTTGCTGGCCGACGGACACCCGGTCACCGCGGTCGAGATCGACGCGGTGCTCGCGAAGGCGCTGCCGTCGACGATCGCGACGTACGCGCCCAATCAGGCGGAGATGCTGACCGTGGTCGAGGCCGACGCGATGACGGTCGGAGCTGACGAGATCGGGTCGCCGACGGCGTGTGTCGCCAATCTGCCCTACAACGTCGCCGTACCGGTCCTGCTGCACCTGCTGCGGATCTCGCCGTCGCTGCGGCACGGGCTGGTGATGGTCCAGTCCGAGGTGGCCGACCGGCTCGCCGCAGGCCCCGGTTCCCGGACGTACGGCGTACCGTCCGCGAAGGCCGCCTGGTACGCCGAGGTCCGCCGCGCCGGGCCGATCGGACGGAATGTGTTCTGGCCGGCGCCGAACGTGGACTCCGGGCTGGTCGCGTTCGAGCGGCGCGAACCACCTGAGACCGCAGCGACCCGCGAAGAGGTGTTCGCGGTGATCGAGGCGGCCTTCTCGCAGCGGCGCAAGACCGTTCGGTCCGCGTTGGCCCGCTGGATTCCGGATCGGCAGCGGCTCGACGAGGTGTTCCGCGCCACCGGCATCGACCCGCAGTTGCGCGGCGAGATGCTGTCGATCACCGACTTCGCTGCGCTCGCTGGTGCGGGTCGGACTGTCTGAGGCACTAGCCTGTGCCCGTGCCACCTTCCTCTGAGGTCACGGTGCGGTCGCCGGCCAAGATCAATCTCGGTCTGTCGGTCGGTCCGCCGCGTTCGGACGGGTATCACCCGGTCGCCACGGTCTACCAGGCCGTTGCCTTGTACGACGATGTCACCGCAGTGCTCCGTGACGACGACAACACGATCTCGGTCGAGGTGGTCGGTGATTTCGCGAACGATGTACCGGCCGACGACACGAACCTCGCGGTTCGGGCGGCGCGGCTGCTGCAGGCGGAGTACGACGTCGACGACGGCGTCGAGCTGACCATCCGGAAGACGATCCCGGTCGCGGGTGGGATGGCGGGCGGTTCGACCGATGCGGCAGCGACCTTGGTGGCGTGCAACCGGTTGTGGGGGCTGCAGCTGTCCCAGACCGAGTTGCGGCACCATGCGGCCGAGCTGGGCAGTGACGTGCCGTTCTGCCTGGTCGGTCACACCGCGCTCGGTCAGGGGCGGGGCGAGCAGGTCACCGAGGTGATGTCGCGCGGGACCTTCCACTGGGTGTTCGCGATCGCCGACGGTGGGCTGTCCACGCCGGCCGTCTATCGCGAACTGGACCGGTTGCGGCCGATCCGCCGGGTCGAGCAGCCGCATGTCCGCCCCGAGCTCCTCTCCGCGCTGCTCTCCGGCCAGCCCGGTGCCCTCGCGGTTGCCCTCAGCAACGACCTCCAGGCGGCCGCGCTGTCGCTGCGCCCCGAACTGGCCGAGACCCTCCAGTTCGGTCTCGACCAGGGCGCCCTCGCCGCCCAGATCTCCGGCTCCGGCCCGACCTGCCTGTTCCTCGCCGCCGACAGCCGCAGCGCCGTCGACCTCGCCGTCGAACTCGCCGAATCCGGCCTCTGCCGCATGGTCCGCCAAGCCGAAGCCCCCGTCCCCGGCGCCCGAATCCTCCCCGCCATCGTCACCCGGTAGTACACTTAGCTAAGTGGACTAAGGAGGGCATTGGTGAGCGAGCTCGCACAGTACAACATCCATGAAGCGAAGACACAGTTGTCCCGGATCATCGACCGTGTGGAACACGGCGAGATCGTCATCATCAGCCGGGCCGGCCACCCCGTCGCGCAGGTCGTCCCGCTGCCCACCGCTCGCCGCCGCACCGGCCGGGGTTCGCTCGCCGGGCAGATCGGCTTCTCGGACGACTGGGATTCGACCGAGACCAATGAGCAGATCGCCGATGATTTCGGAATGCCCTCGTGACGGAGCCGGCGAGGCTGCTGCTGGACACACATGTGCTGCTCTGGTGGCTCGAGGACGGTCCTGAGCTGTCCGACCAGCTGAAGGACCGGATCGACACCGAGCTCGAGGTGTACGTCAGCACGGCCACCGTGTGGGAACTTTCGATCAAGTCCGCTGCCGGGAAGCTGAAGCTGCCTGACGACCTGACCGGCTGGATCGAGCGCAGCGGTCTCAGCGATCTGCCGATCCGCATGGCGCACGCCGACCTCGCGGGCCGGTTGCCGATGATCCATCGGGATCCGTTCGATCGGATGCTGATCGCGCAGGCGCTTGTCGAGAGGCTGACGCTGGTGACCAGGGACGGCCTGATCCATCAGTACGACGTACCGACGATCAAGGCCTGATTTCCTCAACCTGCAAGGGATTCCGGCCGATCGGGAATGCGAGCGTTTGAATCTGCTGGGTAATTCGGTCGCGGGCGGGGCGGGGTGCTGTTACGGTCCGGGCAGGTAGTCCGTCGAACGAGTGGTAGGAGACCGGGATGCGCCGTGGAGTGATCGACCTCATCGGTACTGATCGCTTCGACGTATTCGCGAGGACTCTTGAACTCTCTGACGATGGGCATTGTGGCGCATGTCGACGCCGGTAAGACCAGCCTGACCGAGCGGCTGCTGTACGCCGCCGGTGTGATCGACCGGGTCGGCCGGGTCGATGACGGGAGCACCCAGACCGACTCGATGGACCTCGAGCGGAAGCGCGGCATCACGATCCGCTCGGCCGTGGTGTCGTTCGAGCTGGGTGACCTGACCGTCAATCTGATCGACACCCCGGGACACTCCGACTTCATCGCCGAAGTCGAGCGCGCGCTGTCCGTGCTGGACGGTGCCGTGCTGGTGATCTCCGCGGTCGAGGGCGTCCAGGTGCAGACCCGCCTGCTGATGCGCACGCTGACCCGGCTGCGCATCCCGACCTGTCTGTTCGTGAACAAGATCGACCGGGTCGGTGCGCGGTACGACGAGCTGCTCGCGGACATCGCGCGGTTGCTGACTCCCGCCGCCGTACCGATGGGGTCGGTCGAGGATCTCGGCCAGCGGTCGGCACGGTTCGTGCCGTTTCCCCTGCAGAACAAGGCACTTGGCGAATTGCTTGCCGAGCACAACGACGAGATCCTGACCGGCTACCTGGACGACAGTCTGTCGGCCGACGACTACGCCGCCGAGCTGCGGCGGCAGGTGGCGGCCGCTCAGGTCCACCCGGTGTACTTCGGGTCCGCGATGACCGGGGACGGAATCGACGAGCTGATCGCGGGGATCCAGTCGTGGTTGCCCAGGGCATCCGACTCGCCTTCAAATGCCTTGCGGGCAAGGGTGTTCAAGGTCGAGCGAGCGTCTGCCGGGCAGAAGGTCGCGTCGGCCCGGATCTTCGCCGGCTCGCTCTCGGCCCGCGCGTACGTCCACGTGCACCCGGCGGAAGGTCCGTCGTACGAGGCACGGCCGACCGCGGTGGAGCTGTTCGAGCGCGGCGCGCGGCGGACGGTCGAGCGCGCCGAGGCGGGCCAGATCGTGGCGTTGCGGGGACTGAAGGACATCCGGATCGGCGATCAGCTCGGCGTCCCCGCGCAGGGTGTCGGCCGGCTGTTCTCGCCGCCGACGCTCGAGACCGTCGTGAGTGCTCGTGATCGCGTCAAGCTGTTCCAGGCCCTGACCCAGCTCGCCGAGCAGGATCCGCTGATCCGGGTCCGGAAGGCCGACGACATCACCGTCAGCCTGTACGGCGAGGTGCAGAAGGAGGTGATCGCGTCTCTGCTCGAAACGGAGTACGGACTGCAGGTCGCCTTCAGTGAGACCACGCCGATCCATATCGAGCGGTTGGATGGTGTCGGAGCGGCGTACCGGGAGATCGGTGCCCCCGACAACCTCTGGGCGGCGGGTGTCGGGTTCCGGGTCTCACCGCTGGCAGAGGGCATTGCGTACAACCTGGAGGTCGAGCTGGGTGGCCTGCCTCGCGCTTTCCATACCGCGATCGAGGAGACGGTCCGCCAGACCCTGCACCAGAGCCTGTACGGCTGGGAGATCCCGAACTGCCGGATCGACCTCACCCACACCGCCTACAGCAGCCCTGTCACGGTCGCGTCGGACTTCCGCCGTCTCGTCCCGCTCGTCCTGATGCAGGCCATCGAGGCCGCGGGCACCACGGTGCTCGAGCCCGTCAGCCATTTCGAGCTCGACATCCCACCCGACTCCGTCGCCCGAGTCCTGTCGTTGCTGGCCGAGTCCCGGGCGGTGGTGGAGCAGACCACGATCCACCCCACGCGCGCTCGCCTGGAAGGCACCATTCCGGCCGCCACGATCCACCCGTTCGAGACCCACCTCCCCGGGCAGACCCACGGCGAAGGCATCCTGACGCCCACGGAAACCACCTACCAGTCCGTCCCCGGGACCCCGCCCACCCGCACCCGGACCGACGGCAATCCGCTCAACCAGAAGCAGTACCTGCTCCACCTCAACCAGGCCTGAACCCGTCAGGCGAAGTGCGCGAGGGTGGCGTGGATCTTCTCCACCGCGGTCGCGGAGTCGGTGAAGTGAGCGGTGACGCAGAGGTGTTCGCGGAGGTGGAGGAGCGGCAGTCGGTCCCGCCAGCCCGGGGCCAAAGGGCGGACCTCCTGGTAGGCGTCGTACAAGGTGTCCGGGATGTTGCCGCAGCCGTGCAGCATCGAGAGCTCGGCTTCGGCCCAGCCGTAGTAGACGGCCGGATCGATCAACGCGGGGTAACCCTCGGGAGTGGGGAGGAGATTGCCGTGCCAAAGGTCGCCGTGCAGGAGGGACGGCGGCTGGCTGGGGACGAGGTTGGGGAGGCGGTTGGCTACCCGTTCGAGGCGGCGGCGATCGTCAGCGGACAAGGCGTTGTAGCAGTTGGGGACCTCGAGGTAGCGGAGCAGGCGGTGCTCGGCGAAGAAGGTGTGGCCGTCGGTGCTCCACGGGTTCCGCTGGGGGAGTACGCCGAGGTAGTTGTCGTGGTGGTATCCGAATTTGTCAGCGGTCTGCTGGTGCTGGCGAGCCAGTGCGCGGCCGGCGTTCTCCCAGTAGGTGGGCGACGGGGACGATGTACCGAAGTCTGCGAGGACGATGAAGGTCGGCGTGACGCGGAGCACTTCGGGTACGGCGAACGCACCGGGCGACCGCAGTGCGTCCAGGCCGTCGGCCTCCCGGGCGTAGAGGTCGGGCGGCAGCTCGGTCTGCGTCTTCACGATCACCGACCGGCCGAGCGACGTACGGACGCGGTAGGTCCTGCTGGCGTAGCCGCCTTCCACGGAATCGGCCGAGATCGCGTCACCCAGGGCCAGCCCGTCGAGCCAGGCAGGAGTCAGCACGTGGACGATCCTGGCATGCGGGCTCCGGTCAGCTACCCTGGGGCGCGTTATGGCGGCACCTAACTTGGTCAATCTGGAAGCCGTTTCCAAAGGCTTCGGTACTCGGACACTCCTCGACTCAGTCAGCCTCGGCATCGGCCGGGGTGAGCGCGTCGGCGTGGTCGGGCGAAACGGCGACGGCAAGTCGACGCTTCTCCGGCTCCTCGCTCGGCGAGAGGAGGCCGACAGTGGACGAATCACTCACAACCGGGACCTGCGGCTCGGGTACCTCGGGCAGAGCGACGATCTCGATCCGGAGCAGACCGTGCTGCACGCGGTCCTCGGAGATGTCGAGACGTACACGTGGGCCGCGGACCCGCGCGCGCGGTCGGTGATGGAGCACTTGCTCGGCGGAGTGGATCACCAAGCGCTGATCGGCACCCTGAGCGGTGGTGAGCGCCGGCGCGCGTCCCTGGCCAGGCTGCTGCTGACCGAGGTCGACCTGCTGATCCTCGACGAGCCCACCAACCACCTCGATATCGAAGCGGTCAACTGGCTCGCCGACCACGTGGTCGACCGGGCCGGTGCGCTCGTCGTCGTGACCCACGACCGCTGGTTCCTGGACGCGGTGTGCAACGAGACGTGGGAGGTGCAGGACGGCCGGGTCACGTCGTACGACGGTGGTTATGCGGCCTACGTCCTCGCGAAGGCGGAGCGGGCCCGGAGCGCACAGGTAACAGAGACGAAGCGGCAGAACCTCCTGAAGAAGGAGCTCGCCTGGCTGCGTCGCGGCGCACCGGCCCGCAGCACCAAGCCGAAGTTCCGGATCGAGGCCGCCAACGCGCTGATCGAGGACGAGCCGGCGCCGCGCGACAAGCTCGCCCTGTCCCAGCTGGCGACCGCCCGCCTCGGCAAGGACGTGTTCGACGTCGAGGACATGAGCCTCAGCTTCGGCGACCGGGTGATGTTCGACCACGTCACGTTCCGGCTCGGTCCGGCGGACCGGATCGGGCTGCTCGGTCCGAACGGTGCCGGCAAGACCACGTTCTTGAAGGTCATGACCGGACAGCTCGCACCTGACCGCGGCGTGGTCAAGCAGGGCAAGACCGTCCGGATCGCCAACCTGTCGCAGACCCTCGAGGAGATCGACGGCTCGGCGACGGTGCTGGAGCACATCACCGCGATTCGTCGTACGGCGGCCCTCGCCGGGCGCGGCGGCGAGCTCACGTCATCGCAACTGCTCGAGCGGTTCGGGTTCACCGGCGACAAGCTGACCACGCGGATCTCGGATCTGTCCGGTGGCGAACGGCGCCGCCTGCAGTTGCTGCGGATCCTCTTGGACGAGCCGAACGTGTTGATCCTCGACGAGCCCACCAACGATCTCGACGTCGAAACGCTGACCGTCCTGGAGGACTTTCTGGACAGCTGGCCCGGTGTTGTCGTCACCGTCACGCACGACCGTTACTTCCTCGAACGGGTCAGTGACATGGTGTATACGATCATGGGCGACGGGCGGGTCCGGCATCTGCCTCGGGGTGTCGATCAGTATCTCGAGGAACTCGTCACCGGAATTCCGCGGCGTACGCCGTCGAATGCGTTGACACCGCAACCGGCGGTGTCCAATGATTTGGCGCCGGCCGGGAATTCCGCGGTTGATGATCGACCGGTGGTTGACGCGGCAGCGGCCCGGGCGGCGAAGAAAGAACTCAACCGGATCGAACGCCAGCTCTCCCGGCTCACCGAGGCGGAGGCGAAGCTGCACGACCAGCTGGCCGTCAGCGCCAGCGACTACGAGCGGCTGGCCGAGCTGGACGCCGAGCTGCGCAAGCTCGCCGACGAACGCGGCGAACTCGAAACCGCCTGGTTCGAAGCCGCCGAACGCGCCGAGTGATCCGCAGCGTCCCAGAAACAGACAACAGAGTC